>JBGSJY010000774.1:0-23154 GCA_041741515.1 Pirellulales bacterium | reverse complement strand
GCCAGCACCGACGCCCCACGCCACCCGTAGGTGCGCCGCGGCGACGGCGCGACCGACGTCAGCGCGTGCCCGCCCCAAGCCAGCAGCAGTCCGATGACGTCGCTAAGGTTGTGTCCCGCGTCCGAAAGCAGGGCCAGCGATCCCGAGTAGAAGCCGTAGCCCGCCTCGACGACGACGTACAGCACGTTGAGGGCGACGCCGATGGCAAACGCCTTGCCGTAGTTGGCGGGGGCGGGGTGGTGATGGGCGTGGGGCATGCGGGGACAAGGAGTGGTTGCTAGGCATCGGGCCCGGGAGGCGAGAGCCGAGCGGCGGCTTTACTCACCCGCGGATTCTACCGCTTCGGCGTCCTCGCTCTCGCGGGGCTCGAGCCTGCGGAAGCGGACGTTGCTGTAGCGCACCTCAGCGCCGTGCCCCGTGCGGGGGACCGACGCCAGCGCAAAGTAGCCGCTCGGCTGGAACTCCTCGAGCGGTTGCGCGAAGCGCTTCTCGCCATCGACCCACATCTCGCCATAACCGGGCCAGACGCGGACGCCGATCCGATACCGGGCCTTCGGCTTAACCGGGTAGACGGTCGCGCAATCGGCGCCTTCGGAAACCGACACGCCGGAGAGCTCGCGGTTCAGCCAGAAGTAATAGTGCTTCTCGTCGCCGCCGATCTTGACCCCATTCCAGGCCGACTTGCCGGTCTCGAACAGCGGCTCGATGTCGAACTCCACCTCGTAGCAGTCGCCGAGCTGGCAGGGGGTCCACAGGTGCGGCGCTCCGGAAACGTCGGACTGCCGAGAGACTGCGGACGTGGGCGACTCGACCTCCCAGAGGCCTTCGACGGGTCGGTACCAATCATTAAAAGAGGGGTCAAACGCGGGCGTCGCCCACTGGCCGTCGTGGTAGTCGCGTTCCATCGAGTAGATGCGGACCCAATGGTCGAAGTAAGCATCGGCGCGGGGGTCGTCGGTCTGGCGTTTCGCCTCCTGGTAGGCCTCGACCGTGCGGACGAGGGCCGCGCGGTTAGCCCGCTTGTCCTCGTCGGTCAGCAGAGCGAGCGCCGCGACCTGCTCGGCCGCCTTGCCGCGCCGTGCGTAGAGCCGCGGGAGATGGAGCTCGGGCTGCAGCTCGTACGAGCGGAGCGTGTCGGCGTCGAGTGAGAGGCCTTCGTCGCTGAGCGTTTCGAGGGCGGTCAAGGCCTCGTCCTCATGGTTGCCGCAGATGGCGACGGCGACGACGTGCGTCAGCAGCACCGCGCGGGTGAAGTCGCGTCGCACCGCGGGGTCGTGCCCCGGGTCGTCGGCCATCGCCTGCAGCGCCGACATCACCAGGGTGTAGGGCGCCTCGGATTTTAAGAGCTTGTCCCAACTGCCCGTCGTCCGCCCGATGTCGAAGACCGCCTTGGCCGTCATCCACGGGGCGTTCGTATCGTAGGCGCCCTCGGCGTACCACTCTTGCGCAAGACCGTACATGACGCCGAGGTCGCCGCGCCACTGCGGCTTCATCGCCCACAGGAGGTGCTCGTAGGCGGGGAAGTAGTCGATCTGCGCGGCGCGGGCCTCGTCGAACCAGTGGCGGATGGTCTCGGCGTCGGCGTCGTTTTCGCAGTTCGCGACAGCCACGAGTTGGGCGGCCGCCTCGGGATGGTCCGGCTCAAGGTCGTAAGCGGTGGTGTAATGCTCTTTCGCTTCGGCGATGGCGTCGAAGAACCCTTGCCATTTGTCGTCGTCGACTTCCGAGGAGTAGCCGCCGCCACGCAGACGCCAGGCCTTGTCGTAAGCGGCTTTGCCGGCGGCCATCGCGCGGAGCCAGCCGTGCAGGCGATCGTCATTGGCCGCCTTCACGACCAGCTCGGCGGCGGCGGGCCGATTCCAGGCGTTGCCGGTGAGGTAGTTGAGATAGGACCAGAGGATGCGCTGACGCATCGAGTCGGGCTCGCTCGCGGCCAGTTCCAGCCACGCTTCTCCGGCCTGCTGCTCGGTGAGGAAGCGCTGCTGCCGGGCGTTGAAGAAGCCCAGCCGCATCAAGCGGACGGCGGCGTGGTACCGGGCCAGCGCGCCGTACTCGCCGGAGAGCAAGGGCGCCGATGAAAGTTCGCTCCTCTGGACGCTCCGCTGGAGGCGTCCGCGGAGCATGTCGAACTGGCCCGCGTAGTTGACCACCAGCGGATGCTCGCAGCCGGCTTCGAGCAGCGCCTCGCCTTGCTGATAAATCGCATCCCAGGTCGGAGCGCCGCCGAGATCGGCGTCGGCGCGGGCGATCGTTCTCATCCAAGCGGCGGCCCGACGCCGCAACTCGGGCGGGTCTTGCGTTGTCTGTTCGTAGACCTGGGCGATCTGGCCCTGGAAATCTTCGACCGCCCGGCCGTAATCCAACTGTGTCGTTGCGGACACCGGCGCGGCGGCCGCGGTGGAATCGTCCTCCTGGAGGTCGTCGTCGGGGCCGTTGGCGCCCGGCGCGGTCCGGCCAGCGCCGTAGGCGGCAAGCGTCAAGGTCGCAGCCGCGAAGCTCACCAGAAGTGCGCCAGTTCGGTATCGCCGAGACGATGGCATCGTCGTAGGTCTCCTGCCGAGGGAGGGAGGGGGTCCAGAGGCCGCCCCTCAGTCTACACGCGGCTGGACTGCAAATGGCGCCGAAGGGGGCGCACCACGGCATCGATGCGCGCCTTGACCGGGGCCGCCTCCCAAAAACTCGGCGATTGCGGCCCGGTCGATCGGCTAGCCGCGAACGGGGCGGCGGGCGTAGAATCGCCGATTCGCTTCCTCGTCCCAAGCCTCGACCCCTTGCCGCCCCTTGGCCAACCCCTCCGAACCAGCGCCCGTCCCCCTGCCCAGTCCAAAGCTCGCTGCGCTGCTGGCGTGGCTTTTTCCGGGGTTGGGCCACTTGTACCAGGGACGTCGCGCCAAAGGCGTGCTGTTCATGGCGTCGATCGTGACGCTCTTCGTCGCCGGCATGGTGATCGGCGAGGGGAAGGTGGCGTACGCCTCGACCCTGCCGCTGAGCCCGATCCGTGCGTACCTCTACGACGGCTGGCCCTTCATTTGTCAGTCCGGAATTGGCGTGGTGGCCATCCCGGGCTGGCTCGAACGCTCACGCTACATGGCGGGCGAGGGCCCGCTGCTGATCCCGGCGCTCTATCCGCCGCCGATGGACGAGCGCGACGCGCGGGCGCGGCGCATGGACCTGACCTCGATCGATGAGTCGGGTGAGAGGGTGCAGCACCCCAACGGGCCGGCGAAGCGCCGTTATGACCTCGGCTTCCGCTTCGAGGTGGGGATGGTCTACACGGTCATCGCTGGGCTGCTCAACCTGCTGGTGATCTACGATGCGCACTCCGGGCCCATGCTTGCCGAAGAGGAGCCGGTCGAAAAAGACTCGCCGCCCGACTCGGCGGCCGACTGATTACGCTACATCGCTAGCCGCCAATGCAAGGGAAACGCCCGGATGGAAATGCTGCCGCTCATCGCCGAAGTAAATCGGCTGCTCTACGCGCCGCCGCTGCTGTTGGCGGTGAGCCTCGTCTACGCCGCGACGCGGCACGAAGACATGCCCTCGATCCTCCGCCACGCGGTGCGCTTCGGCGTCGGGACGGTCGGTTTCATGGTGGTGGTCGCCGCCGCGATCGAGACGATGGCGTTTTTCCAGTAGCAGTGGGCCTGAAGACACGGCGTGCGGGGTAGCTTTCCCGTGGCCGGCGCCTTCCGCGGTGAGGATCTTCCTTGCCGACGAAAGAAAGCCCCTCCGTCGGCGGTCACTCCATCCAGAGATGGGATGGCCGCGTCAGGAGGGGCAAGGAAATCGCGCCGCTTTGAGGCGATCGCTTATTCGTTGGCGCTGTCGGCATCGACATCGACATTGGCCCGCGGGGTATCGACATCGACACGCTTGCGGCCCGTAGCGGGATCTTCGCTGACTTCGACATCGCCGAGGGGCGTGTCGACGTCGCTAATGGTGCGGTCGGGGGTCACCGCGTCGGCGACGTCCTCACCGGCCTCTTCCATACTCTCGCCAATCGTTTCGTTATCGGCGTCGTAGTCTTGATTGACAGCCGCCTCTTCTTCGACGGCCGGGTTGTCGAGGACCGGCTTCTCAGCTTCATAGGTGGTGGACTCTTGGCAGCCGGTGAAAGCGGCCAAACCCGCGAAGGCGGCAGTCACGGCGAATTGACGGAGAGTAGAACGCATGATCGTTAGCTCCAGTGAGAGGACGATTGTGGGCCCCGTATTCGGTGTTGCAGCCCAGGTTTCCGGATGAGCCCAGCGGGCTGTCTTCACCTCACGTTGGGCAACCCCCGTGCCAATGGGTGACCCGGTGAGCAAACGGGAGAGAATCGGCATAGCCGCTGTAGAAGACAGCGAACAAGTCCCGCGGCCGCCAACGGGCGATGTGGGCGTGGGTTCCGGGCGCGCAGAGTGGTCGCTTTTCAGCCAGTGGCTTCAAGGGCCGTGATGCATTGCGACCGCGCGATCGCGGATGTCCTCGGCGAGGTCGGTACGGTTGTGGGGAGGAGAATGGCCGACGTGGAGCCGAAGCGGTTTCATTCCTTGCAGGGCTCCCTTGTGTGCGAAACGGATTACGCCGTTTTCTGCGCGTCGGCGGCCCACGTTGATACTGGCACGCCTTTCGCTTAACCGCATTGTCACCTCACGTGGGGGATCACGATCGGTGGGGCAAGGCTTCGCATCCGATCCCTCCGCGCCGTTCTCACGCGGCGTGGCACTGTTGCCACCGGCGCGCTCGTACACCTCAATCAGTTGGAGAAGGAAAGATGAAGTACTCAATTCTAGGTGTCGCCATGACACTGGGCCTTACACCGGGTTTGGTCTTAGCCCAGCAAACCGCGGCCCAACCCGGTGTCGCTCAGACCTACGAAGCCAACCGCGTCAACGTCGATGATCGGAACGCGGCTGATGACAACGTCGATCGGGCTGACAACGCTGTCCCGAGGGGACTGATCCGCGCCAGCCAGTTAATGAATGTCGCCGTCTACAATAATGAAGACGAGCAGGTGGGCACGATTTCGGACGTGGTGCTCGACAAGAATTCTGGGCAGGTCCGTTACGCCGCTCTGTCGACGGGCGGATTCCTCGGCCTCGGCGACGAGCTGCACGCGATTCCCTTCAAGTCCCTTAAGAGCACCGTCCGCGATGGCGACGAGATCTTTGTCTTGAACGTCAACGCCGAGCAGTTGGAGGACGCCGAAGGCTTTAACCAGGATCATTGGCCCAACATGGCCGACCCGACCTGGCAGCAAAAGAACGACCGCCAGTATGGGGCTTACGATCGCACGGGAGTACAAGGTGACCGCAACGGCCTTCAGCAGAACCGCCAGAACCGCCGTGTCCCCCAGCAATGATCTGCTCTCGGATCGTAACGACTAGCGTCCCGGAGCCCCGTCTCTTCTCTTGCGAAGGGGCGGGGCTCTTTTTTTCTATCGGGTTTCGTCTCGACGGCCGATCGACTGCGGAGGGCTAGGCGGGCTCGAAAGCCGATTGCACCTCCGACTCAAGCAGACTCCAGTCGATCGGCTTGGGGACGTAGGCGTTGCAACCGGCCTCGAGGCAGCGCTCGCGGTCGCCGAGCATGGCGCTGGCCGTCAACGCGATGATCGGGATCAAATCGCCGGCCGCTCGAATCCGCTTGGCCGCCTCGTAGCCGGACATCACCGGCATGTTCATATCGAGCAAGAGCACGTCGTAGGGCTCGCCCGCGTCGTGGGCGGCGTTGATCCGTTCGAGGGCCGATTGGCCGTCATCGACGAAGTCGAGTCGCGTCGCGTGCGGCGTCAGAATCTTGCGTAGCAAGAACTGGATGCTAGCCGTGTCTTCGGCGACCAGGATAGCGCCGCGTCGATCGACCTTCACCGACGAACCCGACTGACGGGCGCGGCGGTCGGCGATGCTCCGTAGGCGCTGCATGGGCGGCTCGATGTACGGCAGCCGCAGGCAGAAGGTCGATCCCTTGCCGAGTTCGCTCTCCAGCGTGAGCCGGCCCCCCAGGAGCATCGCCAAGCGCGAGGAGATCGCCAACCCAAGGCCGGCGCCGCTGTTGATGCTATGCGAAGCGGCGCCGGGAAGGGTTCCGTCGTGGGCCTGGTGGAACGCGTCGAAAACGGCGTCTCGCTGGTCTTCGGGGATGCCGATCCCCGTGTCGATAACGCAGAAGACCATCTCGCTTACCCCGTTCTCCCGGCTCAACGCGACCGACAGCTCTACCGAACCCTGCTTGGTGTACTTGATCGCATTGGACACGAGGTTCGATAGAATCTGGCGTAACCGAGCGGGGTCCGTCTGGAGGTGGCGGGGGAGGGCGGGTTCGACGTCGAGCGTGAACGAGAGCCCTTTGGCGAGGGCCAGGGGTTGCATCAGGGAGCGGATGTCCTCGGCCAAGGCCAACACGTCGCAGGCCCCTTGTTTGCGGACCGTGAGCCGCCCGGCTTCGATCTTCGAGAGGTCGAGCACGTCATTCAAAAGGTGCAGCAGCAGTTGCCCCTGCCGCTGGATCAGGCTCGCGGTGACGGCGATGGAATCGTTGGGGGACTCACGCACCAGCGACTCGGCGCATCCCAGGATCGCCGTCAGCGGCGTGCGGATCTCGTGGCTCGTGTTGGCGAGGAACTGGCTCTTGGCGTTGCTGGCGGCCTCAGCCTCGAGGCGGGCGTTGGCGAGCTCTTGCTCGGTTATCTTCTGAGCGCTGACATCGTAATTGACGCCGACCAGACGGCGGGGCCCACCGGGGTCTTGGACAAGCCGCCCGCGGCTAGAAATCCACTTCACCTTCCCGGCTGGCGTCTTGATCCGAAAGACGTGGCTGTAGGGAGCGCCCGTGTCGATGGCTTCGCCGAGGACGCGCTCCAGTTCGGCGCGATCCTCCTCGCGGACGAGTGCAAAGAACTGCGACGCCTGGATGATCACCTCGTCGTCGTCGGCGCCGGGCCGGCCGGGCAGGCCGATCAATTCAGTCTGGGTAGCGTCGTTTCGGACTTCCCCCGAATCGAGGTCCCACTCCCAGGCGCCCATCGACCCCGCCGCGAGGGCCATTGAGAGCCGATTCTTCACGTCGCCCAGCCGGAGAGTTTGCCGCTCTACCTCGACCTGTAACTCCGCGGGGCTGCGGTACAGCATCAAGTTCGGTAGGTAATACGCCAGGACGACCGCCGTCAGACACGAGGCGATAGCCGTCACCACCTTCGCCACCGCCGAAAGTCGGTACACGGGATGCCAAAAGATGATGGCGTCGATCAGGTGGGTTGACCCGCAGGCGAGGATGAAGATCGCGAACAGCAGCAGCAGACGCGGGGCCGGCAGGTGCCGCGCGCGGCGCAACGCGACCAGGAGCAACAGGGGGATTGCCATATAGGCCGCCGCAATGGCGACATCGGCGACAATATGGGTCCAGCCCAGCCATGGCTCCTGCAGCCACGCCGTCCCGCAATTCCACCGCGCAGGAAATCCCTCGGTATCGAGGAGAAAGCCGGTCATAGGCGAGGATTTTCCCCGAAGGGTGGAGCGTCACGGAGGATTTACCTCCGCAATTCTCAACAGCGAACGGCGTGCCGGCAAGCCGATGGGCCGGCGCGGCACAGCACTTGCCCCGGAAGGTGGTAGAGCTTGGCCTGCATCCACGTTGGGGCATCCACAGTGGGCGTGTCCAGCAATGAACGAAGCCGGTGGTCGTGGCTAGGCGTCCACGGCCCCTGCTTCTTCGCAGGGTGGTTTTTCGGGGGAGGACAGCGGGCGGGTTATACGCGATTTTGCACGCCACTAAGTCGCCTTGCCGCCCGTTCCTAAGGAGATGGGGAGAGGGGGCTGCACTGCTCCTTCGACAGTCCTGCCGAAGGCGCGCCCGTCGGTACGGGGCAGCCCTGGGGGGAAAGGACGCTCGAAATGGCGTGACTTCAACCAGGTGGTCGGTGACCGACCACCTAGGTTTATTTGCCGCCATCCGACTCGGTCCCCTTAGGTACTAGCTAGGAGCTAGAGGTGTGGTCGTTCCTTCAGAAGACGCAAGAGTTCTCGGGCCCGAGCATAATGAACCCCCCCAAGCTAGGCGGCATGGCGCCCGCCAAAAAAACGTCAACCTCGAAGTTTGAAAGGGCTCTAAACCCCGAAGTTCAGCAGCGATTGGACCTTGAAGTTCAAGGGAAGGATCGAGAGAAGTAGGCCTGCGGGCTGGGATGAAGTCCCGTGCATTCGTCGAAGGCGGCACCTTAGATGAGCGATGAGACGACAAGCGCGAACCCACCGGGGCCAGGCGGGTTGTTGTCGGCTGTCATGGCGTCCTGTAGCGACGCCATCGTCGCGTACTCCCTCGAGGGCGTCGTCGAGGCGTGGAATCGAGGAGCCGAGGAGGTGTTCGGGCTCCGTTGCGAAGAGGCTGTGGGGCAACCGATCGAGCGCTTTGTTCCTCCCGATCGCCGCGACGAGATCGACCGGATCGTCACGGCAGCGAGGGCGGGAGAGTCCGTTCCGCACTTTGAAACCGTCCGGCTCCGCGCCTGCGGAGAGAGCTTTCCGGTGGCCATTTGCGGGTTCCCCTTGCGGGACGGGGCGGGGGAGGTCACCGGCTTTGCGACGATCGAGCGCGACATCACCGACCGGGTCCGGGGCGCCGACGCGCTGCGCGAGGCCCTTGCCGCCGCCGAATCCGCCAGCGCGACCAAGAGCCGCTTCTTGGCGAATGTCAGCCACGAACTGCGGACGCCGATGAACGCCATCATCGGGATGACGGCGCTGGCGTTGGAAGAAGAACTGTCGACGGAGCTGCGAGACTGTCTGGAGACGATCCGCGACTCCTCCGAGACGATGGTCCACCTCATCAATGACGTGCTCGACCTGTCGCGGTTCGAGAGTGACGCCTTCCAGCTGGACGAAGTCGAGTTCGATCTCCGCGAGACGATCGAGACGGCGAGTAAAATCATGGGCGCCGCCGCGCACACTAAGGGCGTCGAGCTGGTGTGCCGCGTCGCACCGGGGACGCCCCCGCGGGTGGTCGGCGATCCCGCCCGATTGCGGCAGGTGCTGACGAACTTGATCGGCAATGCGGTGAAGTTCACCGCCCAGGGACAGGTGGTCGTCGAAGCGACGCCCGTGGTGAACGAAAGCGGTCGCTGCCGACTGCGGCTCAGCGTTGCCGATTCGGGGATCGGGATTAGCAAGAAGGACTTGGGGCGGATTTTTGCCCCCTTCACCCAGGTCGATGGGTCTTCGATCCGCCTTTATGGGGGCTCGGGCCTGGGACTGACAATCACCCGCCATCTCGTCGAATGTTTCGGTAGCCAGCTGTGCGTTGAGAGTGAGTTAGGCCGCGGCAGCCGCTTCTGGTTCGAGGTCACGCTGCCGATCCCGGTAGACCGACCGCCCCCACCCGAGCCCGCCAATTTCGAGCAGATCCGGGGCTTATCGGTGTTGGTGGTCGATGACAATGCGGCCAGCCGGTTGGCCCTCGTCGAGCAGCTCGGCGCGTGGCAGATGGTGGCCGACGCGGCCGAGTCGCGCCGCTCTGCGCCGTCTCCGCCAGGCCGCGGACTCGGGGACGCCCTACGACCTGGCCGTCATCGACGCGCAGATGCCGGACATCGATGGCTTCTCCGTGGCCTCGCACATTGAGGGCGATCGGAACCTCAGGACGAAGCCGATCCTCATGTCCTCTACGACTGACCGCCTCGAGTTCAGCCGCCGTTGCGCCGAGGCCGGCGCAACGGCGTTCGTCCAGAAGCCGATCAGCCAGTCGCAGCTGTTCAGCGCCGTCTCGCAGGCGACCGGCGCCGCCGCGCTCGACGGAGAGTCGCGACTGGGTCTCTACGACCGGCCGCCAGCTCCCCCTCGACGGGTGCTGCTCGTCGAAGACACGCCCGCTAACCGCAAGGTGGTGCAGCGCGTCCTCCAGCGCCGCGGTCACGAGGTTGTCGTCGCGGTGAACGGCCGCGAAGCGATCGAAACTTTTGACTGCGACGCTTACGACCTCGTCCTGATGGATGTCCAGATGCCGATCGTCGATGGCCTGCAGGCGACCGAGGCGATCCGCGAACAAGAGCGCGCCGTGTCATGCCGGCCCACGACGATCCTGGCGATGACGGCCCATAACCTCCGCGGCGACCGAGAGCGTTGCCTCCGCGCGGGGATGAACGGCTACTTGGCGAAGCCCCTGGACCTTGCTGAACTGCTCGATCTTGTCGAGAGCGCGGGCGACGCGCCCCGTTTGGAAGCGAACCCTACTCAACCGCTCAATGCGAAAATGCAACTCGATATGAACGCGACCGACCGGCCCAGCGAACCACCCGTGGCCGACCTACCGACCGC
The DNA here is from genome assembly GCA_041741515.1 of Pirellulales bacterium. Lineage (GTDB taxonomy): Bacteria > Planctomycetota > Planctomycetia > Pirellulales > Lacipirellulaceae > Botrimarina. The sequence goes on along the minus strand of JBGSJY010000774.1, from coordinate 12,865 downwards.
GCTGGCGCGGCTGCGCGACGACAAGGATTTGTTGTGCGATATGATCGGCTTCTTCGTGGAAGACTCTCCGCAACTGCGGAAGACTCTCCGCAAGAGCTACCAGCAGAGCGACTTGCCGACACTGCATCGGACGGCCCACAGCCTGAAAGGCTTGGCGGCGAATTTCGACGCTCACCCGACGGTCGCGGCCGCGCGCGACCTGGAAGAGGCCGCCAAGCAGAGCGACGTCGAAGCGATCCCTCTGTTGCTGGACCGTGTCGATGGCCACTGCGACGACTTGATCGCGTTCCTCGAGGACTACCGGCGATCGGCGGCGGGAGACGCCCGCTAGGGACGGCGGCTCGATCGACTTCATTAGGCCGATCCGTCGCCCACTCGCCATCCACCGCCGACATCACATCTGGACATGACATTAAGTTTCCGCGTGCTCTCGGCCTTCGACGTGCTGGCTTTCGACGTGCACGTCCGGGCCGATGACGATCCCGTTGGTGCGGATCTTGTTGCGGAGACTGCCGCGGGTGATGCCAAGGATGCGGGACGCCTCGGATTGGTTGCCACCCGTGTGGGTCAGGACCCGGGTGAGCAGCTCTTTCTCCATAAACGCGAGGGTCTCTGCGTAGAGATCGCCGCGTGCTTCGGAGAGACCTTTGGCGATGAAGCCCGCAAACGCTGCCGGTTCATTGGTGCGGGAATGGCCATTTTCCGCTGGCGTGTCGACGGGCGCCGACTCGCCGTTAGACGAGCCCGAGGTCGGCTTCGCCATTTTGATCGCGGACGATTGCATCTCGGCCGGCAAGGCCGACGCCATCAGCACGGGGCCGGAGCAGTGGAGCATCGCTTGCTTGACGACGCTCTGCATTTCGCGGACGTTGCCCGGCCAGTCGTAAGCTAGCAACCGCTCGATCGCGTCCGGCGCGACGCCGTGCACGTCGCGACCGAGCTCGCGATTCAACTGAGCCAGGAAGTGCTGGAGCATCATCACGCGGTCGTCGCCGCGGTCCCGCAGCGGCGGCAGGGTGATCGTGTAACCGTTGAGCCGGTAAAACAGGTCGTTGCGGAAGTCGCCCTTCTCGCACATGGTCTCGAGGTCGCGGTTCGTCGCGGAGACGATCCGGACATTGGTCTTGATCGTCGTGTTGCCGCCGACGCGCTCGAAGGTCTGTTGCTGCAGCAGGCGCAGGACCTTGCTCTGCACGCTGGGGGACATGTCGCCCACCTCGTCGAGGAAGATCGTGCCGCCATCGCACTGCTCGAACTTGCCGATGCGGCGGTCGTGGGCGCCGGTGAAGGCGCCCTTCTCGTGCCCGAACAGTTCGCTCTCCAGCAGGGTCTCGGAGAGGGCTGCGCAGTTGACCGCCAGGAACGGACCCTTGCTGCGGAGGCTGTGCTGGAAGATCGCGCGGGCCACCAACTCCTTGCCGGTGCCGCTCTCGCCACGCACCAGCACCGGGACGTCCTGTGGCGCCACGCGGCCGATCGATTTGAACACCTCCTGCATCGCCGGGCAGCGCCCAACAAAGTCGTCGCCCCCGCGATCCTCGGGCTTGGTGAGGTTGCCCATCCCGACGGGGACGTTCGCGAGCCGCCGCGACTCGATGGCGTTGGAGACGTGTTTCTCGAGCGTATCGACGTCGATCGGCTTCGTCAGATAGTCAAACGCGCCGAGTTTCATCGCCTCGATCGCCGTGTCGCTGCTCCCGGCGGCGGTCGCGATGATAACCGGCAGCTTCGGGTCTCGGTCGCGGATCAGCTTGAAGGCGTCGAGGCCCGACATGTCGGGCAGCATGACATCCAGCAGCACCGCGTCGGGGGACGACGCCTCGATCGCTTCAATGCCTTCTCTTGCGGTCAACGCGGAAGTGACTTCGACGCCGATCCCTTCCAGGGCGACTCGCACAAGGTGATGAACCGAACGATCGTCATCAATCGATAGTAGACGTGGCATGATGAGTTAGCGCCGTCGAAGCTCGACTAATCGGAGCTTTCGGGGCGACTCTCCTTTGAGTTGATTCGTCGAGTTGTCGCCGCTTACGTTATGACGTTATTAGCGGGTCAACGGGAAGGGGCTCGGCCGATGACCGTGAGTGCAGCGGCGATGAGGCGACGGATTAGCCCTCCTGAGCTTGCACCATCCACAGGTGCTTCTCCAAATTCTGGGTGGCGCCAATCAACAGGTCCTGGCTGACTGGGTCGGCTTCCGCAACCACTCTTATCGCGTTTCTCAATTCCCTAGTGACGGCCTGCAGCCGGTCGGCGATGAGCGTCACCGTCGTTCCGACCTGCTGCAACCCTGATGGGTAAGGCTCGAGATGGCTGCCGGCGGCTACCGTTGCGGCGCGTCCGTCGGCAGACTCCGCTAGGGTGACAATCCGCTCCGCCACGGCGTCCGAGGCTTCGCGAGTCGTCGCGATGATCTCGTCCAGCTGGAGGTGGATCGACCTAAAGTTCGGCCCCACTACGTTCCAATGCGCTTGCTTGCCTTGTAACGCCATGTCGATCAAGTCGATCAGGCAACCCTGCAGCGCCTGGATGGTGGCGGTGCGATCCTTCCCTTCGATGACATGACGTTTCAGAATCGACATGGGGTCGTCCTTTAGTTCCCAAAGGGTTGGTGGTCGGTTCAATGGGGCATTCAGCCGCGATTGCCAGCGCCTCGCGCGAGGCGTTAAATCGCGCCCCCCGTGCTGCTGGCGACACGCCTGTCGGCCGACGCGACTGCGGCGCTTACTAGAAAGCTGTAGAGCAACAGACCGCTAGTGGCCCCAAAGACGACGCCGCCGAGCAGCACCGCCGTTATCGGGCTGATGGCGATGGAGTAACCCAGCAAAGACAAGACCGCGGCGCCTAAGCACAGCATGCTCGCCAATAGCTGAAGCAGGCACGCCACGATCCCCGCGGCAGGCCCCCCGAGGCGATGCACCGTCGCAATCCCAGTTCGCGGGCGACCCCACTTGGGAGCTCCCGCGGGAGGGGTGACGACGTAAGCCACGTCGGATGGGTCACGGTAGTATGCGGCGATTCGGTTGGAGGGGGAGGTGCGTCGCATGGCAGGCCCGCAATTACGCGATTGGGCATTGGGATCGATGGTCGAATCGAATGCAGTCGGCATGCCAAAGTTCAAACCCGCTGCAAACCAACCGCACTGACAGCCACATCTGGCGCTACAGCTGCCAGTCTGGTCGCCTGACTGCCAGAACTGCTGCAAGATCCCGCTGGAGTTACAGGTCGTGTGGCCGGCGCCCCAATTGCAGACCTTACTTAAGAAGTCTCTGCCTCGAGAAAGCCGCCCAATGCCCAAGATAGGCGGGCCCAAGAAAGGCGAGTCCTCAACGAACCACTACTACAGGCTGGCTACTGCCGCCGGCGACGGCGACGGCGACGGCAGCGCCCCGGGGTCCCTCCAAGCGAGCGATACGATGCCTCCCTCCGCACCCCCCGCCAGGGGATCGTTTTCCAGTGATTGGCATGGCGAAGCCACCCACTCGCTTTGGGTCGGATACGCGCTGTGGCTGTTCGGCTTTTTGGGCGCGCACCGGTTCTATTACGGGAAGCCGGTCACTGGCACGATTTGGTTTTTTACACTGGGTCTGCTGTTCATCGGCTGGATCATCGACTTCTTTCTGATGCCCCGCCTCCAGCGGGAAGCGGAGATTCAGTCGACGCCGGGCCCGATCGATCACACAATCGCTTGGCTGCTGCTGACTTTCCTGGGCGTTTTCGGCGCCCATCGCTTCTACATGGGCAAGTGGCTGACGGGCCTGGTGTACGCTCTCACGGGCGGACTCATTGGGGTCGGCGTCCTCTACGATTTCTGGACCCTCAATGGCCAGGTGAGCGAGCGCAACAGCGAGTACGCGGGTTGGTGACGCCGCTAGTCGGCGACTTTCGCCGAGCCTAAGCCCGCCCCGCCCTTTATCCGCCCCGCCGAGGCGAGATGCTTCTCGAGCAGCCTCGCGTTGCGGCGGTTGGAACGGAAGAAGAGGTCGAAGACGTCGCCGACGACGGGTATGGCGCCGATCGCCGTATCGACGCCGACGTTAACGATCATACGGGCAAGCAGCCAGCGACTCGCTCCCACGCGCCACGCCGAGACCACCGGCGCCAGAGAAAGGATCGCCGTCGCCGAATCGCCCACCCCGGGGATGAGGCCGATGATCGGCTCCCAGCCAAAGCGGATCCCAGTGCCCGGGATGCGAAAGCCGTCATCAAGAAGCGTGGCGAGCTGTTTGGCGTCATCGACGGCGGCCCCCGGCCGGCGAACGGCTCGTCCGATCAACGGGAAGTATTTGGCGGCTTGCATGTTCGCATCCGTGTACAGGCTAGGACGGGCAGGAGCACGTCCCTTATTTTTGGGCGCGGAGTGAGAGGGCATGAAAAAACAAGCCTCCCCACCGTACGAAAACGATAGGGAGGCTGAGTCGTGTTCGTGCCGGCTATGTCAGTTACGGGTTGGGGGCAGGTTCTTCATCCCCAAAATTCTGACGGAACTCACGACCAGCTTCTTGAGCCGACTCGGAAAGCTCTTGCATGTCTCGTTCGATCTTCTCGGTCTCGACGTTGACAGAACTGCGGCCGGGAGCCGAGGAGAACGTCACCCAGCCGAGGAACGAGAGGACGATCACCAGCACGATAACCGCGAGGATGGCGCGCATCACGATCTCCGTATTTGTCGGCTGCGTAGCGGCTTTCAAAGCCGCGTGTTAGACGCCGCTCCGAAACCGGGGGACCACGAGGCTCACGAGGAACAGCACCAGGAAGACGAAGAACAAGATCTTAGCGATGCCCGTTGCAGCGCCGGCGATTCCGCCGAATCCAAGGACCGCAGCAATCAGTGCGATGACCAAGAAGGTAATAGCCCAACTCAACATTCTCTCATCTCCTTACACCGGGGAGTCGCCGAGCCAACGGCCCGGGCCGGAAGCGTCCGGCGTCGTCGGGTCGTCGCGACCCGTCAGTCAAGGAGTGCATGCGGCGTGCCAAACGTTGGGGAGGTCACCGAATCGGCTGAGGGGACCTGTCGTGGTAAAACCAAGGGCCTTGCGATGAGAGTTTCGTCCTTACGGCTGGTCGCGAAGCGGCCACTATGGGCTGAGCCCGTTCACGAGCAGCTGTTGGAGCCTCCCCGAGGCAGTTGCCGTTCCTTGGCAAACGACGTTTTGGGCGAAAAAGGGCTCAGGTCGCTTTAAGCGACGAATGCATAACCTCGGCCCCTACCTGCTGTGGGTGAGAGGCCTGCTGTGGGTGAGAGGGTATTGACGAGAGCCGCGCGCAAGCCTGGCACGCCTCTTGCATCTCATCACGTCTGCTGAGCGGACCCCCGCGAGCGGTGATACCGGCCAACGTCGGCGTCATCCTTCAAAAACGAGTTTTCCGTTCCGTAGGAGAAGGCAATGGACAACCAGTCGAACCACCTCAGCGACGCCCCGACGCTGCAGTCACACATCCGTGACTCGTGGGACCCTGTTCAACGGGCCGAACGACGTATGGAAGCCGCGCGGCGTCTCGCGGCGCTCGAGCGTATGGTGGGTGGCGTCTTGGCGCCGGCCGGGCGTCCCTAGCGGGCTCACGGCGACCCTCAGCAAATCTTTAACCAACTTGTAATGTAGAGGATTTCGATAATGGCTTCGCATACTGGCGTTGAATTGTCCGACCCCATTAAGCTGCTGCTAGCTCTGTTCCTCCCGCCCGTAGGAGTAGCGATGGAGGTCGGTCTCGGCGGCCAATTCTGGCTTAATCTTCTACTCACCCTGTTGGGATATATCCCCGGAGTGATCCATGCCGCCTGGGTGATCTTCAGCCGTTAGTTGCCCCGCGCTGTTTTTTCAGGGACACTCCCTGCAAGTTCCCCCGCACCCCCGCACGGTATTCATGGTGGCAACGATCGACCTCTCCACTCAGCCGATGGGGGCGAGTTTGATCGCCGGCGGCGCTGTCTTTCGAGTCTGGGCCCCTCACGCTGACCGGGTCGCCGTCGTCGGTGACTTCAATGGCTGGAACGATGCTGCGTCGCCCTTGAATGCGGGGCCCAATGGGACATGGGAAGGGAGTGTCGAAGGTCCGGCGGTGAGCGACACGTACAAGTTCGTGCTCTGGAACGGCGAGAAGCGCTGTGAGCGTATCGATCCGTACGCGCGAGAAGTGACGAACTCCGTCGGCGCGGCCGTCTTGCATGATCCGGCGTTCGACTGGCAGGGGGATCGCTTCCGCGTGCCGCCGCGCAACCGGTTGGTGATCTACGAGATGCACGTGGGGACCTTCCATCGTCCCGCAGAGAATCAGGTGGGCTCGTTCGCGGACGTGGTTGAAAAGCTCGACTACCTCCAATGGCTCGGGGTCAACGCGATCGAGTTGATGCCGACCGCGGAGTTTGCGGGGGACCTTTCCTGGGGCTACAACCCGGCGCACCCTTTTGCAGTCGAGAGCGCATACGGGGGGCCCGCGGGACTAAAGAAACTCGTCCGCGCAGCCCACCAACACGGGATCGCCGTGCTGATGGATGTGGTCTACAACCACCTCGGCCCCAGCGATCTCGACCTTTGGCAGTTCGATGGCTGGTCGGAGAACGGCAAGGGGGGCATTTACTTTTATAACGACCACCGCAGCGCGACCCCGTGGGGCGATACGCGCCCCGATTACGGCCGTGGTGAGGTGCGGCAGTACCTGTTCGACAACGCCATGATGTGGCTCGAAGAGTACCGGATGGACGGCCTGCGTTATGACATGACTCTTTATATGCGGTCCATCAACGGCGACGAGTCGAACGACATCCCGGAGGGATGGTCGCTCGCCCAGTGGATCAATCGCGAAGTCCGCGCCCGCTACCCCGACAAGATCACGATCGCCGAGGACCTGCGCAACAACGACGCCATCACCAAGCCAGAAAAATGGGGCGGCGCCAACTTCCACTGCCAGTGGGACGCCGAATTCGTCCATCCCATCCGTAAGGTACTCACCGAAATCAAGGACGAGTACCGTTCGATGACGGCGGTCCGCGAGGCGCTGACCTACCGCTACAACCACGACGCCTTCGAGCGGGTGGTCTACACCGAGTCGCACGACGAGGTCGCCAACGGCAAAAGCCGCATCCCGTCGGAGGTCAATGCGGCCGACCCGGATTCGTGGGCGTCTCGGAAGCGGGCGACGCTCGGCGTTTGCTTGGTGATGACCGCGCCGGGGGCGCCGATGCTCTTCCAGGGGCAGGAATTCTTGCGTGACGGGTGGTTTGACGACACGCGGCCGATCGACTGGACGAAGGCCGACGAAAACCACGGCGTCGTAAAGATGGTGCGGGACTTGATCCGCCTCCGCCTCGACCGGGATGGGATCACTACCGGTCTCACCGGCCAGCGGATTGAGGTCCCTCACGTCAATCAAGGCGACAAGGTCGTGGCGTTTCGGCGGTGGAGCGACGGGGGCGCCGGCGACGACACGCTATGCGTCGCCAACTTCTCTTGTCGCACGATGGAGAACTACCGCATCGGCGTCCCGCTGTCAGGAGTCTGGCGTTTGCGCTTCAATAGCGACGCTTCGTTCTACGCCGACCCGACCGACGGCACGCACCCAGGTGTCAACGTTGGTGACTTCCAGACCGAAAGCCTGCCCTACGACGGTCTCAACCACTCGGCCACGCTACGGCTGCCGCCGTACTCGATGCTGATCTTCTCGCAGGACAAGTGAGTCGGGTGGGGCGGCGAGGCCGGCGAGTCAGTGGGACTCACCACTGGGCGAACCCAGAGCTTGGGGCTCGACCCCTTCGTAGACATCAACCGGCAGGAGGGCGCCCTCCTCGCTGTAGCGAAGCGGCGACAAACAAGTCTCGCGGTGGTAGCCGTCGCCATCGGGGATGCGGAATCGATGGTAGGCGATGACCCACTCGTCGCGGCCCGGCAGCTTGGCGATTGAGTGATGCCCCGCGCCCTTGACCTCGCCTCGCTGCGAAAGAATCGGGGACGTCTTCGCCTTGACGAAGGGTCCTAGCGGCGAATCCGCCGTGCCGTAAGCCACGCAGTAACGAGGATCGCGCGTGTCGTACTCCGACCAGCTCAGGTAGTACTTTCCCTCGCGTCGATGGACGAAGGGGCCTTCATTGTACCCAGGCGGCGTGATGTCGCGGACGTCAGCCGGATCGAACGAGATCATGTCATCGTTCAGCGGAGTCGCTCTACAGCGACCTTGCCCCCAGTAGAGGTACGCGGCGCCGTCGTCATCGACCAACACCATCGGGTCGATGCACTGCATCCCCGGGTAGTCGTCCCGAGAGACCAGGGGCTTGCCGATCGGATCGGTAAAGGGTCCCTCAGGCCGATCGCTCACGGCGACGCCGATGTTCTTGTCCGCGCTGAAGTAGAAGTAGTACTTGCCGTTGCGGGTGGCGATGGCCGGCGCCCACGCGTGGACGTCGGCCCAGGAGACATCGCGGGGAAGGTCAAGAATGACGCCCTCGTCGCGCCAAGATTGGAGGTCCGGCGAAGACCACGCGTGAAAAGACGTGGAACGCCAGCCCTCGGTCCCGTCGGACGTCGGATAGAGGTAGCAGAGGCCCTCCAGGAAGGCGATGTGCGGGTCCGCATTGACGCCGGGCAGGACCGCTGCCGGCGCGGAGCGGTCGGCTTCGGGGGCGAGGCGGAGAAGGACCTCCTTCGATACCGCGATGATGCTCCCGTGACGCTGGCCGCGGACCGTCGCGCATTCGTTATCCCTGTTGCGCCACTGCTTCCCGTCCGTCGATTCGCGGAGGCCGTAGCGCCCTTCGCCGTAGTAGTCGACGTAAAGAAGCGTCTGCTCTCCGACCACGGCGATGGCCGGTCCTTCGACGCGCTGGTGCTCGATCAGCGGCGAATCGAGCAGGTAGTAGGGGCCCGTTAAATGATCCGCCACCGCCGCACCGATCCGTCCCCACACGCGGTTCGCTTGGTCGTCGGTCTCCTTGAAGACGAGCAAGTACTTCCCATCCTTTTCGACTATGGTCGAGTCGATATTGTTGATTCCCGGATCGAAGAGCATCTTACGTGGGGAGAAGGTGAGGAAGTCTTTCGTCCTCACGTAGTAGGCGCGGTGGTATCCGCCCGGCGGATTGGCGATTGGCGACGCGGCCGGCACATCGGACGACCAGACAATCACGAACTCCTCGTTTTCATTGTCGTAGTAGACCTCCGGCGCCCAACACGTCCGGGCGTCAGCGACATCTTCCATCAGCGGCAAATAGCGCTGCTCCGACCAGGTGGCCAAGTCATGGGAAGTTGCATAGCCGATGCCTTTGTCTTTCCACCCCGACGTCCAAACCATGTGAAAGAGGCCGTCCGGCGACCGCAGGAGGTGAGGGTCGCGCACGAGCTTGGCGCCGACTTCGGGCTTGAGAATCACGCCAGGGATCTCTACCCAGCGAACGGCGTCGTCGCTGTAAGCGAGGTGGAGGCCGTCACCGCTTCCTCGGAAGGAAGTAAACAACCACACCTGATCGGACGGCCCGACTCCGCCCACGGCCGTGCCGCCGAATCCCAAGCCCGCGATCACGAGGAAGAGCAGCCGTCGGACCGGCGTCGGTCGCGAAGATAAGTGCGAAGCCGTCATAAGAGCGATAACGCGCTAACGCGTCTTGAGAGGCGGGGCGGCGGAAGCGACAACCTGCCGTGGCGAGGCTGGCAATCAAAGCGGTGTTCGATAAGTAGCCCTTCATAGAGGACCTACGCTGCCGCTCGCGGAATCGAGTGGATGCGGCACGTCTACCAAGCCTGCTATTGCCCGATTGGGCCAGCGAGGGTGAGGCGCCTATTTCTTCCGGTCGGTGCGGAACCAAGGCTGAGGTCGATTCTCCCTAAACCACCGTTGCTTTTCGGGGAGAGAACTGCCCACAAGCCGGAGGGTCCGCTGTCGAAGGGTGAACAGAAAAGGAAGCCGTTCTCCGCCGCTCCACGCTGCAGGTGAATCCCAGAGCGCCGACGGATCGGAATTCGGCGCCGAACCCGGATGCCGCGGGGCGCCCCCCCGATCCAAATCGTCGTGAGTTGCTCGCGAATAAGTACGCCCGGAGGGGCTCGAACCCCCAACCCCTGGTTCCGAAGACCAGTGCTCTATCCATTGAGCTACGGGCGCGTGTGGCGGGACGGGTTGCCGCGTGCGCTGGGACACGGTGCTCCGCCTGCGGGGCATTCTAGCAGCGGATCGCGACGGCTGGCAGCCCTTCGCGGTTGCCATGTGGCGCCAATAAGAACGGGCGATTGGGGAGGGGCGATTGGGAACGGGCAGGCGGGGGGGCGCCGCTATGGCTTGCGTACGACGCGAAGGCGGGCGACGCTGCCGGGCTCGACGGTGACGACGGAGTAGGGGCCCTCTCTGCGGATATTCTCGCCCGAGCCGTCGTCAACGAGTGAAACGCCCTCGGCCGTCAGCACGCGGCAGACGCCGCCTTTGGCGGATCGCAGCGTTAACGTCTGGGGCTCGCCGTCGGCCCAACTCAGGTCGATCTCGTACCCGCCCCGGGCGCGGAGGCCGGTGAACCCGCCCTCCTTCCAGGCCGTCGGTAACGCCGGGAGCAGCTCGACGTACCCGAGGTGCGACTGGACGAGCATCTCGCACACGGCCGCGGCGTACCCGAAATTGCCGTCGATCTGAAACGGCGGGTGGGAGTCGAGCAAATTGCCCATGACGCCGCCGGCGTGGCGATCGAGCTGGGCGCCGGCGTTGATGTTGGCTTGGAGGCGGGCGCCATCGACGAAGAGGCGGTTGACGAGTTGATATGCGCGGTCTCCCTCGTGCAGCCGCGCCCAGAGGGCCGCCTTCCACGCCATACTCCAGCCGGTAGACCCGTCGGGCCGCGCATTCAGCGAAACGCGTGCTGCTTCGGCCAGCTCGGGCGTTTCGTGGGGCGAGATCTGACGCCCGGGATGCACGGCGATCATGTGCGAGACGTGGCGGTGGTCGTCGTTAGGGTCGTCACGATCGACCATCCATTCTTGTAGCTGTCCCCAGCGTCCGATCTGCGGGCCGAGCAAGCGCGACCGTTTGTCAACAAGCTCGGCTCGCAGCGTTTCGTCGACTCCCAGCGCCTCGGAGGCTTCGATCGTGTTGGTGAAGAGGTCCCACACGAGCTGTTGGTCGAACGACACGCCGTCCTCGTGGGGGCCGTGCTCGGGAGAAAAGCCCAGGGGCGAAACTAACTCGCCGGTCGGCAGCTCTTTCAGGTCCGCCAGCCAGAACGCGCAGAGGTCTTTCTGGATGGGGTAGGCCTGCTCGCGGAGGTAGTCCTTGTCGAGGGTGAATGCGTAATGGTCCCACAGGTTCTGGGCGAGCCAAGCGGCGTCGCCTTTCGACCAGAGCCACGTCGAGCCGCCGAACAGGCCGTTCTCTGCGCGGAGGGCCCAGCCCGGTTTGCCCAGCTCGACGAAAGTGGCGTCGCGGCGCACCTCACGGATCGAGTCGAGCCAGTCCGCCAGCGGCAGGAAGCACTCCGACAGGTTCGCCGCGTCGACGAACCAGTAGTTCATCTCGGTGTTGACGTCCGAATGGTAGTCGCTACGCCAGGCGGGCTTGTTGCTCTCGTTCCAAATGCCCTGCAGGTTGGCGGGGCGCGTGCCGGGTCGCGAGCTGCTGATCATCAAGTAGCGGGCGTAGTGGAAGAGCAGCTCTTCGAGGTCGTGGTCGGGCTCGTCGGGAGAGTAGGCCGCCAGCCGCGCGTCGGTGGGCAGGGACTTCGCGGCCTCTGAGGTGGCGCCGAGGTCGAGGGTCACACGACTGAATAGCGACTCGTAGTCGCGGCGGTGCTCTTCGAGTAGCTCGTCATAGCTTTGACTTGCGGCGGAGTTCAACTGCCGGGTCACGCGCTCATGCGGGTGGTCGCCGGTCCAACCGAGCGACCTGTCCGCGACGTAGTTCGTGCCGGCCGCGAGCAGAACCATCAGGCTGTCGCAGTTGCGAAACGCGATGACGCCGTCACCGTCGGCGGCGACTTCGCCCCCGTCATTCACGACGATGACTTGCGCCTCGTACTCGAGGGCGACGCAGGGCCAGCGCGCATAACGAGGCAAGCGAGGCGAACTAGCGCGAGTTGATTGGCGATCGTATCCTTGGGCTTTTCACCCCGAGGAGATTTCCCTTGTGAAGACCGCGTCGCCTAGTTCGTTGCTGAAGCACCTGGAGTCGTTGCCCGACCCGCGTCACCAGCGGAACCGCAAGCACCTGCTGGTGGATGTGGTGGCGATCGCCGTGTGCGGCGTGCTGGTTGGATGCGATGGGCCCACGGCGATTCGTCTGTGGGCCGAGCAGCGAGAAGACTGGCTGCGTGGGTTCCTGGCGTTGCCCGCAGGTCTGCCGTCGAAGGACTGCTTGCGTCGGGTCCTCTCGCGGCTGAAGCCCGACGCCTTCGCTAAGTGCTTCGCGCAGTGGGTCGCCGAAGGCCTTGCGAGGGATGGCGAGGGCCGGCTGATCGCGATCGACGGCAAGACGCTGCGTCGCAGCCACGACAAGAAGAACGCCCTGGGTCCGCTGCATGTGGTCAGTGCGTGGGCGAGCGAGGCCGGGTTCTCGCTCGGGCAGTTGGCGACCGATGAGAAGTCCAACGAGATCACGGCGATCCCCGAGCTGCTCGACGCGATCGACCTGGAAGACGCCGTGGTGACAATCGACGCGATGGGGTGTCAGAAGGAGATCGCCGAGAAGATCATGAAGGAGAAGGGCGACTACGTGCTGGCGCTCAAGGGGAACCACGAGAAGCTGCACGTCGCGGTGATCGAGCACTTTGTCGCGTTGCACGAGCGTAGCTTGGAGGGGACCGACTGCCGGCGTAGGCAGACGCAGGGCAAGGGGCACGGCCGGGTCGAGCGACGCGAGTACTACCAGACGCCGCTCCCCGACTCGATCAAGCCGTTGG
>JBGSJY010000773.1:0-4612 GCA_041741515.1 Pirellulales bacterium | reverse complement strand
GGCACAGCGGCGACGACGCTGAGCACCAGGTCGTGGCCGATTTGCGAAACCGCGAAGCCGGGCGTCACCGAGTCGAACGCCCCGCCGAACGAAGTGGCGGTGGCGATCACCCACGACCCGCTGTCGGGGTCGAAGCCATCGAGCAGCGAGACATCGAGATCGCCGCCGAGTGTGAACGTGCCGCGGACGCTCAGCAGGTCCGCGGCGGTCGGGGAGGCGAGGTCGATGGCCAAGGCCCCGCTATGGATGGTGACGTTCCCATCGACCCCGGTGGCGCCGAGCGCGTCGCCGGGCGACACGACGCCGCCGTTGTTGGTGAGGCTAAAGCCGACGAACCCGGCGTCGAGCACGCCGCCGGTGAAGTTGAAAACGCCCGCGTCGCCCTTGAGCAGGGCCTTGGTCGAGAGCTTGCCGCCCGACAGGTTGAGCGTCGCGGGGGCCGCGGGGTTGTCGCCGATCACGGTGAGGCCGTCGCTCATCCCCTGCGGCGCGTCCTCGACATTGATCCAGCCCGCGGTGATGTTCAGCGTGGGGTTGTCGCCTGGCGCAACGCCGAGCACCAGGTTGCCGGCGTGCTGGCCCACGGCGTCGATCACCACCGTGCCGGAGTTGACGACCGCCGTGTCGTACTTGCTCGGCTGCCAGGCGATGTCCCAATTGGTGATCTGGGCGTAGCGGTTGTTGGTCGCGCCGCTGAACACGAGCGGCTGCGGCGCGGGCCACTCGGCGATCTCGTTGAGGTACTCTTCGAGGTCGGTGTAGCCGTCCGCGTCGAAGTCGCCGTTGGGGGCGGGCGTCTGCGGGTCGAGCCCGTGCTGGGCTTCCCAGTCGTCGGGCATGCCGTCGCTGTCGGTGTCCCAGCCGGCGGGGCGCGACGTCATCGGGGCGTTGACGACCGAGTTCCACTCCGCCGTCGGCACGGTGTTGATCAGCGCGCCCGTCCCGGTGGAGACCGAGCCGACGATGCGGGCGTCGATCGCGCTGCGGTCCTGCCAGTTGGCGCCGCCGTAGGCGAGCACGCGGTCGCGGGCGACGGTCGCCGAGTCGATCACGCCGCCGGCGACGCTCAAGGGGTTGGCGAGTTGGGTCTCGTTGCCTGCGAAGCTGGACCACGTCAGTAGGACGCTGTCGTTGAAGTCGCCGTCCTTGTTCGAGTCGTAGCGGTTGCCGCTCTGATAGATCTGGGTCGCGTCGCCGGCGGACGAGAAGATCGTCGTGCCGTTGTTCGCCCCCTTCAAGTAGAAGTTATTGACGATATTCGTGCGGCTCGGCTCTTGAGCGCCGGAGTCGGCGTTGAGCGCCGAGTAGCCGGCGTTGCCGCTCCAGTTGTAGATGACGTTGTTATAGAAGTTGGTGACCGCTCCCGTGCCGGTCTCGCTGCCCAGCCGCGGGTTCCGCGATTTGTTGTGGGCGTAGAGGTTGTGGTGGAACGCCAGCGGCGCGTCGCTGTTCTGCGTGTTGATGATCGAGCCGAAGCTATGGCTGGCGTAGTTGAGACCCTCGCCGATGACCGCGTACTGCACCGTGGTGTTGTAGACCCCGTCGGTGGATGAAATCCCCTCGTCGGAGAACCACGAGACCGAGACGTGGTCGATGATCGAGTTGGTGGCCTGCGTCGAGATCCCGTCGTAGGTGTAGTTGGTGGGATTGACCGGGTCTTGGTTGGTGCGGACCGAGATGTTGCGGAGCACGATGTTGTCGCCGGTCCACTTCGTCCCGACGCCGGCGATGGTGATCCCGCCCGGGGCGGTCTGCCCGGCGATCGTGAGATTGCTCTTCCCCGAACGGAACCACCAGTTCGAGCCGCCGCCCGGCTGGTAGATCGTCCCGCCGACATCGAAGACGATCGTCCGACCCGCCGCGGGCGCCGTGTTGATGCCGTACTTCAAGCTGCCGGGGACGACGCCGTCCTTGTCGAACTGGAGGTTCGTGACGTGATAGACGTCGCCGCCACGGCCGCCGGTTGCGTTGGCGCCGGGCCCCTCGGCGCCGGAGAACGCCGGCAGCGGCTGCGCGGCCGACAACGCAGCGAGTGAAAACACCACAGCGATCGCGATCAGAGCACGCATGAAGGAGGCATCCGCAGGAAGTGAAGAGTCAGCGCCGAAAAGCAAGCGCGGCCGCGGCGACCACGCCAACCAGCTGCGCGACGGCGGCCGGTTCGGGGAGACTCGTCGCGCCGCCGCTGAGGCTGCGGCCGTAGTAATAAGTCCACACCGCGTAGTCTTCCGCGTCGGCGACGCCGGGCGACGCCGCTTCGTTCACCAACGGGGCGTGCATTTCCGCCGCATCGCGCCAGACAACGTAGTCCGCCGCATCGACCGCGCCGTCGTTGTTGTAATCGCCCGGCAGCGCGGGGATCGCGAAGGCGATCGGGTCCCAGTCGTCGGCCCCGCCCAGCCAGTTCTCTTTGCTAAAGGCCTCGGCCTCGGCGGCGGTGAGTTGGTGCGACCAGTTCACGCGCTGCGACGTGTCGATTGGATTGCCGCTGAGGTCGCGGCTATTGTACTCCGCGTAGTAAGACGTCAGGTGATTGCTGCCCGACCACGTCTGCCAACCGGCCGCGTTGATGAGCGGCCCCATCTTCGAGTCGATGAAAGCGGTCCGCGAGTACGGCTGCCAAGGCCGGCCCAGGTAGACGCTCCCGGCGCTCGCCGTTCCGGTGATCGTGGTGTTCTTGAAGACGTAGCCGTCGGAATCGCCCGCCGATTCCCGCGCTTGCGCGGTTAGGTAGCCGCCCGCTTTGGCGAACAGCGTCGAGTCCTCGAAGTACGCCGTGCCGCGGCCGTAGATAAAATCGACGCTCCCTTCGACGTACGAGTTGTAGAAGTAGTGGCGGCCGTATTCCGACCGCAGCGTGTCTTGCCAGCCGAGGAAGCGGCAGTTGTTAAAGACGAGCCGGTCCGCCTTGGCGTAGAGCGCCAGCGCCTGGACGCCGGGCCCGTGCGAGTTCTCGAACGTCAGGTTCTCGGCGACGAAGTCGGCGCCCTGGATGACGGTCGTGGCGTGGACGGTCGACTCGTTCGGCGGGGTGATGGCCGTCTCGTTGAACGTGATCTTGGTCGTCAACGGGTCCTGGCCGCGGAGCGTGATCTTCGGCTTATTCGACGGGACCTTCACCCGCGCGGTGTAGGTCCCCGGCAAGACGTCGAGGACGTAGCGCTCAGCGCCACCGGTGGGGACGGCGTCCACGGCCGCCTGGATCGTCTGGTACTGGCCGCCCTGATCAGCCGGTCCGATGAGGAAGTGAACCTCGGCACAGCAGGGCCCGGCCGCGCCAGCGAGAACCGAGAGCGCGACGGCGGCAACGAGGTGGCAAGGTGACGACACAATGATACGGAGGCGGGCAAAGGGATCTCGGGCAACGTAGCCAACCCCAACGGCGAGCCCGAGCTACCATTCTAGCCCCGGCGCGCCGGGGCCCTTCGCCCCCGGACGCCCTCTTCTGGGACAAGCCTTAGCCCCCTTGAGCACGGGGGCGCCGCAGCCAACGGGGCGCAAGAGAGTGGGCGATGCAGAACTCGAATCTGCGACCTCTGCCGTGTGAACCAAATCCAGCGTGAAAACTTGTGCGAGCCGTTGAAATCACTCGGCAAATATAGGGCGAACAAAAACGCTTTGCAACCATTGCCACCGTTACGCGTCCGTTTTCGCCAATTTACAGTTACCTGTAACGGTGCCGCAGGACGCTTCCGACAGCGGTCGGCGATTACATTTTGAATCGCCGACCTCTAGCCGATTGCGCCCCGCGCGGTGTAACGGTAATTGGGCCTGATTGATCTCTCCGGGCCTTGCGCCACTGATAGATTGTTGATCAGCGGTGTAACGGTGAACTCGCCGCGCGGTCCTGCCCGCGGCGCCGACGACGATTTCGATGGCCTGCTTGATGTAAGCGCCGATCGACTGACGGCGCCGCGACCACGACATCGCCCTCAAAGCGCTCGTCGACCAAAACCGAATGCTTAGCAGCCCGGCTCATGCGTCGGGACGCACGACCGCGACACCTTACGCCAACGGAACGGCGCGACGCGTTAGACGGGCGCTACGGAGCCCATATAGAGGATGCACCTGAATCACGGCGCAGAGTGCGCTAAAAGAATGCCGAAGACGTTAATGTCGTCACGGAACAAGGCCACGCGCCGCAATGCTGGCGTCTCAACCTTGTCGACCTGCGGCCTCCGCCGTTGTCATTCGGCTGGTTACCTTGATGCGTGCATCCGCTCGCAGGCGGCTCGCCGGACGCGCAGCCGGCCGCTGGCCGCCAATTCCCTCGGCCCTGCTTTTCAAACCATCGCTGCCCCAGCAAGCGACAAGTCGGCGACTCGTGTTGGGTCGTCTCGGATGCGACAGCCGGGGAGCGTCGTCAGCAGTGATCCGGGCGGGGAGAGTGACGGGACGGGCGGTTCGGATTACCTTGGGGACTCCCCCACTCTCGCCGGAGCAGAAGCTAATGATCCGCACAGGACTTTTTTCGGTCCATCCGGTTTTAGTGTGGGTGGAGATCGAGGCCGCCGCAGTAGAAGAAGATGGCCGTTTTGAAGTTTTGTCGGTTCCGATAGCCGCCGACGCGTCGCTTGATGGCCATGATCTTGGAGTTGATCCCCTCGGCCAC
>JBGSJY010000772.1:0-2659 GCA_041741515.1 Pirellulales bacterium | reverse complement strand
ATCCCGTCGAACTGGTCCGCGGCGATCTCGCCCGCGTCGAGGAGGGCCTTCACCATCTCGCGGATGGCGCCCTCTTTGTCCGTCGCCTCGAGTTGAGGCCGGATCGCTTTCTTGCTGATGAAGTCGGCAAAGTCCATCGTTCAAAGCCTGCTGGTTTTCAGCGCCGGCCGCCTCGATAGCGGCTATGGGTCACGGCTCGGGAATCGGCCGTGGGCGCACTGTGTTTCTACAAACTGTGGTTCTACGAACTGCGGTCCTACGAACTCGTCGTTATCAGTTTTCCGCGTCGTCTTCGGCGGCGGCGGGCTCGGGGGCCTGACGCTTGACCTCGGGGTCGCGGTGGTTCTCGATGATGCGTTCTTTGTACTTGCGGATCTGCTGATCGACCTTGTGAACTGCCGCCTCGACCGAGGTCATCAGGTTCATTGATTGGTCGTGACCTACAAAGTCGTGTTTGTGCTCGGCCGAAACCAGCACATCGACGCGCGGCTTGTTGGCGTCCTGCAAGTCCACGACCACCTCGATCGACATCAGCCGATCAAAATGCCGCAAAAGCTTTTCCGTCTTCGCCTTAACGCGATCGTGGGTCTCTTCGCTGAGGTGCCCGTGGCGGGCCGTAACTTGAATCTGCACTGTTGCTAAACTCCCGTGCTATTGCACCTCAGGCGGCGTCACCGCCGGCCGGTCGGCGACCACCCGCAATTGCAGGAGAACACCGACCCGTTCACCAATGGGTCATTCACGACCAAGCCATCGGCTGGTCGTAGCTCCGAAGTGTAACGCCCGGAACCCGGCTGCGGAACCTAGGCTGACCACGGGACTCCGCGGTTTCCCGCGCCCCAGGGTCAAACTAGCGCGGCAACAGGGGCAATTCGCCCAATCGGATGTCCTTTTCGACACGCCGGATAAACTTCCTCCGGTCGGCCCGGTCCCCCACGGCCACGTCCTTATCGACCGGCCGGGACTCGATCAGCTCGAAAAGCGCCATCGAACCCAGGACCCGGGTCGCCAGGTCCTCCGATTCGAGCATCGGCAGCAGCTTTCCGGGGATCACGCCCCCCTGCACCGCCGTGGCGTCGTCGCCCACTTGGGCAGTGGTAAAGCCCTGGATGATCTCGAACAGGGCGCCGCCACCGGCCGAGCCATACTTCTCGACAAACGCCTGCCGGACCGCCTCGGCGCCGCGAGCGCTGCGCGACGCCATCTGACGGAGCACGTCGAGGTGTCGCTGCCACTCGTCCGCTTGGGCCTTGTCGCCGAACGACGCCACCAGCGCGTCAGGCAGCATCAACGCAGCCGAGCACCGGCCGGCGAGCGACACCACGTCGCGGGTCTCGCGCGAGGTCTTCGCGTCCGCCAGCGCCAACAGTTGCGGGAGCACGACCTCGCCAACCTGCCCCACCATATAGGGCGACGACTCCAGGTCCGCATCGGACAGGGCGATCGAGGTCACCCAAAACGGATCGCTAAAGCCCGTTGGGGCGCCGGACATGCTGCCGCTAATGAAGAACAGCGGCGTGTTCGTTGCGCTGGTACGCTCGTTGGCCGCGGACTTCCAAGTCGCATCTCCGGTGAGTGCGTGGGCGATCGCCACCATCGGCGCTGCGTCCGCCAGCATGGGCCGACCGGGCTCGTAAAAACGATCCGCCGCAATGGCGACCTGCGCGCCGGGAGCAAGCACCAGCGTGTAATCGATGAAATCGATCCGTACCGCAACTTCGACAGGCTCCTTCAGGTCGATCGAACTTTTCACCACCACACGGCCGTATTCGAGCTCGATGGCCGGTTGAGTGGGGTCGATCCTGACTTCGGTCTGATCCACGAGCTCAATCCGCACACCCTGTCTCAAATCAAAGGCGCCGCGATACGCCGGCATGCTGATCACATGGCTCTCGACGGGAGCGTCGATGGTCATGCCTTTCAAAAGGCGTCGCCACGTGTGGTCCACCCACTCAACGACGACAAAGCCATCGGGGTTCTTCCGCGACATGGGCCCGACTCGGGGGGCTTCTGATAGAGACGGGTCGCCGACGAAAGCTAACGTGGGTTCGTCCTCCGCCTGCTCGGTAACAGGGTCCGTTCCCGTTGCTGCTGCGACTTCACCAGCCGGGGGCGCTGGCTCGGCAGGCGGCCCGGTAGTCGGAGGTTGGGCCGTCGGCGTCTCAACGGCCGAGGGTCCAGCGGTGGGCTGCTCCGTCGGCGGCGTTGGGGTAGGCGTTTCTACATTGGGATCGACGGCAGGTTGGGCCGGCATCGATTCTGCTGGCGTCACCAGTGGTGTGTCGTTCTCTGGCTGCGCCGTGGCAGCGCCTGCGTTGCCCGGCTGCGGTGCAGTGTCCTCGGTTTTCTCGCCGCCAACTGCGGCGCCGCTCTTCAGAGGATCGGTAAGCGGCGGGTACTCTTTTTTCACATCTTTCTCAACAACTGGCGGCCTCTTCACGACCTGCTCACCGGTCTCATTGTTGAGCACGAGATAAGCCGTCGCCGACAGTAACAGCAGCGCCGCGATCGCCGGAATCCAGGGGACAATGTCGGACCAGAAGCCGCCCGACTCTTCCTCGACTTCTGGCGGTCGCTGTCGCACCTTCATGCGGCGAGCGGGCGGCGGCTCGATCACCGGCGCCATCGCCGCCGGCTGAACGACGGCCGCAGACCGTGC
>JBGSJY010000771.1:0-3885 GCA_041741515.1 Pirellulales bacterium | reverse complement strand
GCGGGGCTCACCAGGTGGGTGCGGCCGCCGCGGCCTTGGCGGCCTTCGAAGTTGCGGTTAGAGGTAGAGGCGCAGCGTTCGCCGGGGGCGAGCTTGTCGGGGTTCATCGCCAGGCACATGCTGCAGCCCGCCTCGCGCCACTCGAAGCCGGCCTCTTTGAAGACCTTGTCGAGGCCCTCGGCTTCGGCCTGCTGCTTCACGACGCCCGAGCCCGGCACGACCATCGCCGAGACGTGGCCGGCGACCTTGTGCCCCTTGATCGTGGCGGCCGCCGCGCGGAGGTCTTCGATGCGGCCGTTGGTGCAACTGCCGATGAAGACGCGGTCGATCTTCAGGTCGGTGATCGGCTGGCCCGCCTGAATGCCCATGTAGTCGAGCGCCGCGGCGGTCGTTTTCTGATCGGTCGGATCGCTAAAGTCGGCTGGGTTAGGGATGCGGCTGTTGACGCCCGCCACTTGGCCGGGGTTGGTGCCCCAGCTGACCTGCGGGGCGATGTCAGCGCCGGCGAAGACCAGCGATTTGTCGTACTTCGCGCCGGGGTCGGTCGGCAGCTGCTTCCAACGCTCGACCGCCGCGTCCCAGTCGGCGCCCGTCGGGGCGTACTTACGGCCCTTCACATAGTCGAAGGTCGTCTCGTCCGGGGCGATCATCCCCGCGCGGGCGCCGGCCTCGATCGACATGTTGCAGACCGTCATGCGGCCTTCCATCGACAGGCCGCGGATCACCTTGCCGGTGTACTCCAGGCAGTAACCGGTGCCGCCCGACGTTGTGAGTTGCCCAATCAAGTACAGCACCATGTCCTTCGCCGTCACGCCGGGGCCGAGCTGGCCATCGACGCGCAGCTCCATGGTCTTGGGCTTCTGCTGCAGCAGGGTTTGCGTGGCCAGGACGTGCTCAACCTCGCTGGTGCCGATCCCAAACGCCAGCGCGCCGAACGCGCCGTGCGTGCTGGTGTGGCTGTCGCCGCAGACGATCGTCATGCCGGGCTGGGTGTAACCCAACTCGGGGCCCATCACATGGACGACGCCCTGGTTGAGGTGCCCCAGGCCGTAGTAGGTGATGCCGAAGTCGGCGCAGTTCTTGGTGAGCGTGTCGATCTGAGTCTTGCTCACCAGGTCGACAATCGGCAGGCTGCGATCGGTTGTCGGCACGTTGTGGTCGGCCGTCGCGACGGCCCTCTCGGGACGCCGCACCTGGCGACCTGCCAGCCGCAGCCCCTCAAAGGCCTGGGCGCTGGTCACCTCGTGAACGAGCTGCAGGTCGATGTACAGGATCGTCGATCGGCCCTCTTCGGCGTGGACGACGTGGTCATCCCAGATCTTCTCAAACAGCGTACGGGGCGTGGACATCGCAGGACGCAAACAGAGGGGGGAGAGTGGCGGGGCGACCCGCTGGGGGAAACGCCTCAGGAGACAACGGCCAAGACCCCTAGTTTACGGCGCCGGTTCGCCCCCCGGTAGCTGCGGAAAAGCGAGAGTTGGCGATCCGTTGCCACTAATCAGCGGGTTAGCCCGTTGACCACCACCCAGCGTCTGAGCCGTGGGCGCAAGCCGACGGTGCGAAGCGCGTACCAGGGATCCACCGAGGGCTGTCGTCCACGGCTCAGACGAAAAGATAGGTCCCGTCGCTCGGCGAGGCTCATACCGCCGCCGCCTCGACCGCCGCTGCGGCCATCGCCTTCCGTTGAGGGCACGCTTTGCAGTTCCACCATTCGGCGGCCCGCTCGGGGGACCACTCGTCCTCGAGAGGCACGTCGATCAGCGCCTGCCTTAGCTGCTCCACCGTCTGGTAGCGGTCCTCGGGCTCCTTCTCCAGGCATCGCAGCACGATCTCCTCGAGCTCGATCGGCAACTGCGGGTTGTGCTGCCGCAGCGGGATCGCCTCCTCCGAAGCGTGGGCGACGATCACTCTCACCACCTGCTCATAGGGGAACGGCGACTTGCCCGTCAGCAAGTAGTACAGCACGCATCCCAGCGAATAGATGTCGCTGCGGACATCGGCCTCCCGCTTGCCCGACGCCTGCTCGGGCGACATGAACATGGGCGAGCCCGTGATCGAGCCCTCCTGCGTCAGTAGCGCGCTGGCGCCCTCTCCCTCGAACGAGACAGCCGGCTTCGCCAATCCGAAGTCCAGCAGCTTGGCCACATCGAACTCCCCACCCCGGTAAGAGCAAAAGATGTTCGCCGGCTTGATGTCGCGGTGCACCAGACCGATGCCGTGCGCCTCGGCCAGCGCTCGGCACACCTGGTCCATCAGGTAGACGACCCGCGCCGGCGGCAGCGCGCCACCGAGGTCCACCAGCTCGCCGAGGTTGTGTCCCGGCAGGTACTCCATGACGTAGTAGAACGTCCCGTCGGGCGTGCTGCCGTAGTCGTAGATGTCGATCGAGTTCCAATGCGACAGCTTCGCGGTCGATCGGACCTCGCGCTCGAAGCGGGCCAGATTGCGGCGGTCACCCGCCTTGTCGGGGCGGATCACCTTGATCGCGCACGGCCGCTTCATCATCTCGTGCTCGGCGAGGTAAACCTCACCCATCCCGCCCGAGCCGAGCCGCTGCTTGAGCCGGTACTGGCCGAGTTGCTTCGCGGCAAACGCCTCGTGCCGCAGCGTGTTGATCGTGTGGACGCCCACCACCGCGATCGCCAGCGCGAACAGCATCTCCAGCGCGTGTTCGGTGATGTAGTCGTTGTACTGACCGGTGAGATAGCACTCCTGGAACGCGGGGCAAAGCGACTTTTGGAAAAAGATGACCGCGATCGGCAAAAACGCGGCCGGCGCCAAAAAGCGCAGCGCTCGCCGCCAGCTATTCGGGACGAACAGCGCGTACGTGAACATCAGCAGCAGCCAAGGGGCCACGACGTTTGGCAGGTGGGCGCCCTCCACCAATTTCGAGGCGTGATTGATCCGGTTCTGCGTGACAAAGAGGAAGAATATCGCGGCGCCGCCGAAGATCGCCCACTCCGCGATTCGTAGCGGGGCGAGCGTCAGGCCCTGAGCTCTCCACAACCACCCGGCAATCGCTCCCGTGAGGACCGTCGCCGCGGAGTGCACCCAAAACATGTGGCTTCCGGCCACGCCGTAGGTCTGCTCCCAATAGA
Organism: Pirellulales bacterium; assembly: GCA_041741515.1. Taxonomy (GTDB): domain Bacteria; phylum Planctomycetota; class Planctomycetia; order Pirellulales; family Lacipirellulaceae; genus Botrimarina. Next base: position 787 of record JBGSJY010000771.1, on the reverse strand, counting down.
AGAGCCCGCGCAACAGGAACGCCGCGTAGCCCGTGGCGAGCAGAGTCGAAGCGAGCAAGAGTCGCCGCTGAAGGATCCCGCGGGTTTCGCTGCTGAGGTGGACGTTCCCCCCCTCCACGAGCCGCACAAAGCCGCGCGCCGCGGCCCCAATGGCGCCCGTGGCCCGGGCGGCCGAATCCTTCGCGTCAGACGACGCTTTCGCGATCCGTTGCGAGTCCTCTTCGATCGCCGACAGCATGCTGATCGGCGCGGCGACGGTTTCGGCGTTTTCGATGACGTTCCCGGTCACTAACTCGGCTCCGATCTGGCCGGTCCCCCCGAGGGCTGGTGCTCCTCGGCGTGTACAAGAGCCTGCCAAGCGACTCACCCCCCGCTAGCGAGGCGAAAACGCTTTGGTATCCTCCTGTGGACGCAACTAGATAGTAGTCGGTTCGCCAGCAACTGGGGAGCGATCCCCCCGGCTACGGCGTAACGCCCTCGGTACGGTGCGAAAAGACACCGTAAAACGGCCGTCAGGCGGCCCGACGGGCCGGCCGCTGGTTCGCCCGGGCCGAGATCTCGCTGAGGGACAGCGTCTCCCACTCGTCGGCGTCGTCGGCCCCGTCGCCGTCGGTCCGACGCAGGACCAAGGTCCCCGGGTGACACATACGCGGCACGTAAAACCAGGCCATTGCCAGCGCCTCATCCGACGCGTCGCGCGAGAGCAGCAACAGGTCGGTGTCCGCCAGGCTGTTCGCCTCCGCGGCGAGCGACGCCGCCAGATCGCCGGGCGTCAGCCGCACCCAGA
>JBGSJY010000770.1:0-28118 GCA_041741515.1 Pirellulales bacterium | reverse complement strand
TCGCGGATCCTCGGAGGGGACGGGCAGCGATACGCCGTCGCCACGCAGAAACGGGTGCACGACGCGGCCCAGAAGCTGGGATGGCGTCGAAACGCGCTGGTCAACAGCATGCAGACCGGGCACACGAAGTCGATCGGCGTCATGATGCCGCCGTACGATTCGTTTTGGGTCGAAGTGCTGGTGGGCATCCACGAGGCTCTGTCAGAAGTGGGATACCTACCGATCACGATCTGGCCGCGGGGTTTCGAGAAATCAGGCGAGTTTGAGCGACAGAAGGCCGAGGGTTTCGAGCTGATCAGCAACCTGCTCGATCGACGCGTCGATGGCCTGCTCCTCTGGCCGGCGTACGCGGTTGCGTACTGCGACCACTTCAGTGAGTTGGTCGGCCGGGCGGTCCCGATGGGGGCGGTGGAGCATCGATTCCCCAAAGGGAAATGGGGCGAGTCGGTCGAATCGGATGAGAAACAGATTGCCACGATTGTCGCCAACCATCTGTTCGGGTTGGGCCACCGACGCATCGCATGCCTGTCCACGCGTGAGATCGCCGCGCAGACTTGGGCCGTCCGCCGCCGGCAAAACTTCGAAGCGGCGATGAAGAAGCGCCGCGGCGTCACCTGCGAAAGCTGGCGTCTGAACGAAGCAGGCGACAACGGCATCCAAGTGGCGCGCGACCTGTTGACCAGCTCGCTCAAACCGACCGCGGTATTCGGCGTTTCCGACCACGAGGCGCGGCTCATCTACACAGCGGCGGACGAGTTAGCGATCCGGATCCCGGAGGACATCTCGGTGATCGGCTGTGGTGATCTTGATTTCGCCAGCGCGCTGTCGCCCGGCCTCACGACCCTCGATCGCCGTCCGCGTGTGATGGGTCGTCTCTTAGCGGAGCTAGTGATCTCTCGTCTGTCGCACCCGGAGGACGACACCTCTTCGGTGAGCGTTAGCGTGGGGCTTATTGAACGCGGATCGACTTGCAAAGTCAGCTAACGGAAGAGAATCTTCGCTGCGACGGCCGGCGGAGCTTTACTCGACAGGCCTTTCTGGCAGCCAAGCCGCGAGCGGACGGAGACGCCACCGGGCCCGGGGCGGCTCATTTCTTCAGCCGCCCCGGAGCGGGCGGCGCGTATTGGACCTCTGCCTTCAGCCGCTCAAGTTCCGACTGCAATTCTGCGAGCAGGCCCGCACTCGCCGGGTCGTCGATCAGGTTGTGGTCCTCGAACGGATCGGACTTTAGATCGAAGAGCTGCGTCCACTCCGGATGGCCCGGGTGGGTCACATACTTGCTGTCTTGCGTCCGGACCGCCAGCACGTCGAACGTGACCTCCGGGTAGGCGGGATCCTGGTAGTTTTGGTAGAGAAACGAACTCCGCCACGGGACCGCGCCGGGAGCGCTTGTTATCAGCGGCATCAGGCTGAGACCGTGCTGCTCCCAGCCCGGCTGGAGTCCACACGCATCGAGCACTGTGGCGGGGATATCGAGGTTGAGCACCAACTCGTCGCGGACCTCGGGCTTGACCCTGCGCGGATAGCGGAGCAGGAACGGGATCCGCATGCTCTCGTCGTAGGCGGTCCGCTTGTCGCCCAAGCCGTGCTCTCCCAGGTAGTAGCCGTTGTCCCCCATGTAGATAATCAGGGTGTCGTCGGCCAGCCCGATCTCGTCAAGCACATCCAACAGCCGGCCGATGTTGTCATCGACGCCGGCGATTGTCTTGAAGAAGTTGAGACGGTCGGCGTGGCGTTGCCGCCAGTCCCAGCCCGCATCGCGGCGCCACGGCGGGGGGACGTCCCAATTCTCTGGCTTCTGCAGCGTTGTGCCGGCATAGGTCTGCGTGTGACGCGCCGCGGGTTTGCGGTTATCGTGCGGGGACTTGAATCCCAAGTACATCGCGAACGGCTTGTCTCGGCGGCGGCGGATGAAGTCGATCGCGTAGTTGGTGCTAACGTCGTCCACCCATCCTTCAGACGGCGTCGGCACACCGTTGACCACGAACGGGCAATTGTCGTAGATCCCCTGATTGATGTAAGTCGCCACCTCCTCAAATCCGGGCCGCTCGCGCTGGTTGCCCATATGCCACTTGCCGAAGTAACCGGTCGCCCAGCCGTTCTTGGCGAGTGTGTGAGGCCACGTCTTCTTCGAGACATACGGCTGCTCGTTGAACGTGACGCCATGCTGATGCGTGTGCAGGCCGCTCAGCACGGTCGCTCGGCTGGGCGAGCAGAGTGAATGCACGACGAAGCCGTTCCGAAAACGCACTCCCCCGGCGGCGAGTCGGTCGAGCTGAGGCGACTCGAAGAAGGGATAATTGGCGGCGTCGCCCAACTCATGCTGGACGACTCCCAGTACGTCGTGCCGATGATCGTCGGCAACGATTACGATAATGTTCGGCGGCCGCTCGGCGGCGAGGGAGAAATGCGGAAAGAACGGCAGAGCGACGCTAAAGAGTAGGGTGAATCGATTGGTCATACGATTGGTCATACGATGAGTCGTTCGATGAGTCGTTGAGGGTCGACCGGGAATCGGGTCGCCCGTCGGGACGAGGCGATTGCTTAGCCGGGCAGCTCGCCGCCGATCCGCTACGGTGGGACCGGCAGCCCCCGCGACTGCCCTATGGCGCGGGTCTGGTCAAGCCAACCGGCGAGGCGGGCGTCCTTGTCTGTGTGCAGAGAAATGACGTCTCGGGTTTCTCCGGGATCACTTTGCAGGTCGTACAACTGAGATCGGAACTCGTCGCTCCGATTCTTGGGCGCGTCGGGGTTGGTGGGCTTTCCCTCGATCCACTTCCAACGTTCGTCGCGCACCGCCAGAACGCCGTCGGCGCTCTGCAGCACCTGACAGGTCCGCGGTTCGTGGGACGTTCCCAAAAGCTCCGGCAAGCGGTTGACGCTGTCTTCGAACCCTGAGCCAGGCGCCGGCGCCGGCTGGTTGGCGACCGCCGCCAGCGTCGCCGGGAGGTCGACGAGGTTCAGCGCGTCATCGACGGTCGTTCCCGCTTGGATTCGCCCCGGCCAGCGGGCAATCAGAGGGACACGGAAGCCCCCTTCGTAAATCGTTTGCTTGCCGGCACGCCACGGCCCGTTGATCGCTAGGCCCGCCTCAATCGCGCGGACGCTCTCCATCTTGCGAGTCGGTTTGTGTTCCCCGCCGTTGTCGCTGGTGACGATCAGCAGGGTGTCTTCCGCCAGACCCCGTTCATCCAAGTAGTCCATTAAGCGCCCAACATTGCGGTCGAGCTCGTGCACCCAGTCGCCGTAAGGGCCCGCCTTGCTCGTACCGGCCACGGCGCGCGAGGGCGTCACCGGGACATGGGGCTCGACCGGCGCGTAGTAAAGGAAGAACGGAGATGGTTGCTTATCGAGCCAAGACGTGACCCTCGCCAGCAGCTCTATCGGCACGTCCTCGTCGACGCGCTGGGGCGCGTCGAGGCCCATGAAAGGTCGGTCGCCGTAGAACTGCACACCAAACGGCTGAACCGTCTTGCTACGCAGGCCCCAGACCCCATGGTTTTCGAGGAAGACGCCACTGCCGTCGCCGTGGTTGGACGCGATGCCGAAGTGATAGTCGAAGCCGATTTCGAGCGGCCCTGGAGCGAGCCGCTCCGTGAAGTTTACGCTGCGGTCGCTGTAGCCCAGATGCCACTTGCCGATCGCCGCGGTCGCGTATCCAGCCTGCTTAAGCACCGAGGCCACCGTCGGGCGGTTGGTCTCGATGTGCAACGGATCGTGCATGCGGACGACCCCGTGCTTCAGGCTCGTGCGCCAGCAGTATCGGCCTGTCAGCAACGCGTAGCGAGTTGGAGAGCAGACGCTGGCCGGCGTTGAAGCCTCGGTAAGGCGGGCCCCTTCGCTCGCGAGCTGATCGAGGTTGGGCGTTTGCAACAGCCCAGGGTCGGCTCCGTAGCACCCTAGGCTTCCATATCCGAGGTCGTCCGCCAAGACCACGATGATGTTCGGCACTAGCGGCGGCTTCGCTTCGCGATCGTCGGCGGCGCTCCACTGGCAGACGAGCAACAGCAAAGCGACTTGCATCCGTCGTCCGCACGTTTCCGCACCGAGAGAGCTCTCAAGCAATCGTTGCATAGCGCTCAGCGGAACAAGGGGGGTGAAGACCCCTCGGGTTATGGACGTGGGATCTTGATCTCAAACGGCGTAATTTCGGTGTCAACGATCAAGGGAGTCTGATCCTTGAGGGTGTAGGCCTTGGGGATCAAGCCCGTGGCGTCGCGCCCCATATAGCTGACGGTCACGCGGTGGGTGCCTTTCACCAGACCGTCGCCCGGTCGCATAGTCATCGGGGTGAACTTGCCCTGTTGATCGGGCATCGCGGACCCGGGCCGTGGGAAGATCCTGCCATCGACTGGGGGAGCATCCGAATAGAACGTCAGACACAGCCCTCCCTCGGTCGGGACCGGCGTGCCGTCTTCGTAGGTGATCTGTCCGGCGATAGGGGCATAGGCGAAGGGCCGACTATCGCAGCCTACCGCGGCGACAAACGCCGCCGCCAGACACCCGGTCGCTGCCCCCGGCAGAGGACCACGCCACAGTGCTCGAAAAAAAGCCGCGTGCATAACGTCGTTCCCGTCTGGGCGGGTAGCGGTAGGTGAAGCGCCTTGGCGAACTCGGTGGAACGCCTTCGCGGCCTAATAATCTTCCGTGATCGGGAGCGAGTCTTGCGACAAACACAGACGCTGCCAAGTCAGGAAGGAAGCGGGGAAGTTGGCTGCGTAGGCGGCAGCCTGTGGTTCAGGTCCGACAAACGACCCTCCCTCGATGTACTCGCTCATGAACCTGACGCTTCCATCGACCAACGCGCAGAAGGCGCCCCCGGGATGCAGGCTCCGCACAACCGACTGGTTGGAGTAGGCGGTTGGGAAGGTGGACATGCACTGGTTGGTAAGAGTCGCTTGCCCCACTTTGGCAAGGATATCGGCCGAACGCCACACGTCGTCGGCGCCTTCCGTGCAGTAGTTGACCCCCGCCACAAAGTTGGTCGCGTGACGGCCGTGGACGCTCGAACCATAGAGCCCTAGCGCCCACACGCCGCGAGGGTCGATCGGATCGAGCCCCACGCGGAGCTCGCCGAGCAGGATCGTCTTGCTAGTCCCGTCGGTGATCTTACCAATCGACAAGGCGCGATTGAACTCCGAGACGCCGTTGACCAACGAGCTCTCGACCGGCAGCGTCGACTTGTTCGACCACGCAAGCCAGTTCCCCGCTGTATGCTGGGGGCCGTTGATCGCGTAATTGCCCCGCGCCCACTTCTCACCCCGGACGCCCTCGAACGGGTTGTTGGAGCCCGTGTCGGTGGGGCAGAGAAACACGCTGATTTCGGTGGCGATGGCGGCCAGGTTCTCTGGAGAGCGGGTGTTGTTAAGGAAGTTGGGTGTGTTTTGAGCGGCGACGATCGGCCCCGATTGCCCGCTGCTAGAGAACACAAACGAGTCCTGAAGCGCCTGCTCTTCAATGAACGGCAGGATCAAGACAGCCCAGTTCGCCATCGGCGACGTGCCGGTGCCACCGGCCGCGGCGGGGTCTGCGGCGATCGAGTTCGGATGAACCTGTATCGCCAGCGGGAACTCTTTAGCCGTGTCGTGGAAGTTCAGGCAGGCCAGGGCTAGGTTGCGCAGGTTGTTCGAGCACTGCATTCGTCGGGCCGACTCGCGCGCCGCTTGTACAGCCGGGAGTAATAGCGCCACGAGAATGCCGATGATGGCGATCACGACCAGTAGCTCAACCAGTGTGAAGGCACAGCGACGAGCGCAGCTTCTTCCAAGCATGAACCGATCTCCTTTTTGTACGCTGGTGCAACCAATCCTGCTGCGACGAGGAAGAGGCCGGACCGAGTCAATCCTCCGCCGACCGTTGCCGCGGCGGCCCACGACCTCCACAAGACCTCCATCGAGCGCACCCGCATCGAACTCGATGGCGACACGGCAGCCATTGCGAAACGCTCAACGGCTCGTTCCCACCCCTGGAAATCGAGGACGATAGAACATTCACAGACGGCTAGGCCCTCATGTAAAGATCAGACGACAGTTGGACGAGTGAGATGCAAGTACTTGCATTAATCACCTTACACTTAGAACAGCGCGATGGTCAAACTTTTTTCAGCAACACTTCCCGGCTTGTCCGGGCCTTCTCAGCAGCGGCTAAATCCCTCTCACCAACCCACGGACTCGCCAATTCTTTCACTTCAACCGGACGGTCGCTTGACGTGCGGCACAGAACAAAGGCATCGCGGCAGACGCCAACATGCACAACGCGGCGGCTGACGGCTCGGGGACGGCTGTGGTCGCCTGGCCGAACTTCGTGGCGTTGTGGTAGATGTTTCCAAAGTTGGCTTTCCAGACAGCGTAATCCCAATCCGTAAAGTCTTTACCCCGCCCGTCGCGCCATGTGGTGTAGTCCGCGGCGTCGACCACTCCGTCGTAATTAAAATCGCCCGAGGCTACCGACAACGCGCTAGCCGGGGTTCCCCCGGCACGCGTTTCGAAGACATAGTTCGCGTTTTGACTGACGCGAATGTTGTCCAAGTAGAGGTACTCATCTTTGATAGGCCGATAGTCGTCTGACTGGCCGCCGAAGAACGTCACGAGCGTAAACTTGTCGATCGGCGCGCGGCCTTGGCTGCGGAACTGTAGATCATCGCGATCTTTGAGCAGTAGTCCGTCCAAGTACAACATGTAACGGCCGTCATTGGCGCCGTCAGTGTTGAGCTGCACATACCCGGCGACGTGGCGCCATTGCCCGGTTTGGAGGCGCGCGTCCTGCCCGAAACTCTCCGTGCCGCCGAGCGTGTCGCCATAGACGCCGGCCTGATCCATATGATAGAGGTACGGCGCGAACTTGCCGCCGCCGAACCACATCTGCCTCACGCTCCAGCCGTCGCCATCGGCCGGAAGCCCGCCGGTGGCGTCGTCCCCCCCCAGCAAACCCGGCAGCTTGCCCCCGGCGCGCCAAACGAAGTCGTCGGCGAAGCGAACGCGATAGCTGAACCAGTAACGGTCTGCGGGAACGAGTGGCACCTCAACCTGGATGCCGCTACCGCCTCCCGGTCCAACTTTACCCTCAGGGTGCCGCACCTGAAGTACTTTGTTGCGGGGCACCTCTGGGTCGGTCACGATACGCCCATTCTCCGGATTCGCCTGAAAGCGACCGGCTGGATTCAAGAACTGGGGCTGGAAGGCGCCAAGACGTTGCTCGGTGAAGTCGTACTCAAACTGAGACGACGTTGCGCCGACGGCAAGAACGTTCTCGGCGACCAGCGTCGTTGCAAGCGCAACCAGCAAGCAAGTTGCATGCGATAGGCCTACCATGGAACTGCATTCGCTCCTGATCGACGCAGACTGGACCACGCGGGTTTATTCGGGGGGCAGCCCGTTGATTTAGCGGGCGCCGACGGCACGTAGCAGAAGAACCTTAAAGCGTCGTCGCTTGGTGCGGTTGCCGAGCCCCCGAGTCGCTGGGTTTCCGAACACGTCGGACAGCGCCGATAAGCGTTCACCGGGATCTCCCTGCAGCTACGCGCTCGGGGAACGGGCTGGCAGGCGCGGGCGGCCTAGAATCGACGCCATGCCCAGGGCGATCCCGCCAATGCATAGCCCAGCGGGCTCGGGCACTGAGGCCGCTGAGGTCAGCAGGCTCCCGCCGGCTGACAAACCCATGCCAGCGCCGAAGTTGTTCTTCCAAAGGTTGTAGGCCGCAGGGGTGTAGATGGTCCCCAGCCCATCGCGCCACACGGTGTAGTCGGCCGCGTCCACAAACCCGTCCCGATTGAAATCGCCGGGCACGACGGTGATCGCGCTGTCGGGGGTCCCTCCGGGCAAGGTCTCGAACACGTAATTCACGTTCTGACTGACCCGCATGTTATCGAAGTAGATGTACTCGTCTTTCACGGGGCTGTAATCCTCGGACTGCCCACCGAAGAAGGTTTGGACAGTAAACTCGTCGATCAGCGCTCGACCTTGGTTGCGGAATCGCAGGTCGTCGCGGTCCTTGATCAGCAGCCCGTCCAAGAACAGCTTGTACTGGCCGTCCTGATTGTTGTCGGAGTTCAACTGCACGTAGGCGGCCACGTGGTGCCACTCGCCAGCGATAAAGCGGGAACCCTGACCGAAACTGGCCGTGCCGCCGAGCGTATCGCCGTAAATGCCTTGTTGGTCCATGTGGTAGACGTACGGAGCGAACCGGCCCGTATCGAACCACATCTGCCGCACACTCCACCCATCGCCGTCGGCCGGATTGCCGCCCGTGGCGGCGTCGCCGCCAAACAGGCCTGGCAGCTTGCCGCCGGCGCGCCACACAAAATCATCCTCGAACCGCACGTTGTAACTAAACCAATAGCGGTCCGTGGGGACCAGGTCGACATTGAATGTAATGCCGCTACCGTTGCCGGGGCCGACGGCCCCCTCGGGGTGCAAGACCCGCAGCACGCGGTTGCCCGATTGCTCGGGGTCGTCCACGATCTGCCCATTGTCGATGTTGACGATGCCGCGGGCAGACGGGCTGAGAAACTGGGGTTTGAGCGTGCCGTATCGCTGGTCGTCAAACGAGTACTCGAACTGCGAAGGCTGCTGAGCCGCCGCAAGAGAACACGTCAACACCACCGACCCGAGACGAAGCATCATCACGAGCGACCGACCTTGCGCCAGCGTGACAACGCTGGCAAGCGTTGTCACGACCGATCGGTGGATCGGTCGTGAGCCGAGGAGGCTGTGCAAATGAAAGTCCCTTTAGCGATTGCCAAGAATCCGTGTGACGATAACTGCAGCGATCTCGCCCGTTTCCACCCTAGCGCCGCTGACCCGAAACCAGGCCCAGCGCGGCTGCGCCCAACGCCAACAGCAAGACGGACGACGGCTCGGGAACGCTGCTGAACGAGCCGAATACCGCCGCGAGCGCAGCTGGCGTCGCGTTGAGCTTCCACTCGTCAAAATCGTAGAGGTTGACGAACCCATCGCGGACCCCGCCTGGGCCCGTTAGGTCGCCACCGGTTCGCAGCGCCTGGTTGGTACGGAAGTTGCCAAGGATAACGTCGAAGTCGAGTGTATCGACCAGGCCATCGAAGTTGACGTCGCCGGCAATCGTTGGCGGACGCACGAACGCGCTGGCGCTGAAGCCGAAGTCGTCCATGAATGAGTTCACGTCGCCGCCGGTGTTCAGGAGTTCGATGCTGGCGACCGCCTGGGCGTTCGAAGCCCCCGGCGACACGTACCCGAAGAGGTAAGCCGACGCCACTCCGCCGGTTGTCGCAACCGTCTGGGTGGAAAGAATCTCATCCCTGAAATTACGGAAGTTGACCGTGAAGGTTCGCGCACCAGGCTGCGTCGAACGAGAAACCATGAAGCCAACCGAATCGACGAGCTTGTCGGCGACGAAATCGCCGTCGAGGAGCGTACCGAAATCGATCTTCGAAGCGACGCCTTGCGGGTGACCCCCCGAGCCCAGGTACTGGTTGGCCCCGCCCGACGTCGTGAAGTTGCCCGAGCGGCCGCCACCCGACCCGTTGTAGCTTCGCGTCACGAAGCTCACGTCGGGCAGATTGGCGTCGGTGAAGTTGAAGTAGTTCAGTGCTTGACCGACGCCTCCGAGCTCTTGGTTGTTAGTAAACCCCGTCCATTCCTGAACGACCCCAAAACCTGCCGCGCCGGTGAGCGCGCCCTTGGTAGCCGCTCCGACTACAAGCACGCTCGCATCGAGCGCTCCGGCATTGGGAGCGGGGGCAACGGGGTCGATGGCGTCTGCGCCCGTCACCAGCACCGGGTCGACGATGACGCCCGGCGCCGCGTGGGCGGGAGGCGTGCAGAGCAGCGCCGAGACGCACACTCCACAGAGCAGTGCTACCCGATTAGATGTCCGTTTGCGGAGCAAGCGAGGCATGTTGGTAAACCTCCAAGGATTGGTCGAAATAGAAGTCTGAAAAGGGCCCGCGCCAGCCAAGGCGCTGGCGTCGATTGGTACCTAGCAGCAGAGAGGGCGGCGTCGCCACCACGCCAGCGCTGAAAGGCACAAGACCATCGGGGCCGTGGAGGGCTCGGGAATGGCATTCACCGCGAAACCAAAGTCGTCCATGAACGTGCCGGCATCACCTCCGCCACTAACGCCCAGTTCGATCCTCGCAATGCCTTCCGCGATGTGCCCGAACAGCACCGACTGGCTGGGGGTGGGGCTCTGCGTCTGGGTCGAGAGCACGTTGTCCGAGGCGTCCTTAAAGAGGACCGTCCAGGTACGCGCGGCCGCGTTGGTATTTTGCGATATCATATAGCCCGCCGCCGAGACAGTCCGGTCGGCAACGAAGCTCCCCAATCCGGCGTCGTAGGTGCCAAATTCGATAACGGACGCCGCCCCCGCACTAAAGCCACCCGAACCGATGAACTGGCCGGAGGTTCCAGACGTGGTGAAGTTAGCCGAGACGCCGCCACCGGAGCCGTTGTAGCTCGTTGTCGTGATGCGGACGTCGGGCGTGGCTGGGTCGGTGTAGCTGATGTAGTTGACGTTCACGCCCGCTGCAGCGGTAAAACCTCCAAAGGATTGCAGAACACCGAATCCAGCCGTCCCTTCGAGGGCGGCTTTGGTGGCGGCGCCCGTTACGACGCCGGTTGCGTCACGAACTCCCGCGTTCGCGTCGGGCTTGAGAGGGTCGATTGCGCCCGATCCGGTGACGAGGGTCGGGTCGATGATCAAGCCGGCCTGGACGGGCGCGGTTGCCGCTAGAGACGCAACGAGGCAAGGCAGGAGTCGTATGAGCATGGTGAGTGGCCTCTGGTGGCGGACGCTCGAACGGGGCCCGCGATAGGAAAAGGAGGTGGTTCTACCCGGAGCGTTGCGCCTCGTCTGGAGAGACAGGGGTGGCAGGCACGCAACAGGGATGGGGGTCCATCCGGGAATGCGAAACCACTCGCTGTCATGAGACGCAACTTTCTTAAAAGAGAGCCGGAAAAGTTGTGCACCTACTTGCATAACGGATCGCAAGAGGCGCTCGTACTTCAGTCACTCTACTAACCGTAACTGTCGCGTCAAGGCTATTGCAAGTATTTTTACACCCCGCTTCTTTACACCACTCGCGACCCTCGCACCGACGAAACCTCCGCCCAGCGCCGTGATCCGCCAGCGTTCGCGTTGATCGGCCCGCAAGCGGTCTAGACCTGCCTAGCCCGATAATTTGAGACATGGCTCGGCGCTGGCCGCGTCCGGTCTTGCTCAGCGCCCCGGTCTTGCTCAGCGCCATTGCTCAATGGCGATTCCGTTCCATCCCAGCGCCAGCACTCCGCCGAGCATCAGCACGGCGCCCGCGCCCGGTTCCGGAACGGCTGCCCCGCTGACCGCGGGCTGGAGGTGCAGCCCGGCGCCGAATTGGGCCTTCCACGTCAAGTACTGGGCCCCGCCGATCGGCCCGCCGTCGATGTCGTTCGGCAGGCTCCCCGCTACGGCGCCCGATTGGTCGCGCCAAACGGTGTAGTCCGCGGCGTCGACCACTCCGTCGTCGTTGTAATCTCCCGCCAGCCCCCCTGGCAGCGTGTAGATTAGGCGGACATCGTCGAGGTAGGCGTTGTTTGAACCGCCGCCGATATTCTCTGCTTTGTTGGTCCAGCGGACCGCCAGCGGCTGACCGATCGCGGGATGGGCATCGACCAACTCAAACGACAGGCTCAAGGTGCGGAAGAGACCGGGACTCGCCCAAGCGCCCGCAAGCGTTTCCAACGGCACAAACGCTGCCGCCGCCGGATCGCCGGCCGACTGATACCCTAGCTCCAACTCGTAGCCGTTCCCCGGGCCTAGGTTTAGCGAAGCCGCTTGCACGCTCAACTCGTACTTGGCGGCGATCGCCAGCGTGTCCGTCACGTTGCGAATGACGACCGGTGTCCCGGCTGGGTTCCCAATCGTCTTGGGTTGCGACCGGGTGAACGCCATCGAGCGCCCCTCAGGGGGCGTCATCCCCTGGGCGAACGCGTTGCCCGCGGGCACGGCCGCGACGTTGTTGCCCGCCACGGCGCCACGATCGACGATCCAGGCGGTGTGCGCCCCCTGCCCCAGCGGCGCGAGGACCGGATTGCCTTCCTCGAAACCAAAGTCGCTGATCTCGACCGGCGCCTGGGGCGCCCCGAATCCGACCAAGGTCGCCAGCGCGCTCTGGACGTCCTGCACGGTACCGACCGCCAGATAGCTGGTGTACGTGAGCGAGCCCTGTGTCTGCAGGTTCTGCGGTTGGTTGGGGCGTCCCTCGCGGTAGACGATGTTCCACTTGCTCACTCCCGTGCCGGGACCAGCATCGGAATCGGCGCCTGGAAAAACGAACCCGCCATAGCCAGCCGACGGAAATGCCGCTTGGGGCAGTCCGGGTGAATAAACACCCATGGCGAACTGGTTGTCCGGCGTTGAGATAATCAGCGGCAGAGCCTGCTCCGCGTTGGGAGCGGCGATGGTGCTGAGCTGGTTAGTGACCGGGTTCCAGGTGCGGAACACCGAGAAGCTGGGGGGCATGTAGCCCGTGAGCACTTCCATCTGATGGTAAAAAAAATCAACGCCAGGCTGGTCGGGGATCGTGAATTCCACGTCGTGTCGGATCAGGTTGTCGACCCACGCCCCGTTGACCCCCACCCCCAGTGTGTACGTGCTCGAGACGCCGTGCTCCGAAAGCCGCGTCGTGTTGTAGGCCGTGCACCCGGCTGGATTGGTTTGTCCCGGCGCTTGCCAGAACGCCATCTTGCCGGAAGTGGATAGTTGGTTGTCCACCACCTCCTCGCTGATGAGCGTGCTTGTGGAGGTCGGCCCGGCGCCGTCATTTACCGAGCCGGCCTGGGTTGGGTTGTAGCCCTCGGGGCAGAACGCGTTGCCAACCACCCCGTGGTTTGACGCCGACTGAAGCTGCCGGCCGTGGTCGTGGTCGTCAATAAACTCGACCCCGTTCCAGACGACCGATCTCACCGCCGAGGCGGTGCGGGCGCCGGTTGAAATAGCGATTGGATGTCCAGCCGCGGTCCCGGTAAGCGTCACATCGGCCAGCGCCGGCAGTCCGCTGCTCAGCAGCAGCATGGTCAGCAGCACGGGCCTTGCAGGCCCTGGTTGAGGCGCGAGGACGCGACAGGCTAGGGACGAACTAATCACGCGAAGGAGCTCCGATTCCACAAGGTCCGATTCCAGAAGGAGAGAGTCGAGGCTTTGATAGAGGGCGTTGTCGCTTCGCGCCGCCCGCCGGCGCCGCGGGGCCGAACCCACGGTCAAGCGATGAAGCCGGGTGTCGTTCAGCTTAGTCCGAGGTTTCAAGCAGGGCACCGTGACGATCAACGCGACGATCGTTGGGGCCGCTGTCAGAGCAAAAGGAATTGGAGGCTTTGGACAATGACCATCCACCCCCGCCGGGTCTGGATGACAACCCGGCGACGGGAGATGAACCGGCTCCCACGACGGGCCGGCGGGTAGGCCGCGAATAAAAATAGTTGCAGAAGCGTTGACACTCGGAACCGGGCTCTTTAGAACACACTACCGGATCGCGTACTGTTATGCAAATACTTGCAGTCACTTTCCGGCCTCTTGCGTCTCGTCATGGTTGGGGCCCGATTCGGGCTCCCGCTCGCTCCCAATTCGGCGTCCCCACCGCATGACGCTCGTGCTCCTAGCAGTACCCCTGAGCCCACTCGTTCCCGTTTCAACTTATCTGTAGGGCGGCGGCTCCGTAGGCCTGCGACGACGCCCGGCCTGGTCGCTTTGAGAGCCTTGTCGGACGCCCCGCCGCCGCCGGGTTGCTTTGCGTCGGTGAGCCTAGTCCACCTACTCTGCCTCTAAAAAGGAATCTCAGCAATGCTCTCGGTCGTTCGGGTGAGGCGTTGTGCCTTTACGCTTGTTGAATTGTTAGTTGTCATCGCGATCATCGGGATCTTGGTAGCGCTGCTGTTGCCGGCAGTTCAGGCTGCCCGCGAAGCGGCCCGGCGCAATCAGTGCACCAACAACCTCAAGCAGATCGGCTTGGCGTTGCAGAATTATCACGGCGCCCGCCAGACGTTCCCGCCCGGCGCACTGATCGAAGGAACCGGCCGCGACCAACCCAGCAAGACGGGGTGGTCCGTCGAGATCCTGCCGTACATGGAAGAACCGGCGCTGTTCGCGTTGTTCAATCCGGACGTAACGATCGGAGACCCGCTCAACCAAGGGCTCCGCGAGTCCGAAGCCCCCGCGTTCGCGTGTCCTTCGGACCTACCCAGCGCGCTGCTGGTGCCCGAGAGTGGTCCTGAGGGAGGGTGGGCCTCGCCCCGGGGGCAGCGGGAGTTCCGCACCGGTTCCTACCGTGCCAACGCGGGCCGGGTCCACGACTATGCACAGCCCGGGGGACCTCCGGTCACGCCAACAACCTACCCAACCTGGTACTTGGCCGAAGATGTCCAGGCAGCCGGCCAATGGACAATCCCGAAGGAATGGCGCGGCCCGCTGCACGCCAGCGGACTGCTCGGCCTGAAACCCGAGTCGTTTAGCAAGATCACGGACGGAACCTCAAAAACCTTGATGGTGGGTGAGAACACCAACACCACCGAACCCCGGCGGCGATCGTTCTGGGCCTACACCTGGGGCGGCTACGCGATGTCGCAGGCATGGAACAGCCCAGAGATGTTCACGGAAGACTATCTGGCGTGCGCAGCGAGGAACCCCGACCCAAAGACCCGCATGTGCCATTCTCGTTGGTACAGCTTCCACCCGGGGACCAAGAACTTTGCTCGCTGCGATGGCTCGGTATCGGGCATCAAGGATGACATTGATCTCGCCGTCTTCGGCGGGCTTTGCTCGATTGCCGGCGAGGAAATAAACCCGGAACCGTGACGTCAAGCCACGGGCCGAGCATCGAAGTAACAAGCAAGGCGCCAAGCGCACGAGGCCCTCGCTGCCTCGCAATAAGGCCAGCGCCCTTGACCGGCCCATCGAATGCAACCCTGAGCACCAGCACCCCGATGCGCACCAACCGCCGAACGTTCTTGGCCAACGGCGCCGCACTAGCTGCGGCCTTGTCATTACCCCGCCGTGTGCTTGGGGCCCGCTCTCCCCTTGAGCGGGTCAACCTCGGGATTGTCGGCTGTGGTTGGCGGGGAGGGCAGTTGCTCGACACGTTTAAGAAGATTGACGGCGTTGTGATCGCAGGGTTGTGCGATCCCGATCAAAAGCGACTCGGAGCGATGGCCGAGTCACTTACTCCCAGGCCCCCGACCTGGAAGGACATGCGGGGACTGTTCGATTCGCCTGATATCGACGCGGTAGTAATCGCCAACCCTAACCACTGGCACTGCCTCAGCGCGATCTGGGCGCTGCAGGCCGGCAAGGACGTGTACGTGGAGAAGCCGCTGGGGCAGACCCAGTGGGAAGCCCAGCAGCTGGTGAACGCCGTCGATCGCTATGGCAGGATCTGTCAGGTGGGTACGCAGCAACGATCCGACCCGATTCAGCAGGAGATCCGCCAACTGCTTCATACGGATCGGGCGCTCGGCGCCATCCAGAGCGTGACCATTAACCGCCTGGGAGAACGCAAGCCGATCGGTCGGCGGACGAGTCCCATGGACGTGCCACCGACGATCGACTTCGACCTGTGGACCGGTCCAGCCCAGTTGAAGCCGATCTACCGGACGGAACTCCAGTACGACTGGCATTGGGACTGGAACACCGGCTCAGGCGAGATGGGTAACTGGGGCGTCCACGTCCTGGACGACGTCCGGGGGACCGTGCTGCTCGACCGGGTCGATCTGCCGGAGAAGGTCGCCGCAACTGGAGGCCGCTATGCATGGGACGACGCGGGGGACACCCCGAATCTGCAGTTCGTGCTCTTCCAGGCGGGGGGCATCCCGGTGCAGATGGCGGTCTGCAACCTGCCCAAGCAGCCGGGCGCCGCAGCCGTAGCCGGCCCTCCAACGGGGTACACCGTCCACTGCGAAGGGGGACGGCTCGAAGGGGAGCGAGGCGCCGCAGTTGCCTTCGACGCGCAGGGTAAGGAGGTCCGTCGTCTCGCGGGAAATAGCGGTGATGTCGTCCATCAGAAGAACTTCATCGATGCGCTTCGAGCCGACAGCGACAAGCTGCTGACGGCGCCGGTTTCAGTGGGATTCGCGTCCACGGCATGGAGCAACTTGGCCAACATCGCGACCCGCGTCAGCAATTCCCTCCCGCCCGACGAGACCTCTCCAACGGAACTCTCACGTCACTTCGATGAGCCAGTCCTGGATGCCGCCTCGGAGTACTTTGGGCGCGTATCCGCGTCCCACCTTGTGGGCGACCAGGCCGTTGCCCCCAAGCTGGCAATCGCGCTAGGGATCGAGTCTGGGCGATTCATCGGGGGTTGGGCGCCACGCGCCAACCCCATGCTTAAACGTGAAGACCGACGCAAGTTCGAGATTCCTGAGATCCTGGCGGCCGAATCGACTCCCTCAAGACGGTGAGCCACGGTGTCGATCTTCCGCGGTTGCCTAGCGATTCGGGCGGCCTGTAGGGCGACGGATCGGCTTAATCTCCGCAAAAAATCCTCCTATCGCTTGACAAGTCAATCCTCGCAATTTACAAGGTAAATGGCGTTTGCAAATACTTGCATAGCGCAAGAGTAAGCGGCTTATCTTGCTCTTCGAGACCTTCTCGGCGAGCCCTTCCAGCACAAAGGGTGCTGCACACTTTTCCTTCCCAGTGAGTCTGTCGCACTCCGATGCACTGCTCGCTTGATCGCTGACGCCTCATCATCCGAAATGAGCGATAGCACCTAACTGCCGCGTCTCCTTTCGAGTCGTTCTGACCACCAAGGAAGCTTTCTCAAGATGTCTAATTCAATAAAGCATCTCTTAGGTCTAGCTACCTTATTCTGCCGGCCACTTCATGCCTGTCGCCGAATCGGCGTGCTGCTACTAGCGGCCGCCTCTTGCTGCTCCGGCACGACGAGCCAAGCGGCCAATCAGTTCTGGCAGAACCCCGGCGTCGCCGATTGGTACTTCACCACGAACAACAACAACGGCAACAACCCAAACTGGTCCGACCAGCTCCCCGCGCCCAACAGGTTCATCCCTGACTTCGGTCTGGATGAGATCGGCACGATCAACAACGGGGGAACCGCGTTTGTTCAGACCATGACACCCGATCCCACCGGAAGCCTCGCGCAGCCTGACCCCGGTGGCGTGCTGCTGGGCCAAGGGGCGACGAATTCGGGTACGCTTGAGATCCGCTCGGGCGGCCGTCTCCGGGTCCAGCCGTGGATCAGCAACGGCAGCAACGGGAACATCGTCGTTGGCCAAGCCGGCACGGGGGTGTTGTCGGTGGCCCGAGGCGGCGAGATCTCGGGTAGGTCGATCACCGTCGGAGGCGCCGCCGGAAGCTTGCTCACCGCGGGCGCCGGCGCCTCCGGAACGGCGGTTGTTCGGTCGTTTGGAGACATGACGCTCAACCGCTCGACACGCATCATCGGCCCTAACGTCAATGCG
The DNA here is from genome assembly GCA_041741515.1 of Pirellulales bacterium. Classification (GTDB taxonomy): domain Bacteria; phylum Planctomycetota; class Planctomycetia; order Pirellulales; family Lacipirellulaceae; genus Botrimarina. Next base: position 10,692 of record JBGSJY010000770.1, on the reverse strand, counting down.
CTAGCCGACGGAGACATCCTCTTCGGACCCAGCAGCATCTATACCGCCGAGATTACGAGCCAAACGTCGCACTCACCGCTTCAGGCAGTCGGAACGGCGATTGCCGGCGGCACGCTCCGCGTTGAGTTCGGCCCGTCGGTGACGCCGGTGCTTGGCAACAGCTGGCCCGTGCTCGATGCGTCACAGATCGTTGGTAACTTCACTTCAGTCGACGCTTCGGCGGCTCCAGCACTTGGAACGGCCCAGGCCTACCGGACCCGCCGCACCACCGGTGGGACCTATGGAGAGCGGATGCTGGTGGAGGTTGCGCAGCTGCTAACTTTGCAGGTCGATTGGGATTCCAAGAACCTGACCATCCTCAATCAAGGCAGCTCCGCCGCGGTCGCCATCGATGGCTACTCCATCATCTCGAGCGCCGGTGCACTGGACCCTGCCGGCTGGACGAGCCTCGATAGTCAAAACGAGCCAGGCGGTTGGCGGCAAGCAACTCCCTCGGCTAACTCGCTGAGCGAGTTGCGGCCTGTCGGAGCGACCTCCTTCAGCTCGGGAGCCATGCGTAATCTGGGAGCCGCCTTTGCGCCAGTCTATCCGGCGTTTGGTGTTGATCCCGAGGTTGTCGCCTTTGAATACCGCGAGTCCAACGGCACGGTTAACCAGGGATTAGTGGAATTCACAGGTCAAAAAGTTCACAATAATTTGCTCCTGGCATTGGATCCGGGGGGCGACAGTGTTCTCAAGAACGATTCTCCTTTCGACATCACCATCTCTGGCTACTCTATCTTGTCCGCCTCGGGTTCGTTGCTGACGAACTGGAATAGCCTCACCGACCAAGGGATCACGGGCTGGCAAGAAGCAAACCCCTCTCCAACAGCGCTTTCGGAACTGGCGGCTTCGGCGTCATCCGCCCTGTTCCTTCCCGCAGGCGCTTCCTACAGCCTCGGGACGCTGTTCCCGCTCGCGGGCACGCAAGACCTGGAGCTAGAGTTTCTGCTCGTGGGAGACGCGTCTGCCTCGACGGGCGAAGTCATGTACTCTCTGCCAGTCGTCCAGGTCCTGCCCGGAGACTACAACCTGGACAGCCTTGTTGACGCCGCGGACTACACCGTTTGGCGAGACACGTTAGGGGCCACCGTCCCCAACGGCACCGGCGCCGACGGCAACAACGACGGGATGATCACTTCCCTCGACTACAACATCTGGAAGAACAATTACGGGTCAAGCCTCCCTGCCGCCGGGAGCCTCGTGGCAGGGGCCGTGCCTGAACCGGGGGCGATGGCGCTGCTGTTGCTGGCGGCAAGCGGCTTGGCGTGCAACCGCCGTTTCTCCTAAGACCGGCCCGAGATACGTGTTACTAGCAATCATGTCGCTACGGCCAGCACTACTGCTTGCGTCCCTTTGACTCCTTCTCTTCTTCTCTTCTAAGAGTTGCATAATGCACTTATCGCCCCGGGCTGTAGCGATACTCCTCGCAAGCGTGACGACACTTGGAACCGCACATGGCGCATGGACTTCGATCAGCAACCTCGAATCAGCGACCCTCGGACCCCTTGGGAGTCAAGAAGAGTGGACAACGGTGGACAGCGAACGTGCTGAGTACAGCGTGGCGGTTGACCCCGACAACCCAGGGAACAAAACGCTGTTGGCGGTTGGTGACAGCGATCCTGATACGGAAGCAATTCGAGCCAGGGCCTACCTGGGACTCGGTGCGAGCGCTATTCCGGTGGGCAGCACGGGAACCGTGTTCTTCCGCATGCGTGCTGGCGATGGCGCCGACTTCGTCTTCGGCGCGTCCGACTCAGCGACTCCGGTGACATTCTCCGACTTCGAAGGCTACATGGTGATGGCCGGTAGCCAGTTTCGCGTACGAAACGCGGGCGCTAACGATGCTGTTGGGTCCTACACGGGCGATGAGTGGTACAACGTATGGCTAGTGCTCAATAACGACGCCAACCAGTCCTCGCTGTACGTATCCCAAGGGACGGATCCAGCCGGATTTTTGGGGTCCGGAGCTTTCCGAACCGGCAATGGCGATCCGAGCGGGAACCTCGTCAGCCTGAATCTCATCATGGGTCGTCCGCATACCACCAATAGCGCCACCGGATATCTTGACGATATTTTCGTCGACAATTCAGGCAGAAACTTGAGCCTGCCTTCGATGCTCGTTCCCGAGCCGTCGACTGCGCTCCTTGCGTTCGGCGGATTGTTGGTGACGAATAGGCGGCGTCGGCAGAGCAGGTGACAAGATAGTATTGAATAATAGCTCGACGCGATGCACCTCGATTACGTATTGCTCTATTTATACGACTCAATCGAGACTTAGTGAATTCGTTGGTGGCCTTTTCAGTTGGAATGCGATTAGCGGAAGAGCCTCCAAGTCAACTTGTTGGATACTTCTAAATCGACTTTGCAACAATTCTGAGTTTAGGAGAAATGCGATGCGGTGTAGCAATTGTCAGAATCTTGGCGCGCTCTTGCTCGTGCTGAGCATGGCTAGTATCTCCGCGGCGCAATGGACACTAATCGATAATTTTCAGTCCTCAACGGTCGGTTCCTTGGGCTCTCAAGGAGGATGGACGAGCGTCGGGGTGGCCAATCCTTACACCGTCGCGCTCGACCCTTTGGTCAACACGAACAAGGTGTTAAATGTAAGCAGCGGTGACCAAGCCGTGAATGCGTACATTCCCCTGGGCAGTGGAATCACGGTTGGGAACACGGGTACCGTGTTCTTCAGGATGCGGAACGGGATTCCGGGCGACTTGGTTTTTGGAGCGTCGGACCTTGCTTCTCCCGCTGGATTCGGCGATTACGAGAGCTACATGATAATGGCGTCCAATCAGTTCCGTGTCCGTGACGCGGCTACCAACAAGAATGTCGGGACCTACGTCGCCAACGATTGGTACAACGTCTGGCTTGTGATGGATAACAACTCCAACCAGTCGTCGCTCTATGCTTCGCAAGGAACAGATCCAGCGGCCCTGCTAGGCACCGGGGCGTTTCGCACCGGCAACGGAGATCCGAGTGGCGCACTGGTGACTCTGAATGTTCGCCCGGGCGCCGCGCAGCAGGGGGTCATTGGATACATCGACGACATCTACGCGACTCTCAACGCCACCAATTTGACCATGCCTCCTGGTGTTACTCCGATTGTGAACGGGGACGTGAACGGAGATCTTGTCGTAAATGCGGCCGACTACGAGATTATCCGCACGAATTTCCGTAATAGCGGTGTCGTCCGGACCCAGGGCGACCTCAATGGGGATGGACGCGTCGACTTTACGGACTTCGCGGAGTGGCAGAGTAACGCCCCGGCACAAGCGGTCGCCGCCGTCAAATCGAGTTCGGTTCCCGAGCCGACTAGCATAGCGATCCTCGGCCTGGGAGTCCTGATGCTAGGCGGGAAGCGAATCCGACGCGGTTGATGTCATTAAGGAGAAATGCCCGTCGGCACCACAAGTCCTGCTTGCATGGACCGGTAGGTCATCGACCGCGCGCTCTCGCTTGATGATCGAGATCACCTTGAGGCTCGTCGCTTGATCGCCCCGAAACCTTCACCGGTGGCCGGAGGTTCTCTGGCCGCGCTGCTTGGTCGTCGTAACGCCGTTTGAACCGGCCACAGCACGGCTACTTCATCTGGCGCCGCTGGCTGACGGCGTCCTTGAAGCCACCCTCGTGCAAGGCATGAAAGGGTTCACGCATCGCCGCGTTCCGCAACTTTCTCGCCGACCTCGAGCGCAAGACCTTGCCATGCGAACGGCGATAGCGAGCCTCTTCCTACTAGCGGTGGTCCTCGCCCCGGTCCACGCCATGGCGCGGGAGCAACCGAACATCCTGTTCATCTTCAGCGATGACCATTCGCCCAATGCGATTGGCGCGTACCGAGGTTGGCTTGCGGGCGTGGACCCGACCCCGAACATCGATCGCCTCGCGGCGGAGGGGGTCCTCTTCGAACGAAGTTTTTGCACGAACAGCATCTGCGGCCCCAGCCGGGCGGTCATCTTGACCGGCAAGCACAGTCACCTCAACGGGTTCCGCAAAAACGGAGATCGCTTTGATCCCGCGCAGGCGACCTTTCCCAAACAGCTCCAGCAGGCGGGGTACCAAACCGCGATCGTGGGGAAGTGGCACCTTGACTCCGATCCAACAGGATTCGACTACTGGCGGGTTTTGCCGGGGCAAGGCGAGTACTACAACCCGCGATTCCAAACCCCGGAGGGGCCGATCACGATCAGCGGCCACTGCACCCGGATCGTTACGGACCTCGCCGAGGCTTGGATCCGCGAGGGGCGCGACACGGATAAGCCTTTCTTGCTGATGTGCCAGCACAAGGCGCCTCACCGCACGTGGATGCCAGCCCCCGAACACCTCTCGCTGTGGGCGGACGAACGCCTGCCCGAGCCGCCAACCCTCTTCGACGAATGGGCGGACAATGCGAGCCCGGCCCGCAACCAGCAGATGACCATCGAGCAAGACCTCGACCTGTACTACGACCTCTTCGTGGACACGGTCGAACCCCCACGCGGCCGCGAGTCGCGGGATCGATCGGGGCAAGCCAATCGGGACCGTATGTCACCTGATCAGCTTGCGACTTTCAACGCGGCTTTCGAAGCCGAGAACCGCTCGTTCGCGGCCGATCCGCCTACGGGAAAGGACCTCGTCCGCTGGAAGCTGCAACGCTACTTGAAGAACTATCTCCGTTGTATCCGCGGTGTCGATGACAGCGTCGGTCGCCTCGTGGCCTTGCTCGACGAGCTCGGATTGGCAGACAACACCATCGTCGTGTATTCGTCCGACCAGGGTTTTTTTCTAGGCGATCACGGCTGGTACGACAAGCGTTGGATGTACGACGAGTCGATGATGATGCCATTGATCGTTCGGTGGCCAGGAGTCGCCCCGCCCGGGGCCCGCGTCACGAAGCTCGTACAGAATCTTGACTACGCTCCTACGTTTCTTGAAGCCGCCGGCGCTTCCGCACCCGATGAACTCCAGGGACGTTCGCTCGTGCCTCTGCTGCGTGGGCAGACGCCAACCGACTGGCGTGACTCGCTCTACTACCACTACTTCGAGGGGCCACCGGCGATCCATCGGGTGGCGGCCCACTACGGGGTGCGCACCGAGCATTACAAGCTCATCCACTTCTACGAAACCGACGAGTGGGAACTTTACGACCTGGGCCGCGATCCCGACGAGCTAACCAACGTTTATGCGGACAAAGCGAACAAGGCAACAATCGCCGATTTGGAGGCGCGCCTGCTAGAGCTACGTGAGCGCTACGGGGAAACGGCGGACGCGAACACGGTGGACTGAAAGTCGCAATCGATCGCTGCGATCGGGGTAAGCGATCGGCACCGCCGCGGTTAGAACGTGTATTCAAACTCGAAGGAGATCGAACAGAAATCCCACCGGCTGGAAGCCGGTGGGTTCAAGCATTTCGTGAGCTCCGGACTGAAGTCATTCACTCACGAGGGATAACCCGAAAGTTGTCGTCACCGTCACTTGGTTCCGTCCCGTCTTGGCCGCGGATGTACGCCGCAATCGCCTCGTCGGTCACATTACCGCTGGACGCCACGAAGTAGCCCCTCGCCCAGAGATGCCGGCCCCAATACTGATTCTGCAAGTGCCTGATCGCCGCCATCAGCTTCCGCGAACTCTTGCCCTTGATGCACTGCATGAGCTTGCTCGGCGACACCGTCGGGGACACGACAACAGCACGTGCACGTGGTCCGACGAGACCGCTCCCTCCAAGATCTCGACCTCGTTCGTCCGACAAACCTCCCGCACCAACTCCCGGACCCGAACCCCGACTGCCCCGGTCAACACCGGCTTGCGGTACTTCGTCACCCAAACGAAGTGGTACTTGAGGTCATGCGGCGGTGCGCTTCCGAACGGTAATTCTCCATCCGGCTATTATAGCATTGGTGAGACTGTGCCAATCGCTCTTCTTGGGCGCGAAAGCGCTCCTCGGCGGCGGCTGGCTTGGCTGGCTCCGCTCCTGTTCGCCGTGATGCTCGCCGAAGCGTCGGCGTCCGAAGCGAAGGTCGACTACAACCGCGACGTGCGGCCGATTCTTTCGGAAAACTGCTTCGCGTGCCACGGATTTGATGAGGCGTCGCGCGAAGCCGATTTGCGGCTCGACGTTTCGGACTCGGCCACCGAAGACCGAGGCGGGTATGCCGCCATCGTTGCCGGCGACTCGGCGGCAAGCGAAGCGTGGCGGCGGATCGCTAGCGACGACGAAGCGGAGGTGATGCCGCCGGTCGACTCGCATCGCGAGCTAACGGCCGAACAGAAAGAGATCCTGCGGCGGTGGATCGACGAGGGGGCAGTCTACGCGAAGCATTGGGCGTTTATTCCGCCGGTCAAGCAGACCTTGCCCGACGTTGCCGATCAGGGGTGGGTGAAGAACGAGGTTGATCGCTTCGTCTTGGCGAAGCTCAAAGCTGAGGGACTGCAGCCTGCTGACGAGGCCTCCCGGCAGATGGTGATCCGCCGGCTGTTCTTGGACCTGACGGGGCTGCCGCCGGGCGTGGACGAGGTCGAGGCGTTTGTCGCGGACGAACGGCCCGATGCATATGAGCTGCTGGTTGATCAGCTGCTCGCGAGCCCGCACTTCGGCGAGAGGATGGCGCTGGAGTGGCTCGATGCGGCGCGCTACGCCGACACGAACGGCTTCTCGATCGACGGCGGCCGTCACATGTGGCTGTGGCGCGATTGGGTGATCAACGCCTTCAACCAAAACATGCCCTACGACCAGTTCCTTGTGGAACAACTGGCGGGCGACCTGTTGCCGAACCATACCGACGCTCAACTTGTCGCCAGCGGTTTTCAGCGCAACAACATGGTGACGCACGAAGGGGGAACGATCCCCGAGGAGAATCTAACCAACTACAACGCTGACCGCGTGAAGACGCTCGGCGAGGCAGTGCTCGGCCTCACTCTCGGCTGCGCCCAGTGCCACGATCATAAATACGATCCGCTCACACAGCGGGAGTACTACCAGTTCTTCGCCTACTTCAACATGCTGAGCGACATCGGCCTCGACGGCGACGCCGGCGTGAACCCGCGGCCCTACTTCGAGGCGAAGACGGTGCTGCCCGCGGACGAAGCGCCAGCGCTGCGGGAGCGAATCGCCAAGTTGCGCGAGGAGCTGGAACATCCCGCTGCGGAAGCGATCGACAAGTGGATTGCTGAGCAACAGCAGTCGCTAGCCACACGCGGGCGCGACCTGGAATTGCACCCCGCCGAGGTGCTCAAAGTGAGCACCCCCAACGCCGGCTCGGGTTTCGATGTGGAAGATGGCCGGTTCGTGAAGATCGCCAGCGGCGGCGGGCTGGTTGCTTACGACGTCTCGATGCGACTCCCGGCAACCGACAAGCCAATCACCGGCGTCCGGATCGTGTTCCATCCCGACGCGGACGCACCGAGAGGCGGTTGGGGATTCGGCAAACTGCCGACGGCTGACGCCGGCTCACCAGCAGAGAAAGGGACGTTCGTCGTCACGTCATTCTCGGCGAGCGCCGAAAGCGTGACGGGCGATCAGGTGAATCTCAACCTGCTGCGCGACGTGCGGAAAGCGACCGCGAACACTTGGCACGCGGACTATCGGCCCGAAGGCGTCCTCGATACGGGTCTCAGCGGCTGGTCGCCGCAGGTCTCGCATGACGGCCCCGTCCACTTGACGATCACATTCGCCGAGCCGATCGATGCGTCGCAGACGCCCTACCTGACGACGCAGGTGAATTTCGGCGTCAATGCACCGCTGGTCGCCAAACGATTTGAGTTCTTTGCGGTTGCGGGCGCCGACGACGGAAGTGATCTGCCTGCAGAGATCATTGCGATCGTCGAGAAGCCGACAATCGGCCGAACAGAGGCCGAGCAGGTGCGATTGAAGGATTACTTCGCGCAGCATAGCGCCGCGACCGAGAGGCAGCGCGTGGAGCTAGTAAATCTAGAAGAGCGGCTACGGGTGCTGACCGAGAAGTTCCCGACGATGGTGATGGATCAGGCGGAGAAGCCTCGCGACACGTTCATTCTGGAGCGAGGCAATTACGCGGCGCCGACGGAGAAGGTGTCTCCCGGGACGCCAGCCGCGTTGCCCCCGTTGCCACCTGACGCTCCAGGCAATCGGCTTGGCCTCGCGCAGTGGATCGCGGCGCCGAATCATCCGCTCACGGCGCGGGTGGCCGTCAATCGCCTCTGGCAGACGCTCTTCGGTACGGGAATCGTCAAGACTACCGCCGACTTCGGCGCCCAAGGCGAATGGCCGAGCCATCCCGAACTGCTCGATTGGCTCGCGGTCGATTTCGTCGAGAGCGGCTGGGACGTCAAAGCGCTGGTCCGCAAGATTGTCACCTCGGCGACTTATCGGCAGACGTCGGCGGCGAGCGACGAACTGATCGAACGCGACCCGGGCAATCAGTTGCTCGCTCGCGGGCCGCGATTCCGGCTGTCGGCAGAGTTCATTCGCGATGCGGCGCTGAAATCAAGCGGCTTGCTTGTCGCTCGGATCGGCGGCCCGAGCGTCAATCCTTACACGCCGGGCGACTTGTGGCGGGAAATCAGCCACTACGGCAGTTCGCCGGCGACGTCGCAAGCGTTTATGCAAGACCATGGCGAAAAGCTCTACCGACGTTCACTCTACACCTACTGGAAGCGAACCGTGCCGCCGCCGAACATGGCGGCGTTCGATGCGCCGAATCGCGAGATTTGCACGGTGCAGCGGGCGTCAACGACCACGCCGCTGCAAGCGCTCGTGCTGTTGAATGACGTGCAGTTCGTCGAAGCGAGCCGGGGGCTCGCCGAGCGGATGGTGAAGCAATCAGGCGACGACGCGGCGCGGCTGCGGTGGGGTTTCAAAGAATGCACGTCGCGGCCGGCGACGGATGAGGAACTGGTGGTGCTCGCCGAGATGCTGGGCCGCGAGCGAGCCCGCTATGCGGCGGACGAAGGAGCGGCGGTTGAGTATTTGGCCAGCGGCGAGTCGCTGCGTGACGAGCAGATCCCGCCGGCGGAGCATGCGGCTTGGTCGCAAGTGGCGTCCTTGATGATGAATCTCAGCGAAGCGGTCACTCGGAACTAACGTGATGCATCCAAGGGAAGATTTTGAACGGCGCCTGACTCGGCGGACGTTCCTCGGCGGCGCGGCGGGGACGCTCGGCGGCGCGGCGCTGACCTCGTTACTGGCGGGAAAAGCCCGCCAGCTCGCTGCGGCTACTGGCGGCCTGCCAGTCGGATCGCTTGGACTGCCTCACTTCGAGCCGAAGGCGAAGCGGATCCTCTGCCTGTTTCAGTCGGAAGGGTTCTCGCACGTCGATCTGTTCGATCACAAGCCAACGCTGGCGCAGTTTCACGGCCAGGAGATCCCCGCCTCGGTGAAGGGAGATCAGCGGCTGACCGGGATGACTTCCGGGCAATCGGCGTATCCGGTAGTGGCGCCGTTGTGGCCCGGCCGGCGCTGCGGCGAGCATGGGACGTGGATGAGCGATCTGCTCCCCCACATGCAGACGATCGCCGATGAGATGTGCATCATCAAGTCGATGCATACCGAGGCGATCAACCACGACCCGGCGATCACCTACATGAACACCGGAAACCAGCAGCCGGGGTACGCCAGCATGGGGGCATGGGTGAGCTACGGCCTCGGCAGCGCGAACGACAACTTGCCGACGTTCATCGCGATGGTCTCACAGGGCACGGGGAAGAATCCGGGGCAGCCGATTTTCTCGCGATTGTGGGGGAGCGGGTTCTTGCCTTCTTCGCATCAAGGCGTGGGCCTGCGCCCCGGCGCCAATCCGGTCCTCTATTTGAAAGACCCGCCGGGAACGACACGCGAACAACGGCGGTCGATGCTCGACGATCTCGCGCAGCTCAATCATCTACGCGCGCGTGAGCTAGGCGATCCCGAGACGCTCGCACGGATCAACGCGTACGAGATGGCGTTCCGCATGCAGACGTCAGTGCCGGAACTCACCGACACCAGCGGCGAGTCGCCAGAGACGCTCGCTTCCTACGGTCCCGAAGTCGCAAAGGCGGGAAGTTACGCCGCCAACTGCCTGCTCGCGCGGCGGCTACTGGAGCGCGACGTGCGGTTCGTGCAGTTGTTCCATCGCGGGTGGGATCAACACATCGCGATCGCCAAACAACTGCCGAATCAGTGCAAAGACGTGGATCAGCCGACGGCGGCCCTCATCAAAGACCTACGACAGCGCGGGCTGCTCGAAGATACGCTCGTGGTCTTCGCCACGGAGTTTGGCCGCACGGTTTTCAGCCAAGGAAAACTGGGCGACCCCGGAATGGGTCGGGACCATCATGGGCGCTGCTACACCGTCTGGCTCGCCGGCGCCGGCGTGAAGCCGGGGATGGAGTACGGCAAGACCGACGACTTCTGTTACAACATCGTCGAGAACCCGGTCCACGTCCGCGACCTGCACGCGACGATTCTCCACTGCTTGGGAATCGATCACGCCCGGTTCACCTACAAATCCCGCGGGCTCGACACGAAGCTGACCGGCGTCGAAGAAGCACATGTCGTGAACGGGATTTTGGCGTAGCGCCGCTTTGTTGAGGACGCCGCCCGTCATCCTGAGCGGAGCGAAGGATCTAGCGCCAAGCGAACGGCCAGATTCTTCGCTTCGCTCAGAATGACAACTGCTTGGCGCGCTTGCTACTCGGGCATCGTAATCGAGTGAGCCGTCT
>JBGSJY010000769.1:0-5710 GCA_041741515.1 Pirellulales bacterium | reverse complement strand
CGGCTGGCGGCCGGGGCGGGGCAGCCCCAGGCGGCGGTTGAGTCGTCGATCGAGTTCGGCATGCTCGATGAGGACTCGCTCGAAGGTTGTGTGTTGGAGGACGACGCGTTCGACTCGTCCGCGCCGGCGACGCAGGGCGACTGGAACGCCGGTGACAGGCTGCGTGACTTCGTCGCGCCGAGCTCGTCCCCATTATCGTCGCAGGACCCGAGCGCGAGCGGCTACGAAGAGGAGGACGAGGACGACGGCCCGTGCGTCGCCTACGCGTTCCCGGGCGCGACGACGCGTTTTGACGACGAGGAAGAGGCGCTGCTTCAAGAGGCGGACGAACTCTTCGAGCAGGTCGCCAACTCAACGCCGCCTAAGCCGGCCACGCTGCCCAAGGAGTCGATCGAGCCCGCCGCGCCGAAGTCGCGGGCGATCGACCCGTTCGCCGAGCAGTTCGACGAGGAAGAGATCGTCATCGACCCGTTCGCCGAACTCGAGCGCGTGATCCCCGCGGCGCCGATCGTCAACAGCCGGCCAACCGACCTTGTTCGGGCGCTCGCGGCGATCGACGCAGCCGTCGATGGCTTGCTCGCCGACGAGTCGTTTGCCGCCGAGCCGGCGGCGCCCGTTCCGCCGAAGGCCATTGTCGCCGCCGATGACGATGACGAAATCCTCGTCGTCGAGCCCGACGAGCTCCCCAGGCCGGAGGCCCGTCGCGAGGAGTACGCGCAGCTGTTCGCGAACCTGCGTAGCGGCTGAGGTGGCGAGGGAGTTGGGGAGAGCCTGAATGCGCGACAGGATTCCGCAACGGCTAGTAGTACCAAGTTGGGCGGATAGAGGAAGCGTTAGCGCCTTATTTCCCCCTCCTTCTATAGAGGGAGGGGCTAGGGGAGGGTGCTGAAGCGGGTACCCGGCGCACCCCCTCCCCTAGCCCCTCCCCCGAAAGCGGAGGAGGGGGACACAAGGCGCTGACGCTTCCTGGAATACATCACCCGACCGATTTCATAACGCTAGCGGTTGCCTAATCCTGGGGAGCGCTCGGAGTGAAGCGGGTGACCGCCATGCTCCGGGGGCTTACGTCTCCCGGCTCCAGGCTGGGGTAGTAGCTACCTAATTTGGTGACGCTTCCGGTCCGCCTTTCAAGTGCTACGCTTGGGGAACTAAAAAACCCCGATGCTTCAGGCGGATTCCGCAACGATGGCCAATTACCTCGTCACCGGCGGCGCCGGCTTCATCGGCTCGCACATCGCCACGGCGCTCGTTGAGCGCGGCGACAAGGTCACGGTGCTCGACGACTTGTCGGCTGGGTTCGAGAAGAACCTGGACCACCTGAAAGGAAAGGTCACTCTCCTTCGTGGAAGCGTCACGGACCCCGCGGCCGTACGCAAGGCGGTCGCGGGCTGCGAGGTGGTCTACCACGAGGCGGCGATCGCCAGCGTCCCGGCCAGCCTGCGGACGCCGCTGGAGTCGCACGCCTCCTGCATGACGGGGACCGTCAACGTGCTGAACGCGGCCCGCCAAGCGGGCGTGCGGCGTGTGGTGATGGCGGCTTCGGCCGCGGCCTACGGCGACCAGCTCTCCGCCGCCAAGCGCGAAAGCGACCCGCCCAAGCCGCTCTCACCCTATGCCGCTTCGAAGCTCGCTAGCGAGCTCTACTGCCAGGCGTTCACGGCGTCGTTCGGTCTTGAGACCGTGGCGCTACGTTACTTCAACGTGTTCGGCCCGCGGCAAGACCCGGCGAGTGAGTACTCGGCCGTGATCCCGATTTTCGTCACGAAGATGATCGCCGGCGAGCGGCCGACCGTTTACGGCGACGGCATGCAATCGCGAGACTTCGTCTTCGTCGACGACGTGGTGCAAGCGAACCTGCTAGCGGCCGACGCGCCGGCCGCGTCGGGCCGGGTGATCAACGTCGCCACGGGGCGGCACACGACGTTGCTCGACCTGATCAACGCGATCAACGCGGCCCTTGGGACCCGCGTGGAACCGGTCTTCGCCCCGCCGCGCGAGGGGGACATCCGTGAGAGCCTCGCGGACATCACGTTAGCGCGGACACTGCTAGGGTACGAACCTAAGATCGCCTTCGCCGAAGGGCTGAAGCGCTCAATCGATTATTACAAGTCGATTGCGAAGTAGCAGGCAGGGCTGGTGGCGATCGCGGCGGGTGGAACGCTGCGCGACCAGTTTGCGGCCGTAGCAGGCCGCTCGATAAGCCTCCTACCGACATGGGGAGCTGTCTCAGCCGCTTGGCACGCTTCGTGCAGCTTATCGACTTCGCCGTTTACCGGCTGAGACCGCGCGCCGTCGCTATATCGTGCCGCGTGGTCCTCTTAATGTTCCCCAAAGCCCGAGAGGGCTCAACCAATCTCTACTAATCACGGAGCGCAAACCATGAACTCGGACACAATGAAAGGCAATTGGAAACAGTTCAAAGGCCAAGTCAAAGAGCAGTGGGGCAAGCTGACCGACGACGATCTGACCGCCATCGACGGCAAGCGCGACCAACTCGTCGGCAAGGTGCAGGAGCGTTACGGCGTGGGCCGCGAGAAGGCCGAGGAGCAGGTCAATCAGTTTGAGAAGTCCTGCAGCGGCGGCTCTTGCTGCAACTGACGACTGTGAGGCCCCCGTTAAACGATGGCGTCTAACCCGAGGGTGGTATGAACCAAACCGCGAGCCGATCGAGCCGAGCCTCCTCAGGGAGGGCGGATTCCGACGACCCAAAAACTAAACCGCCCGCCCCGGGTTATACGCCTTCTCAACCCCCGACGCCGGGACGCTCTCAGCCGGGCGATCCCCCGGTTAAGCCAATGCGGGACCCGCCGGGGACGCCGCCGATGACCGATCCGCCGGGGCCGATCCAGCCGACAGCTTAGGCGCTGCCTTGTCGGGTTGGTCCCTTGCTGAGGACGCCTCGACGGGCATCAGGCTAGCGGCCATGATCGGCGGATGGACTTCCCGAAGATTCTGGTTGCGGTCGCGACTTATAACGAGCGCGAGAATCTGCCGACGCTCATCGACGCGATCGAGGCGGCGCTCCCGGAGGCGAACGTGCTCGTCGTCGATGACAACTCGCCCGACGGGACAGGGGACTGGGCAGAGGCGCGCGCCGCGACCGACCAGCGGGTGCAGGTCATCCACCGGGCGGGAAAGCTTGGACTTGGTACGGCGACCTTTGCCGCGATGCGCCGGGCGATCGCTGACGGCTACGAGATTGTCTGCACGCTCGACGCCGACTGGAGCCATCCACCGGAGAAACTGCCAGAACTAATCGGGCTGCTGACCAGGGACGCCCGGCAAGCGTCGGATACAACCGGGCCGACGGTCGCGATTGGCAGCCGCTACGTCCGAGGCGGGCGGATTGTCGGCTGGCCGTGGCGACGCCATGTGGCCAGCAAGCTGGTGAACGCGGGCGCCCGAGCGCTGCTGCGCTTGCCGACACACGACTCGAGCGGCGCCTTTCGGGCTTACCGGGTTGAGGCCCTCCGCGCCATCGACTTCGACGCGATGCGCGGCACGGGTTACGCCTATCTCGAAGAGATCCTCTGGCGGCTCAAGCGTGGCGGCGCCACGTTCGTGGAGTTGCCGATTACCTTCACCGAGCGCCGCGCAGGCGCCTCGAAGGTCAACGGGCGCGAGGCCCGCCGCGCGATAGCATTGCTGCTGCGGATCGGCCTTGCCGAGTGGACCGGTCGAGACCTACCCTCGCCGGCTCCCCACGGCGCGACCGGTAGTTAGCGGATTCTCCGGGGGGACCAGGTCTCCGTCTCCCGAGGTGGCGAGGTAGCGTGTCCGTCGATTACGTCGTCATTGGCGCCGGCATGTTCGGCAGCGTCTTCGCGCGACAGGTCGCGGAAGCGGGCCGCAGCGTTCTGCTCGTCGATCGCCGCCCCCACCTCGGCGGCAACTGCTACACCGAGCGTGTCGAGGGGATCGACGTCCACCGCTACGGCCCGCACATCTTTCACACCGACAACCAGCGGGTGTGGGACTTCCTCGGGCGGTTTACCCGGATGAACGCCTACGTTCACCGCGGCATCGTCCGGCGTGGCGAGCGGCTTTACTCCTTCCCGATCAACCTGCTGACGTTGCATCAGCTCTGGGGGGTGACGTCGCCAGCGCAGGCGGAAAAGAAACTCGCCGAGGCGCGGGTCCCGATCGCCCAGCCGGCGAACCTGGAGGAGTGGGCCCTCTCTCAGGTGGGCCAAGAGTTGTATGAGCTGTTCATCCACGGCTACACGACCAAGCAATGGGGCCGCGACCCGCGGCTATTGCCGGCGTCGATCTTGCGGAGGATCCCGATCCGGCTGACCTGGGACGATCGCTACTTCAACGACCGCTATCAAGGCGTCCCCGAGGAAGGCTACACGCGCCTGTTCGAGAATCTCCTCGACCACCCGAATATCCGCGTCGAGACCGGCGCCGATTACTTTGCGCACCGGCGAGAACTCGACGCCGCGGGGACGGCGCTCGTCTACTCGGGCAAGATCGACGAGTTCTTCGGCTATCGCTTCGGGGACCTCGAGTATCGATCCCTGCGGTTTGAATCCAAGATGGTGCGGGGCGACCATCAGGGCGCGGCGATCGTCAACGCCGCTGAAGCGAGCGTCCCCTACACGCGGACCGTCGAGCACAAGCACTTCGCGATGAAGGAACTCGACGTCAGCATCCTCACCCGCGAGCACCCGCAGCGCTATGAGCGGGGCGGGGAGGCGTTCTACCCGGTGCGCGACATCAAGAACTCGGGCCTCTACGACCAGTACGCGCGCTTGGCCCGCGCGACGCGGCCGGACGTGATCTTCGGCGGAAGATTGGGGAGCTATTGCTACTACGACATGCACCAGGTTATGGGCGCGGCGCTGGCCGCCGCCGACCGCGAGCTGGGGCAGTCTCACTCCCTCCGCCGAGCCGCCTAGCGATGGTCGACGCCGACGGGTCGCCGAGCGGCCACGGAAACCTGGTGCTGAGCTTCGTCGGCGACCAATCGACGCACCCGACTTGGCTGGCTGGCAGTGAGCCTCGCGAGTTCGACGTCGCGATCATCTACTACGGCGACGATCCCAACCACGGCGAGCGGCAGGACGTCGACTTCTATCTGGCGCACAAGGGCTTCAAGTACTGGCTGCTGAAGGACCTGGCGGCAACCCTGCTGCGCGGCCTGTTGGAACGTTACGACCGCATCTGGCTCCCCGACGACGACATCGCGGCCGACACGCAGCGGGTCAACCGGTTGTTCCGGCTGTTTGGGAAGCACGGACTGGCGATCGGTCAGCCCGCTATCGGCGGCGGCGATGTGTCCTACGAGGCGCTGCGAGTGGACCCGCGTTTCGAGGTCCGATTCACCGGGTACGTCGAGGTGATGTGCCCGGTGTTCCGCCGCGATGCGTTGTGGCGGTGCCTGCCGTCGTTCCACGAGTCGCGTTCTTCGTGGGGGCTGGATTGGTTGTGGTCGTCGCTCTACTCGCGTCGGCGTCATCGACGCGGTAGCGGTGGACCATACCCGCCCGTTGGCGACCGGTAGCTTGTACAAGCAACTGGCGGCGATGGGGATTACGCCCGACGACGAGTTCCACGCGATCCGCCGTCGGCACGGCATCTGGAACCGCGCCCGTCGGAAGGCGATCCAGCGTGGCACGGCTCGCGTCCGGGGGGTGCTGGTCGACGGGACCGAGGCCAGCAACCGGCCGTTGCTCAGCTGCTGGCCGTTGCTGAGCCAACGGCGCAG
>JBGSJY010000768.1:0-3448 GCA_041741515.1 Pirellulales bacterium | reverse complement strand
GGTGGAGGATGGGAAGGAGGAACGCAGCGGTCTTTCCGCTGCCCGTCATGGCGCAGGCGAGGAGGTCCTTCCCTTCCAGGGCCGGTGGGATCGCTTCGGCTTGAATGGGGGTCGGGCGCAAGCGCTGCCGCGAGCGTTCCTGAGCCCGGCGCACTCGCTCTGACGTTCTTACTTCTGTTGATGTTTCACCCCGTCTTTAAGCAGAGCGCCTGATGAACCACCCGTCGCTAATCTTTCTCGCCCTTGCCTCGGCGTTCGCGGCGCCGGCGCTGGCCGCCGACCCCTGGGCCGACCGGGTCGTCGAGTACGTTCCCGGGACGGGCGTGCCGAGCCTCTTTGGCAGCAGTCCCCCCATCTACTTCGATCAGCCGACCGCCGCGCTCGGCGAACCGACCCGCCAGAGCGTCGCCTTTGGCGGCTATGTCGTCTCGCCGTTCAGCGCTCCGACGGACCCGTCGGAAGTCGTCTCTCTCGGCGACGGCGGGCGCGTCACCGTCGCGTTCGACGAGCCGGTGACCGACGACCCGCTCAACCCGTACGGCATCGACCTGATTGTCTTCGGGAACGCCTTCTTCTTGACGAGTGACTTCAACTTCGACGCCGGCACGACGATCTCGGGAGTCGATCGCGAGGGGGGCCTCATCGAGATCAGCGACGACGGCGTCCAGTGGCGCCCCGTCACCGGCCTCGACGCCGATGGCCCCTTCCCCACGAACGGCTACGCTGACACGACCGACTTCTTCCCCTCCACTCCGGGGGGCGTGCTCTCGGACTTCACGCTGCCGGTAGACCCCACACTCGACCCGACGGGCCTCGGCGCGGCGGAGATCGTCGCGGCATACGCCGGCTCGGGCGGCGGCGCGGGCATCGACATCGGCGCCTACGGCCTCGCTTCGGTGAGCTACGTCCGCGTCACCAACCCGCTCGGCTCGGGCGTCACGACCGAGATTGACGGCTTCGCCGACGTGCGTGCGATCCCCGAGCCGACGGCGATTGTGCTGATCGCGCTGGGCGCCGCTTTCGTCGCCGCGCGGAGGAAGTAATGACTCAGCCAGCGCCACGACCGCAGCAGGACTTCTACGTCGAGCACGGCCGGGTCGTGTTCACGGCCCAGTACCTGCTGCGCCGCGGCGCCTGCTGCGGCAACGGCTGCCGGCACTGTCCGTACGAAAGTGAGCCGTCGGCGCTAGCCGCGGGTAACCCCACAACCGACGCCGCCCCGGCCTCACCGACTTCTTTCTGTTAAACCACTAAGGAATGAACGAACAAAGGATTTGACTGCCGTCGATTAGATTACAGCAGTTTTCCTTCGTTCCTTCGTTCCTTTGTGGTTTCTCTTCTTGCTTCAAGTTGTGCGACCGATACCGGCTACAATTGGTGTATGGAACTCAATGCGCGACGCGCCGCCATCGAGCGTAATCGGCAGGCGTGGAACGACCTCGCGCGACAAGGCGTGCCGCTCGCCCGGCCTGCTACCGACGGCGACTTTGCCGACCCGCTACGCGCGGTTGATCCTGATGGATGGCTGCGGCGGGGGCTCGGTGGTTCGGTCGTCGGCAAACGGGTGCTCTGCCTTGCGGCGGGGGGCGGTCGGCAAGGGCCGTTGCACGCGGCGGCGGGGATGGAGGTGACGGTTGTTGACGTGAGTGAGGCGATGCTTGAAAAGGACCGCGCCGTCGCCGAGGTCCGCGGCTGCCGCCTGCGGCTGTGCCGGGCGTCGATGGATGATCTCTCGGAGCTGCGCGACGCTGAGTTCGACGCGGTTATGCAACCGGTAAGCACTTGCTACGCACCCGACATCTCGGCCGTCTATCGCGAAGTGGCTCGCGTGCTGCGGCCCGGCGGCGTCTACATCGCCCAACACAAAACCCCCACCAGCCTCCAAGCCGCTAGTCGGCTTAGCGCTAGCGGCCCCCTCGAACTCCGCACCCCCTACTACCACGAAGCCCCGCTGCCGCCGTCCGAGCCCTGCCGCACGCGCGAGCCGGGCACGCTCGAGTTCCTGCACCGCTGGGAACAACTGATCGGCGGTCTCTGCCGCGCGGGCTTTGTCATCGAAGACCTGTGCGAACCGTCCCACGCCGACCAGCCCGGCGACCACGGCCAGCGGAGCCGCTACGTGGCGCCTTATGTGCGGATCTTGGCGCGACGGGTTGCGGCCGCAGATGGGCGCGGATGAATGTGGATGGGATTAGGCGGTGAGGTCGATGGGGCCACTCGGCCCGTCTTGAATTGAGGAGTGATCCTGGACGACTGGATCCCGGCGATTATTTGCGAGTCGAGGTGTCAGCAAGTAGAGAGTCACCCCGATGATGGCAGCCTGTATGGCGTAGTAGGGGAGATAGTCTCGCGGCTGACCAATCATTGTTGGCCCTCCTCGTGCAGTCATCGCCCACGCAACGGTTGCGACAACTGCGACCGACGGAATCGCTAGCAATCCGTAGAATCGCTTCCAGCCGCTGGGACAGCTTTTATCTACGGCGATGATCGCGATTGCGGGCGCCGCCTCCGCTATCGCCAGTAGCAAAGTAAGGGGGTAAGACAACACGGACCAGCCGGCGTTACGCAGCACGGTGATTAAGAGAGCCACAACCAAGGTGATCCAAAGCACCGTAGCAATTCCGAACCTCGGCTTGCGCTGCGCAATCGTCCTTCGCCCCTGATGGGATGACGCTATCCAGCGACTGATAGTGACGCCCAAGCTGGTCACCGCAAAAGTCGGGAAAATGACCGCGCGGATGTATTGGTCTTCATCGGGTTGCTCAACCCAACTAACCGCCGCCAATAGTAGGGCCGTGGAAACCGCTGCTCGCGGCGCCCAGCCACGCGGTGAATGGGTCGCCCAGATGGCTAGCAGTCCTAGTTGCGCCCCAACCATTGCAAGGAGCGATAACGCAGCAACATCGCTCCGCGAACTCTCGGCGAACCGGAGCACCGCGAAATCAGCAGCCATGAACGCCGCCAGCAGAAACGGTAGCAGCGGCCGCCTGCGGAGGCGGCGGCGCCAGAGGCGGCGGTACTTGGTCGGCAGGAGGGGCGGCATTCCCCCATGCTAACCGCCCTCGGCGGGGGCGGCGCGTTGCGGTCGGCGCGACGGGGAGCGAGAATTGGGGGCTCGGGTCGTTAGATTCGGACCGCCCACCCCGCGTCGATACGACGCGACTCGCTACAGTCCCGTTGTTCCTGCCCACTGCCCATTGCCCACTGCCCCCTCCCCCGTGTCCAACCTCCTCGAAAAGTGCTGCCTTATCGGCGAGTCGGTCGGCGGCGACCCGACGCACTTTATGATCGAGCGGGCCCTTGAGGACCTCGGGCTCGACTGGCGGTTCCTCTCGTTCCAAACCCAGCAAGAGCGGCTGGCCGAGGCCCTGGCCGGGGCCGACGCCCTGGGGTTCGCCGGCGTACGGCTCCGCGGCGCCCTCTCGGACAAGCCCGCCGGCGTCGCCAC
>JBGSJY010000767.1:0-9099 GCA_041741515.1 Pirellulales bacterium | reverse complement strand
ACGCCCTGCGAGACGCCGCCCGAGCCGAGCGTGGCGATCGTGTGCCCCTTCTTCTGTAGCGGCAGCGCGTCGCCCAGCGGCGTGGCGTCTTCGAAGCTCAGTTCGTCGGGGCGCCACTGGTGGTGCCAGCGGGGCTGCGCGATCGCCTCGGCGAGCGAGAGCTTGGCGTCCACCACGCCGATGATCGCCAGCACGACTTGGGTGATGATCTTCGGCCCGCCCGCGGCGCCGACGGTCATCAGCGGCTCGCCGGCCTGATCCAATACGATCGTCGGGCTCATGCTCGACAGGGGCCGCTTGTCGGGGGCGACGCTATTGTTTTCCATACCCACTAGGCCGAACGCGTTCGGCGCGCCGGGTTGGGCGGAGAAGTCGTCCATCTCGTTGTTGAGCACAACGCCCGTCCCGGGGACGATTACCTTCGAGCCGAACGTGGTGTTCACCGTCGCAGTGATCGCCACCCACCAGCCCTTGTTGTCGGCGGCCGCGATGTGCGTGGTGTGCCGGCCGAACAGGTCCTGCCGCCACTGCGGCGGCGTGCCGTGCCCCTCCACGGGCGTTGATTTCTGCGGGTCGATCTTCTTCGACAAGCCGGCGATGTAGGCCGGGTCGATCAGCCCGCGCGGCACCTCGACGAAGTCCGAGTCGCCCAGCCAATAAGCCCGGTCGGCGAAAGCGAGCTTCATCGCCTCGGCGACGAGGTGGATCGCGTCGGAACGATCCCTCTTGAAGGCCGTCGCGAGGTCGAAGGGCTCGAGCATCCCCAGCATCTGCGCGATGTGGACGCCGCCACTGCTGGGGGGCGGGAAGCCCACGACCGTCAGGCCGCGGTACTTCGAGACGATCGGCGTGCGCTTCATCGCTTTGTAAGCGGCGAAGTCTGCGGCTGAGAGCACGCCGCCGTTCTCGGCCATCCAGACGCCAACGCGCTGGGCTACCGGTCCGCGGTAAAAGTAATCGATCCCCTCACGCGCGACGCCTTCGTAGGTCGTCGCCAGGTCGGGCTGCTTGAGCACGTACCCGGCCGGGTGCGGATTGCCATCGGCGTCGAGGAGCTGGGCCATCGAGCCGGGGAAGCGGCGGAGCGACTTGGTGACCGAGCGGAGCCGACTCAAGTACGTCGGAGTGAGCGCGAAGCCGTCCCGCGCCGCTTCTAATCCGGGCTGTAGCAGGCGTGCGAGCGGCTTCGAGCCGCACGCCTCGAGCGCCATCTGGTACGCCGCCAGCGCGCCGGGCGTGGCGACCGCCAGCGGGCCGGTTTGGCTCAGCGCGGGGTCCGCCTTACCATCGCGGAGGAACATGTCTCGGCTGGCGTCGGCTGGCGCCATCTCGCGGCCGTCGATCGCGATCAGCTCGCCGTCGGGCGAGCGGATGAGGATCAAACAACCGCCCCCGATCCCCGAGTTGAAATTATCGACGACGCTCAGCGTCAGCGCGGCGCAGATCGCGGCGTCGACCGCGTTGCCTCCCTCGGCATAGACGCCCATCGCTCCGTCGGTGGCGAGCGGATGGACCGACGCGACCGCGTACTGGCTTCCCGTCGCGGTGAAGTCGGCAGGCGCTAGCGCCGACGCTACCGAGGCGGTCAGCAGGAGCCAAACGAGAGCCAGAAAGGAGAGAGACTTCACGGAGGTAACACCTTTCACGGGGCTGTCATGGTCGAGTGCAGTACGCCGACGATCTGAGAATTCTTCTGTCCGAGTCGGCTGGTCATGAACGAAGAGGCGGAGCAATCAGGCAACACACGCCGCAACTAAGATTCAACCACGACGGGCACAAAGAGCACGACGAACTGCGTCGGGATTCGACGATGCCCCGGCAAAGAAGCCGTCGTGTCCTTTGTGCCCGTCGTGGTTCACCTTAGCCTTTGTTGCACTCGCTAGGGCCTCGCTGGGGACGAATTTCTGAGGCGGGAAAGAGCGGGGTCGAGCCCAGTCGCATCATCGTCACCCGGGCCGCCGACGGCGATCCTCAATCCTCCGCAGGTGATTCTCCGATTTCGCCCCCGTCGGCCTGCGCCAGCCAGGCGAAGAGGCGCTCGAGCTGTGCGATGTCGGCGGGCTTCACCATGTGCTCATCGAAACCCGCTTCGAGCGCTGTCTGGCGGTCGGTCGACTGGCCATAACCTGTCATCGCCACGATGTAGACGCCGGCCGTGTCGTGCCGCGCGCGGAGCTGGCGGACCAGCTCGTATCCCGACATGCCCGGCATCGAGATGTCCGAGAAGACGACCTCCGGCTTGAACTGGTCGAACCGCTGCAGCGCTTCCTCGCCGCCGCCCGCCCCCTCGACCCGGTGCCCCATTTTCTCCAGCAGCTTTGACAACACGATCCGTAGCGGGGCCTGGTCCTCGACAACCAGCACCCGGAACGACCGGCTCGAGCCGGGGTCCGGCGCCGTATCGCCGGGCGTGTCGGAGCGCTTCTGGCTCGAAAGCGGCAGCGTCACCGTGAACACGCTGCCGCGTCCGCGTCCCTCGCTGCTGGCGGAGACCGAGCCGCCGTGCATCTCGACGAAGGACTTCACGAGCGTCAACCCAATGCCGAGCCCCGCCGAGCCCCGCTCGAGCGATTGGTCGAGCTGTGAGAACATCTGGAAGATGCTCTCCAACTTGCCCGCTTCGATGCCCACGCCGTCGTCGCGGACCTCGATGACGGCGTTGCCGTCGCTCGAGCGGACCAGCAGCTCGATCTGACAGCCGTCGCCGCTGTACTTGGCCGCGTTGTTCAGCAGGTTGGAGACCACTTGTGTCAGCCGCGCGTGGTCGGCGTACACCACCAGGTCGTCGGCCAGGTACTCGACGCGCAAGCGCTGGCCGTTCTCGGCGATCAGGGTGGAAGCCGCTTCGACCGCCGCGTCGATGGCCGCCTTCAAGTCGACGTGCTCTTTGCGGAGGGCGATCTTGCCGCGGCTGATCCGCGAGACGTCCATCAGGTCGTCGATCAGATGCACCAGCTGCTCGACCTGCCGGGCCATGGTCAGGCGGAGCGACTCGACCTCCGGGTCGAGCGAAGACATCCCCAGCAGTTGCACGGCGTTCTTGATCGGCGCCAGCGGGTTACGCAGCTCGTGGGCGAGCGTCGCCAGGAACTCGTTCTTGAGGCGGTCGGCCTTGATCAGGTCGGCGGTGATCCGTGCGAGCGTCTGTTCGTTGAGCTTGCGGTCCGTGACGTCGGCGACCGTGCCGTCGAAGCTCGTCAACCTCCGGACGCCGCCCAATTCACGGAAATGCGCCGCGCCTTTGGCGTTGATCCAACGGACCTCGCCGCCCGGGTGGACGATTCGGTACTCGACGTTGTAGGGGGCCGGATCGTCGCCGCTGGTGGACGCGGCGATCGCCGCGAGCACTCGCTCGCGGTCGTCGGGGTGCAGCGCATTGACCGCCGCTTGATAGTCGAGCGGTTGCGGTGATCCTGTGAAGAGGCGCCAGAACTGCTCGTCCCCGACCAGCTCGGAAGTCTGCGGGTTGATGTTCCACGCACCTAGTTCGGCGGCGTCCATCGCCAAGCGGTAACGCTCTTCCACCACTCGCAGGCTGCCGAGGGCGGCTTCGAGATTTCGCACGTCCAGCGACCGCTGCTGCGCGGCCTCTTCGAGCTGGCGTTCCGCCTCGCGGCGTGCGGTCACGTCGCGGAATACGAGCACGACGCCCCGGATGCGACCGTCCTCGCCGCGGATGGGTGCGGCGCTGTCGTCGATCGGCGTCTCGCTTCCGTCCCGCGCGATAAGCAACGTGTGATTCGCGAGGCCGACGATCACGCCCTCCCTCTGAGCCCGCACCGCAGGGTTCTCGACGGTCTCGCGGGACGTCTCGTTGACAATCACGAAAATCTCTTCGAGCCGCCGTCCGCGGGCCGCCTCGGTGGTCCAGCCGGTGAGCCCCTCGGCGATTTCGTTCAGGAAGGAGACGTGTCCCTCGTCATCGGTCGCAATCACGCCATCGCCGATGCTCGACAGGGTCACGCGCAAGTCGTCGCGCGCCGCCCGAATGGCCCTCGCCGAGCGCTCCGAGCGTCGCCGGCTCCGCTGCACCAAGTAGAGCACGCCGCCTACCAGGAGGAGACCCGCGGAGGTCGAGATCGTCGCAGTGGTGACGCCGTTCTTGTAGGCGCGAAGCGCCCGGGACTCGTACTGGTCTAAATTGCGACGTTCGATCTCGCGCATGCGATTGGCGGCGTCGCGGATCTTATCCATCGTCCGCTTGCCGACATCGCTTTTCACCAGCTCCACCGCCGCTTCAAGGCCACTATCGCGGCGGACCTCGATGACTTCCTCCAGCTCTACCTCTTTGGCGGCGATCCACGTCTGCAACTCGTCGAACAACGCACGCTGGGCGGAGTGGGTCTGGATCAACTCGCCAAGTTCCGCCATCGATGCGGCGATACGCGGCGTCGCCGCCCGATAGGGATCGAGGTAGGCGTCGTCGCCAGTGATCACGTACCCCCGTTGGCCCGACTCGGTTTCAAGAACGGCCGCAAGCGTCTGTTCGATCATGAGCAGCACCCGCTTGCTCTCACGGAGCTTCAGCCGAGTCTCCTCCAGTCGCTGCAGGCACCTCACGCCGAGCATGCCGTTAGCGATTAACGCGATGATTGCAAGAGCGACCAGCACCGGTTCGAGGAACCGCCGCGGACGGAGAGCTGGTGCGGATACAGACTTTGCAGCCATGCAAGGGGGCGATGGATCGCGCCTGCTGTCGGCGCCATGGCGAGGAAGTCATCCCCACGGCGCGCCGCCGTGGCGCCGCCGTCCGCGTAACTTACCACACCTCCAACGGGCGTGAACGTGCAACCGGCGTGTACGTGGCGGCGCGCTTCGATTGGCCACTTGGTTGCCTGACGATCAGTGCTGCCTAACGATCCGTCGTCACCGCCGCCGCCGCGATCGTGCCGATGCGGCCCGCCAGGTCGTTGACGTTCCCCTGACCGTCAGGATGCAAGCGGTTGGACAGGAAGATCACGTACAGGTCGAGCCCCGGATCGATCCACAGGGCCGTCCCCGTGAAGCCGCCGTGGCCGTAGGCCTCGTCCGTCATCAGGTCGCCGCGGTTGGACGAGTAGCCCGACCGCTTGTCCCATCCCAGGGCGCGGCCGCTCGGGCGACCGGCGTAGCGGTGCGGCTCGGTCATCAGCTCGAGTGTTCTGCGGTGCAGGACCGGCGCGCCCCCCTTGAGCATCGCCTCCGCGTAACGCGCCAGGTCCTCCGCCGTGCTGAAGAGCCCTGCGTGGCCGGCGACCCCGCCCAGCAGCGCCGCGCGTGGGTCGTGGACTTCGCCCACCAGCGGCGGCTCGCCCGAGGCAAATCCGTTACGCGGTTCGGTCGCAGCGGCCCGGGCGGCGAGTTCGGGCTCCGGTGTGTAGCCCGTCTCCTTCATGCCCAGTGGCTCGAAAATGTTCTTCTTCGCGAACACGTCGAGCGTTTGGCCGCTGGTGCGTTCGACGATCTTCCCCAATAGCTCGAAGTTGACGTCGGAGTACTTGAACCGCTCGCCGGCGTTGTCCGTCGGCTCCAGCGCGAAGAGGCGCTTCCACGACTCCTCGGCGCCGTGCTGATAGTCGCCGAGGGGATTGTCCGGGATATAGCCCGAGCGGTGCGTTAGCAGGTCCGTGATCGTGATCTTGCGGCCGTGCTTGCCGGTGATCTCGGGGAGGTGCTTGTTGATGGGGTCGGTGAGCCGCAGGGCGCCACGTTCGAACTGCACCATGATGCTCGTGGCGGTGGCGACCGGCTTGGTGACCGACGCCATATCGAACAGCGTGTCGGTCGTCATCTTGATGCGTTCGGGAAGGACCTGCCGGTCGCCGAAGGCCTGGAGATACTCAAGGCCTTCGCTGGTCCCCACCCCCACCACGCAACCGGCGAACTCCCCCGCTTCGTGCGCCTCCTTGACCCGGTCGGCGATATGCCGCAGATGAGCCTCGTCGATCTCGGTCGTCGCGAAGGAAACGGTCGCGACCATCAGCACACAAAGCGTCAGCAGGTGTTGCATCATCGTTGAGGCTCCAGGACCTTCGCCGCGATCAGACCGGCGAAGAGGGTTGAGGAGGAGGCGATCAGGGCGTTCCATGTCCAATGGATATGGTTCTCGTCCGGTGGCAAACTGTTCCACCCGAATAAGCAGGCGCCGGCGATCACACCGGCGGCCAAGGCGATTGCGGCGGCCAAGGGGCGGCAACGACCGCGGATCATGCCCAGGGCGAACAGGCCGACCAGGATGCCGGTCGTGAATCCGGCGATCGCTAAAACCTGACTGATCACGGAAGAATCGGGCTCGGTCCAGTGGGCCGCGAGCGCTACGGCGGCCTGCATCATCGCGAACGCGATAGTGGCGATCTGCGAAGCCCGCACCGAGTTGGCGCCGTCTTCGCCGAGCAGTGGGCTGAATACGTCGCGCACGGCGACACCCGCCGAGGAGTTGAGCGAGCTCGACAGCGTCGACATCGCCGCCGCGATCACCGCTGCAAACAAAAAGCCGCGGACCCCGGTCGGCACGTGGTTTGTGATAAACGCCGCAAAGGCCTGATCCCCGGCAAGCCCTTCGCCGCCCGGCCCCGTCGAGTAAAAGGCCGCCAACCCGACGCCGATCAGCAGGAAGAGTAAAAACTGCGCCGCCACGACGGGCCCGCTGAGCCCGAGGGCGATCGCCGCGCTACGTTGCGACCGCGCGCAGAGATAGCGCTGCACCATCAGGTGATCGACGCCGTGGGTGGCGAGTGACAGGAACGCCCCGCCGATGAGCCCCGACCAGAAAGTCATCCGCCCCCCGAACACGCCGGGGCTCCAGTCGAACAACCGCAGCCGCCCGGTTTCGGCTCCAAAGTCGTAGATCGCCGCGGCGCCGCCCGGGACCGCTCTCACGATCAGCCACGCCGCGACCAATGCGCCCACGAGATAGATCGCCAGTTGCACCGCGTCGTTCCAAACCACCGACGAGACGCCGCCCAGCGTCGCGTAAATGGTGGTCGCCACGGTGATCGCTACGACACACGTCGGCAGGTCCCAGCCCAGCGCCTGCTGCAGCGCGAGTCCCGTCAGGTAAAGCCGTAGCCCGTCTGCCAAAGTCCGGCAAACGAGGAACAGGACCGAAGCGGCTTGCCGCACGCCTCGGCCAAAGCGGGCCTCAAGCACCTCATAAGCGGTGAACGCCTTCCCGCGGAAGAATTCCGGCAAGAGCAGGGCGATGACGGCGAATCTCCCCACGACGTAGCCGGCCGTAATTTGCAGAAAGGTGAGATCACCCCCCTGCACAAAAGATTGGCCGGGAAGACTCAGGAACGTAACGGTGCTGGTTTCCGTGGCGACGATCGATAGCAGCAGCAGCGGCCAAGCGAGGTTGCGGCCCCCCAGCAAATAGCCTTCCGCGGACTGGACGCCTTTGCGCGGCCAAGCGCCCCAGACGACGGTCACTAGGAGATAAGTCCCCAAGATCGCGATGTCGAAAGCCCCAAGTGCGGCTCCCAGCAGGGGTGGGGCGATCGATATTGGGATAGGAACAGCAATCATGTTGGCTGGGTAGAGGCTAGCAGCTAGGGTGAGCCCGACCGGGACAAACAGCGCAATCCTGTCACGCTCCTGCGCAGTGAAGACCCCATGATGACCTGCCGATCGGTAAAGTAGCAGACGTGGAAACTCATTTGCGAACTTCCGGAAACGACGCCGCCCGCCGCGGGGGGATTGCCCCTGCGCTGCAAAGCACGGCGCTCTCCAACGGGCATCACGCCCACGGCCCCCACTTCGAGCCCGTGCAGCTCGACCACCTCACGACCGAAGCCCGCAACCCCGCGTCGGAAGGGCTCGATGGCCTCTCGTCCGTCGAGATCGTGCGCGTGATGAATTCGGAGGACGCCCGCGTCGCCGAGGCGGTGGCGCTGGAGGCCGAGGCGATCGCCCGCGTCATCGACGTGGTCACCAATCGGATCCAGAGCGGGGGCCGGCTGGTCTACACCGGCGCCGGCACGTCGGGGCGCCTGGGCGTTCTCGATGCGGCCGAGTGCCCACCCACATTCAATACCGACCCCTCGATGGTGGTCGGCATTATCGCCGGCGGCAGGACCGCCCTCACCACCGCCGTCGAAGGCGCCGAAGACAGCCCCGAGCTGGGCGCCAAGGACGTCGCGGACATCGGCCTCGGCCCCAGCGACGTGCTGGTCGGCATCGCCACCAGCGGGCGCACGCCCTACGTGGTCGGCGCCCTGCAGTACGCCAAGAGTATCGGCGCGTACACCGTCGCCCTCAGTTGCAACGCGGCCGCCGAGATCATCCCCATCGTCGATACGGCGATCACTCCCGTGGTCGGCCCCGAAGTGCTCAGCGGATCGACGCGGCTGAAGGCCGGAACCGCCACCAAGCTGGTGCTGAACACGATCACCACCGGTACGATGGTCCGCCTGGGGAAGACCTTCGGCAATCTGATGGTCGATCTGCGGCCGACCAACTCGAAACTCCACTCCCGCGCCGTGCGGATCGTCAAAATGGCGACGGGGCTCGAGATGGACCAGGCGCAGGAGGTGTTGACGGCCTGCGGCGGCGAGGTGAAGTTGGCGATTGTCGCCCAACTAGCCGGCGTCGGCCCCGACGAGGCCCGCCAGCGTCTGGCCCAGAGCGGCGGCCACGTGGGGCGGGCCATCAGCCAGAGCGGGTCGCTGCCCTGCTAGACGCCCCTCCTAGCCCCAGCCGATAACCCCAGCCAAAGACCCCAGCCGAGAAACCCCGTGAAGCACGTGCTCGGGGTCGATGGCGGAGGCACCAAGACCACCGCCCGGGTGCTGGAGGTCGGCCCCGAGGGCCGACTCTGTCTTCTCGCGTCAGGCCACGCCGGGGGCTCCAATCCGCTGAGCGTCGGCTGGGATGCTTGCTACGCGGCGGTTTCCGCTGCGATCCAAGCCGCAGCGATCAACGCCGCTGCCGATCTCGCAGGCGTCACCATCGACGCCGCCGTCATCGCCGTAGCCGGCTGTGGCTCGCCTGCCGCCAAGGAACGCCTCGAAGCCTGGGCCCTCCGGCAAGCGTTCGCAACCAGGACCAAAGTCGTCCCCGACACTGAGCCGCTGCTTGCCGACCTGCCGGCGGGCGAAGCGGCGCTCGGGCTGATCGCCGGGA
>JBGSJY010000766.1:0-2904 GCA_041741515.1 Pirellulales bacterium | reverse complement strand
CGCTGCTCGACGAGTTGCTGACGCTCGCCCGGGCGTGGTTCCCCGCGGTCGACGGCGCCGACTGCGAGTTCACCGTCGAGGCCAACCCTGGCGACCTCTCGGTGGAGACGATCGGCCTGCTCGCCGAGCACGGCGTGACGCGCCTGAGCCTCGGAGTGCAATCGCTCAACCCGGCCAAGCTCCGCCTCCTGGAACGCGACCATACGCCCGACGACGTTCGTCGCGTCGTCGGGGCCGCGCAAGACGCGGAGCTGCACGTGGCGATCGACCTGATCTTCGCTGCGCCCGGCGAGACGCTGGAAGAATGGCGCGCCGACCTCGACGCCGCCGTCGCGCTGGGGCCGACGCACGCCTCGACCTACGGCCTCACTTACGAGAAGGGGACTTCGTTCTGGTCCCGTCGCTCGCGCGGCGACCTTGCCGAAGTCGACGACGAACTCCAACGTTCCCTGTACGAGCTGGCGATCGATCGCTTAGCGGAATGCGGCTTTGAGCATTACGAAGTCTCGAACTTCGCTCGGCCCGGCCGCCGCAGCCGCCACAACGAGGCGTACTGGACGGGGCGCGAGTGGTACGCGGCCGGCCCCGGCGCCGCGCGCTACCTTGGCGGCGTCCGCGAGACGAATCACCGCAGCACGACGACCTGGATGCGCCGCCTCGAAGCGGGGGAGTCCCCTGTCGCCGAGCGTGAAGAACTGTCGCCCGAGGAGAAAGCCCGCGAGCGGCTGGTGTTCGGCCTGCGACGGCTCGAAGGGGTAAGCCGAAAGGACTTCGCAGAACAGACGGGCTTCGAGATCGACGCACTCGCCGGCAAAGAGATTGCGCGCTACGCGTCACTAGGCTTCTTGAGCAGTGACGGCAATCATGTGCGGCTCACGCGAATCGGGCTCATGGTGAGCGACGCGATCTGGCCCGAGCTCCTGTAGGGTCCGCTGTGCGGACCGCACGTTCGACGACGCCGCTCCGTTGGGGCGAAATCGATGAGAACGGTCCGCACAGCGGACCCTACGTAAGACGGCGAGCCGGAAGCGTTAGCGCCCGGAGTGAAGCTGGTACCCGCTTTCACTCCGACGATTAACGTCGCCGGCTCGCCGTTCTCACAAAGGCGCCTTCGGCAGTTTTCGCACGAAGGGCGGGTCGCTTGCGGGCGGCAGGTCCTCGCCGGTCTCTTCCTGCCACATCTTTCTTTCTTCTTGGCTCGCGTAGTACCGGAGCCACGCGTCGGCGTCCTCGCCGATGTTGGCGCAGTCCCAGTGCAGGTAGGTCCCCTGGCGGTCGAGCTTCTTCTCGTACGCCGCCAGGATGTCGCGGGCGATCAGCGTGTAGAGCTGTCGGTCGGTGAGATGATCGGTGAAGTCGAGGACCACGTTCTTGGTGAACAACGCCTCGACGGTCTGCGTCAGCAGGCGGGCGATCTCGTCGGGCTCGAGGCCCTCGGGCTCGGGGAGGACGAGCGTGGGATCAAACCACTGGCCGATCGGCAGCATCGGCGCCCGCTCCCAGGCGAGCATCGACTCGAGGAAGTCGTTTTCGTGGACGGTCGACATCCGCCCCATATCGACGATGTCGATCGACTCGTCGAGCAGCGGGTCGAGCTGGTCGCGCAGCTCGGCGTTGCGCAACAGGCAGTCGACGGGATCGAGGTTTTGTTTGGGGGCGATCATCGCGCTTGGGGGCGGCAGCGGGGTCGATCTTCGGGCGTAGCGAGCGCCTTCGGCACAACCGCCGACGCCTGTGTTTGACTTTATCAACACGCCTCAATTACCGAAAGCAATTGTGCGCGTCTCCGGCTCAGGTTGACTGATCGCCGCTTCGTGCGACCGTCATGAACGTCAGGGTCGCCCGGCGCACTTTACGCGACCGCTACGACCCGCCCCTAGCTGGCGTTGCTCTCACCGAAAAAAACTCAAGTTGCCCGACCCCGGGACGAATTGTGAGGCAGCGGGGGTCACTTTCGTGAGGGGTCTCAGCCGTAGGCGGCAGCCCTCGGCGGCGCCCGGGTACTCGGGGCGCCGTTGGCTCCCGCCTACGGCTGAGACCCCACGACGGGAGACTACAGCTCGACGCCCAACTCGCGCATTAGCAGCTTGAGGTCGTCCCAGGCGTGCTTCTTCGCCGAAGGGTTGCGCAGCAGGTAGGCCGGATGGTAGGTGCAGACCACCTTGCGGCCGTCGTGCTGGTGGACCCGGCCCCGCAGGCGGCCGATCGGCGTGTCGGTCTGGAGGAAATTCTGCGCGGCGACCGCCCCCAGGCAGCAGATGTATTCTGGATCGATCAGCTCAAGCTGCCGCCGCAGGAAGCCACGGCAGTTGCTCGCTTCGACGGGCGTTGGATTTCGGTTCCCCGGCGGGCGGCACTTCAGCACGTTGAGGATGTAGACCTCGCCGCGGGAAAGCGTGCAGGCCTCGATCATCTTGTCGAGAAGCTGCCCGGCCCGGCCCACGAAGGGCTCGCCCAGTCGGTCCTCGTCGGCCCCCGGGGCCTCCCCCATGAAGCAGAGCCGGGCCGCGGGGTTGCCGACGCCGAAGACGGTCTGGGTCCGCGTCGAGGCCAGCTCGCCGCAGGCCGTGCAGCCGGCGACCTCGAAACCAGGTGCGACGAAACCAGGTGCGACGGGGCAGGTGCCGCTCGTGATCGTGCCAGAGCTGTTCACCCGCGCCACCGGTCGCCGTGTGGTCACGCTCATGGCGCAGGCCATCGAGGACGAGCTGATCTGAGATGGGGCGCTGACATGACCCGCCGCGCCCGCACCGAGCGAGACCATCCGGGCCTCGACGCGCTCCTGGCATCGAAGGAGATGATCGTCATGTGCGGCAGCGGCGGCACCGGCAAGACCACCGTGTCGGCCGCGCTCGGGGCGATGGCGGCCACACGACTCGGGGCGAGAGTGCTCGTCCTCACCGA
>JBGSJY010000765.1:0-1610 GCA_041741515.1 Pirellulales bacterium | reverse complement strand
CGACGCTTGGGGTCCGGCGCCGGGCTGTTTGGGTTCGACGAGCTGCTCGACCAGGTCGCTGAAGGGGCTTGGCGCGAGCGACACCGCTTCGGTTGGCGCCGTCTCGACGGAGTGCGCCTCGACGGAGTGCGCCTCGACGGGGACGGGCGTGTCGGCGTCGCTCAAGGACTCTGACTCGAACGGCGACGGCGGCAGGCTCGACTCGCGCAGGACGATGCCGATCTCGCGCGACTCCGATTCGCCGCCCCCCGCTTCGGTCCCGCCGGCCAGTCCGCCCCACAGGGCGCCCGCCGTCAGCAGCGAGTGGACCGCTAGCGATGTCGTCCAGGCGAACGTGCGGGTGCGGCGGTCGGCGAAGGGCGGCAGCATCGTTCGGGAAGAGTAGCAGCGATTACGCGTTTGCTCCAATGGCGCGTAGGGTCCGCTGTGCGGACCGTAGTTGGCGGTTTGGAACGGGTAGCCCAGGTTCTTGAACCTGGGTCGCCGCAGGCGACAAGAAGCCCCGTTGTGAGCATCCGCGTTGAGTGGTTTGAATCGCTCGGTGGGGCTTCCTGTGGCTTCGCCACCCCGGTTCAAGAACCGCGGCTACCCGCTGATTTTTCCTTGGGAGGTGGGCTGAATCCTTCCAACCGCCAACCACGGTCCGCACAGCGGACCCTACGGGAAGCGGAGTGCATCACGGGCCCGATACGCTGTATATTACCTCCTTCGCCTCAACCTCCCCGCATCGGAGCCGCTGTCTTGCCGCTGGATATCGTTATTTACCCGCACCCGACGCTGCGGCATGTCTCCAAACCGCTGACGAAGGTCGACCGGCAGGTCCGCGACTGGGCGGCCGAGATGCTGGAATTGATGTACGAGTACGAGGGGATCGGGCTGGCGGCCAACCAGGTCGATCTGCCCTACCGGATGTTTGTCATCAACGTGACCGGCGACGCCGACCAGCTGGAGCACGAGCGGGTCTTCCTCAACCCGGTCCTCTCCAAAGGCAAGGGCCAGGAGACCATGAGCGAAGGGTGCCTAAGCCTCCCCGAAATCCGCGGACCGATGATCCGCAACTCGGCGATCCGTGTGCAGGCCTACGACCTGGCCGGCAACGAGATCGACGAGACCGTCGACGGCATGCTCGCCCGCGTGATCCAACACGAGACCGACCACCTCGACGGCATTCTGTTCTTCGACAAGATGACGCCGACCGAGCGGGCCGAGATTGACGACGACCTCTACGAGCTCGAGATCGACTGGGAGAGCCGCCAAAAAACCGGCGACGTGCACAGCCACGAAGCGATCGTCGCGCGACTCGCCGAACTCGAAGCCCTCCGCTGTTAAATGAAAGAACCACGGATGAACACGGATAGACACCGATAAGAAAATGTTGATCAACCGGACGTAGAGGCGACGCCGCCCCACTCATTCCATCCGTGTTTATCTGTGTTCATCTGTGGTTCCATTCTTTGGAAG
Organism: Pirellulales bacterium; assembly: GCA_041741515.1. Lineage (GTDB taxonomy): Bacteria > Planctomycetota > Planctomycetia > Pirellulales > Lacipirellulaceae > Botrimarina. The sequence continues at coordinate 149 of JBGSJY010000765.1, read as the reverse complement.
TACCAATGCGGATTGTCTCGTTAGGAACCGGGCCGTTTGCTGTGCCGTCATTGCGGGCGATTCTTGCGAGCGGCGCGCATGAGGTGCTGGCGGTCGTGACCCGGCCGCCGCGCGGGCGGAAGGGAGAGCCGCCTGCGCCGATGGCCGCG
>JBGSJY010000764.1:0-4592 GCA_041741515.1 Pirellulales bacterium | reverse complement strand
GCCGACCGCGGCGGCCGCGTCGGCGTTGCCGCCGTACTTGACCGAGCCGGCAAGTTGCTTGTCCTGAGTCGAGGCCGAGGCGAGCGTCTTGCCCGACTCGTCGTCGATCAACTGGACCGCGATGTTGCGGAGCGTGCGGGTCACGCACAGGCGCGGGCGCTCCGCCGTGCCGCGGGTCCGCTTGCGGACGCGGAACTTGCGGCGGGTACGCTGCTTGTCGAGGGCTCGTTGCTTGTCCATGCTTGCGATCGGGTCTTTGGCGATCGAATCGTTGGCGATCGGATAGTTGTGTGTTTTGGCGCCGCTGAGCCGCCAGCGGTTTGCTGCTTAGCAGGGTATCCGCCGGCTTTACTTCGCGGCCTTGCCGGCCTTACGACGGACTTGCTCACCTTCGTAGCGGATGCCCTTGCCCTTGTACGGTTCGGGCTTGCGGACCGCGCGGACCTCGGCGGCGAACTGGCCGACGCGCTGCTTGTCGAGCCCCTTGATCAGGATGTGGGTCTGATCGGGGCAGGTGACTTGGAGGTCGCCGGGGATCTTCTTGTGGATTTCGTTGGCGAAGCCGACGCGGAGCTGGAGCGTGTCGCCGGCGATCGCGCCGAGGTAACCGACGCCCTGGATCTCGAGCTTCTTCTCGTAGCCCTGCGAGACGCCGACAACCATGTTCGCCAGCAGCGCCCTGGTCAGGCCGTGGAAGGCGCGGTCGGCGCGGTCCTCGCCGCCGCGGGAGACGACCAGCTCGTTGTCTTCAACGGCGATCGAGACCTCGGGGCGGTGCTGGTAGGTCAGCTTGCCGAGCTTCCCTTCGACCGTGATGGTGCGGTCATCGGCGACGTTCACTTTGACGCCGCTGGGGATCGCGATGGGCTTTTTGCCGAGTCGGGACATAGTGCGGGGGCTGTCAGCTATCGGCTGTCAGCTATCGGCTTCAGGGGTTGATGTTCGTTGTTGTCAGCCGGCAGCCGATGGCTGACAGCCGATGGCCTTCTTACCACAGTTCGCAGAGGACTTCGCCGCCCAGGTTCTTTTGGCGGGCTTCGCGGTCGCTCAGCAGGCCACGGCTGGTGCTGATGATCGAGATGCCCAGGCCGTTCAGGACCGGACGCAACCCCTTCGCTTGTTGGTAGACGCGCCGGCCGGGCTTGCTGACGCGGCGGATCGTCTGGATCACGCGCTCGCCGTTGGGGCCGTACTTGAGGTCCAGGCGCAGCTGCTTGACGGGCTGGCCCTCGACCTCTTCCTCGGTCCAGTCCCAGATGTATCCCTCTCGCTTGAGCACCTCGGCGACGCCGAGCTTCATCTTCGAAAGCGGCATTTGCACGGCGGAACGCTCGACGCGTACCGCGTTGCGGATGCGGGTGAGCATGTCAGCGATCGGGTCGGTCAACATCGCGGGAGGGACTCCTCAGGGGGCCGGCGGACGGCGCCGCGAAGGAAACATCGGGGTGATAAATACGGTTAAACTCTGCGAGCGTCGCTCGACTTATAATCTTGTCGCGTCGCTTGCCTACCAGCTCGCCTTGCGGACGCCCGGGATCAATCCCCGGTCGGCCAACTGACGGAAGCAAATACGGCAGATGCCGAACTTGCGGTATACGGCGCGGGGGCGGCCGCACAACTTGCAACGGCATTCGCGCCGCGAGCTGAACTTCGGCTTCCTCTCGGCTTTAGCGATCTTCGACTTGCTTGCCATACTGGGCCGGCTGGTGGGTGGGGCGTCGCGGGGACGCCAAGGGTACTTGAGTTGGGCTGCAATCGGGGCCGCGGGGCGTCCCTGGGCTGTTTTCTCCGCCAGTCAATCCTGGCGGCAGTTCGTCAGTTGTTCTCTTCACGCTGGAACGGGAAGCCGAACATCTCGAGCATCAGCCGCGCCTCGTCGTCGGTGGCGCTGCGGGTGCAGATCGCGATGTTGAGGCCCTGCGGCCTCGTGTACTTGTCGGGGTTCAGCTCGGGGAATACCAGCTGCTCGTTTAGGCCGAGGCTGTAGTTCCCGTGGCCGTCGAACGCCTTCTTCTTCACGCCGCGGAAGTCGCGAACACGCGGCAGCGCGATCGAGATCAGGCGGTCGAGGAACTCGTACATCCGCACGCCGCGGAGCGTGACCTTGGCGCCGATCGGCATCCCTTCGCGGAGGCGGAAACCGGCGACCGACTTGCGGGCCTTGCAGATCAAGGCCTTTTGGCCGGTGATGTCGGCCAGGGCCGAGCCTGCTTGCTCGATGTGCTTCTTGTCGCTGATCGCCGAACCGACGCCCATGCTGACGACGATCTTGTCGAGCCGCGGCAGCGACAGGCGGTTGCTCCGGCCGAGCTGCTCGGTGAGCTGCGGCAGGATCTCGCTCTCGTAGCGGTCTTTGAGGCGGGCTGTGGCGATCATCTTCGTTTTGCGTGGCTGGCCGTGGTGCGGCGCTCAGGTGAGAGTCGCGCGGCGAAAGGTGGGCTCGGTTTGGCTTGAGCTTACTGTTCTGGGCGGCTGCTGTTCTGGGCGGTCGATTACTTCTTGGCGGCGGGCTTCTTGGCGTAGGCGGCCTTCGGCGGAGCGATCTCACCGATCGACGCGCTGCACTTCTTGCAGTAACGCTCCTTGGCGCCCTCGTCGGTGTAACGGATGCCGACCCGCGACCGCTTGCCGCAGCTCTCGCAGTGGTACTGCACCTTGGCGATGTTGATCGGCATCTCTTTGCTCAGGCGGCCGCCCTGCGGGTGCTTTTGGCTCCGCTTGACGTGCTTGAACACCTTGTTGACACCCTCGACGAGCACTTTGCCCGCCTCGCGGTCGACCTTGATCACCTTGGCGCGGACGCCCTTGTCGGCGCCGGCGATCACTTCGACGGTGTCACCTGTTTTAATTAGCATGATTCTCTACTTCTCATTTAACCCCCGGTCATTGACCGGAGGCCAACCAGGTGTTTCAAACGACTTCGTTGGCGAGGCTGACGATCTTCATGAACTTGCGGTCACGCAGTTCGCGGGCGACTGCGCCGAAGATCCGCGTGCCACGCGGGTTGTTGTCTTTGTCGATCAGCACGATGGCGTTCGTGTCGAAGCGGACGTAGCTGCCGTCGGTGCGGCGTGTTGGGGCCTTCGTCCGGACGATCACGCCACGGACGACCGCCTTCTTCTTCACTTCGCTGCCGGGGATCACGCTCTTGACGCTGCAGACAATGACGTCGCCCAAGCCCGCGAAGCGACGCCGGCTACCGCCGAGCACTTTCACGCACATCACTTCTTTGGCGCCGGTGTTGTCTGCGACGTTCAGCCGCGACTGCATCTGGATCATCGTAACTTCTCTTTACCGCGTGGTCGTTACCGCGTTGTCCGCTCGGTGGATCGCCCCGGCGGGCGTCTCGTCGACAGCCACCGGTGGCGGGAATCGTTCCGCTGTTGGTCCCTAGGTATCCGGACCCTATTTGGAGCCCTCGGCCTTTTCACCACCGCTTTCCTGACCACTAGCGCCGGTTGACGCCTCGGCGGCGAGCTGAGCCTTCTGCGCCGCACGTAGCGCCACGAGGTCAACCGCTTGGTTCTTCGCGACCACCCGCACCAGGTCCCACCGCTTCAGCTTCGACTTCGGCGGGCACTCGATGATCTCGACGGTGTCCCCCTCGCCCGACTCGTTCTGCTCGTCGTGGACGTGGCAGACCGTGCGCCGGTGGATGAACTTGCCGTACTTCGGGTGCTTCACCAGGCGATTGATCTCCACGCGACGGGTCTTGCTGGCCCGGTCGCTGGTGACGACGCCGATGACTTGCTTCTTGGGCATGATAGCGGTTGGCTGTTAGCTGTTAGCTGTTAGCTGGGCGGCGACGCCGCCCCGCTACTTCTTGGCCCGCTGCTACTTGGCGGCGACGGCCTTCTCGCGCTGGGTCTGTAACGTCTTGCAGCGGGCGATCAGCCGACGGTTCCGGCGGATCTCGCTGGGGCTGTCGAGCTTCTCGGTCTGCGATTGGATCCGCAACCGGAACAGCTTATCGGCCGCCTCTTCGGCGGTGAGCTGGAGCTGCTCGTCGCTCATCTCACGCAGTTCTTTGGCGTTGTTCATCGCTGTCGGCTGTCGGCTGTCGGCTGTCGGCTGTCCATCTACCAGCTGAAAGCCGATAGCGGAGAGCCGAGAGCCCCTTGTCAGATTACTTCGCGGCGGACCATCCGCACGCGGACGGGCATCTTGTGGGCAAGCCGTGCGAAGCAGATCTTCGCGGCCGCCTCGGAGATTCCCGCCACCTCAAACAGCACCGTGCCTGGCTTTACCACAGCGGCCCAGAACTCCGGTTCGCCTTTGCCCTTACCCATGCGGGTTTCGAGCGGAATCGACGTGACCGATTTGTCCGGGAAGATGCGGATATAAAGGCGCCCCTCGCCACGCACATACTGCTGCGCCGCGATACGGCCGGCTTCGATCGTCTGGGCGCTGATCCAGCCACCCTCGACGGCCTGCAAGCCGAATTCGCCATAGATCACGCGATTGCCGCGTGTGGCGTTACCTTTTATACGCCCTCTTTGGCTTTTTCGGTGCTTGACCCTCTTGGGCATCAGCGCCATTGTTCTGGTCCTCGTATTCGCCTTGGTTGATCCACACCTGAATGCCGATGTGGC
>JBGSJY010000763.1:0-5435 GCA_041741515.1 Pirellulales bacterium | reverse complement strand
CGTCGAGACGCTCTACCTCGGCGGCGGGACACCGACGCGGCTTGCGCTGCCGCTGCTTGATGAGCTGCTGACGCTCGCCCGGACGTGGTTCCCGGCGCTGGAGGGTGTTGAGCCTGAGTTCACTGTCGAGGCAAATCCCGGCGACCTCTCGGCGGAGGCGATCGGGCTGCTCGCCTCGCACGGCGTCACGCGATTGAGCCTCGGCGTTCAATCGCTCAATCGGGCGAAGCTCGTTCACCTCGAACGCGACCACACGCCCGACGATGTTCACCGCGTCGTCAGGGCGGCGCAGGACGCGGGGCTGCATGTGGCGATCGATCTGATCTTCGCGGCGCCGGGCGAGACGCTTGATGCGTGGCGTGTGGACCTTGAGGCTGCGATCGCGCTCGGGCCGACGCATGCTTCGACGTACGGCCTCACGTACGAGAAGGGGACCTCGTTCTGGTCGCGGCGTTCGCGTGGCGATCTTGCTGAGTTAGAGGATGAACTTCAACGTTCAATGTACGAGCTGGCGATCGATCGGCTTGCCCAGAGCGGTTTCGAGCACTACGAGGTGTCGAACTTCGCGCAGCCGGGCCGCCGCAGCCACCACAACGAATCGTACTGGACGGGCCGCGAGTGGTTCGCCGCCGGGCCCGGCGCGGCGCGTTATGTCGATGGCGTCCGGGAGACGAATCACCGCAGCACGACGACTTGGATTCGCCGTTTGGAAACCGGCGAATCGCCCGTCGCGGAGCGCGAAGAACTCACCGCCGAAGAGAAAGCCCGCGAGCGGCTGGTGTTCGGCCTGCGACGGCTCGAAGGCGTACGCCGTCAGGACTTCGCTACGCAAACGGGCTACGAGATCGACGCGCTTGCCGGCAAGCAGATCGAACGCTTCGCGTCGTTAGGCTTGTTATGCAGCGACGCCGAGGGCGTGCGGCTCACCCGCGCGGGGCTGATGGTGAGCGACGCGATTTGGCCCGAACTCTTGTAAGACGGCGAGCCGGAAGCGTTAGCGCCCGGAGTGAAGTAGGTACCTTTTTCACTCCGACGACTGACGTCGCCGGCTCGCCGTTCTCACAAAGGCGCCTTCGGCAGTTGTCGCACGAAGGGCGGGTCGCTTGCCGGCGGGAGGTCTTCGCCGGTTTCTTCTTGCCACATCTCACGCTCTTCGCGGCTCGCGTAATAACGGAGCCACGGCTCGGGGTCTTCGCCCAGGTTGGCGCAGTCCCAGTGCAGGTACGTCCCTTGGCGGTCGAGCTTCTTCTCGTACGCCGGCAGGATGTCGCGAGCGATCAGCGTGTAGAGCTGACGGTCGGTCAGGTGGTCAGTGAAGTCGAGCACCACGTTCTTGGTGAACAGGGCTTCGACGGTTTGCGTGAGCAGCCGCGCGATCTCTTCGGGCTCAAGACCATCGGGCTCGGTCAGCGTCAGCTTGGGGTCGAACCACTCGCCGATCGGCAGCATCGGCGCCCGTTCCCAGGCGAGCATCGACTCCAGGAAGTCGTTCTCGTGAACGGTGGACATCCGCCCCATATCGACGATGTCGATCGACTCGTCCAGTAGCGGGTCGAGTTGGTCACGCAGCTCTGCGTTGCGCAGGAGGCAGTCGACCGGATCGAGATTTTGTTTGGGGGCGATCATCGCGCTTCGGGGCGGCAGCGGGGTCGATCTTTGGCGTAGCGGAGGCTCTCGGCACAACCGCCGACGCCTGAATCTGACTTTATCAACACCCCCCAACTGCTGGAAGCAATTGGAGCCCTACTCGGCGCGGGATACTTAATCAGCAATTCGCGTGACCGTCACGAACGGCAGGGTTCCGCGCCGCAACTTGCGCAACCGCTACGACCACACCCTAGCCGCCATTGCTTGCGGAGAAAAAAACTCAAGACGGACGACCTTGGAGCGATTCGTGAGGCAGCGAACGCTCAATTTCAGAGAAGTCCGCAGCCGTAGGCGGCAGCCCACGGCGCGCCGGGTACAAGGGTTCGCCGTGGGCTGCCGCCAACGGCTGAGATTCGACGGAGTGTTGAGCGTTTACAGCTCAATCCCAAGCTCGCGCATCAGGAGCTTGAGGTCGTCCCACGCGTGCTTCTTCGCTGACGGGTTCCGCAGTAGGTACGCCGGGTGGTAGGTGCAGACCACTTTGCGGCCGGCGTGCTCGTGGACGCGGCCGCGGAGGCGGCCGATCGGCGTGTCGGTTTGCAGGAAGTTCTGCGCGGCCACCGCTCCCAGGCAGCAGACGTACTCGGGGTCGATCAATTCGAGCTGCCGCTGCAAGAAGCCCCGGCAGTTGCGGGCCTCGTCGGGGGCCGGATTGCGGTTTCCCGGCGGGCGGCACTTCAGCACGTTGAGGATGTAGACCTCGCCGCGGCTGAGGGTGCAGGCCTCGATCATCTTGTCGAGCAACTGCCCCGCCCGGCCAACAAAGGGCTCACCGAGCCGGTCCTCGTCCGCCCCCGGGGCCTCGCCCATGAAGCAGAGCCGGGCGTTCGGATTACCCACCCCGAAGACGGTCTGGGTCCGAGTCCGGGCCAGCTCATCGCAAGCAAAGCAGCCCGCGACCTCGCTGCGAAGGATTTCGAGGGTGGGGGCCGAGGAGGGCCCAGGAGCCAGGGGCCGGGGGACAGGGGCTGCCTTCGCAGTGGCTGGCGAGCCGGCGATGTTAATCGTCGGAGGAACCCTGTGAGGGGCCGCAGGAACCGCCTCTGTCGTCGCCCCAGCCGCCTCCAGAACGCGTCCCACCCGCCGAGGCAACTGCGACACCCCCGCTCCCTGCAAGCTCTCCAGACGCTGCAGGAGGGCCCGTGGCGACGGTAGGGAAGGGGGTTGGTCCATGCCAACAGGTTACTGGCGCCGCGAGTGACCGGCGAGCCGGGGACGCGAGTCCTCGGAGTGAAGCGGATACCGGGGTTACTCCGACGACTTGCGTCGCCGGCTCGCCTACAGTTATTTGCCGAAGGTTGCCCCCGACGGGTGACCACCGGGCCGTCGTCCAGCTACCATGAGGGGTCCGCTCCCTCCCCGCCTGAACGCCTCTCCCCACCCCATGGGCATCCCCCAAGTCGCCATCGTCGGTCGGCCGAACGTCGGCAAAAGCAGCCTGCTCAACTGGCTGGCGGGGCGGCGTGTCGCTGTCGTCGATGACAAACCCGGCATCACGCGCGACCGGGTCATCTACCTGATGCACCACGACGAGCGGTTCTTCGAACTGGTCGATACGGGCGGCATGGGCCACATGGACGCCGACGAACTGACCGAGGACATCGAGGCCCAGATCACGCTGGCGATCGACTCGGCCGACCTGATCCTGTTTGTTGTCGACACCCGGACCGGCCTTTCGACGATGGACCAGGAGGTCGCCAAGCGGCTGCGGTACCTGAAGACGCCGATCCTCTGCATCGCCAACAAGACCGACGACGAGACCTTCGACCACGCCGCCGATGAGTTCGGCAAGCTTGGCCACGGCACGCCGCTGAAGGTCAGCACGCTGCAGAACCGCGGCAAAGCGGTCCTGCTCAACCGCATCGCCGAGACGCTGCCGCCCGAATCCGGCGACGACGGCGATCCCGGCGAGCCGGAGATGAAGGTCGCGATCGTCGGACGCCGCAACGTCGGCAAGAGCACGTTCGTCAACACGCTCGCCGGCGCCGAGCGGATGATCGTCAGCGAGGTTCCCGGCACGACCCGTGACAGCGTGGACGTGCGGTTCGAGCTCGACGGCAAGGGCTTCGTCGCGATCGACACGCCCGGCGTGCGTCGCACCCGCGCGCAGGCGAAGTTCGACATCGACTTCTACGGCGCCCACCGCGCCCAGCGCTCGATCCGCCGCGCCGACGTGACGCTGCTGTTCCTCGACGCGGGCGAGCGCATCGGCAATGTCGATAAGCAGCTCGGCGACTACATCACCACGGAGTACAAGCCGTGCGTGATCGTCGTCAACAAGTGGGACAAGTACGCCGGCACGATGCCCACCGAGAAGTGGGTCAACTACATCAACGACCAGTTGCCGGGCCTGCGTTACGCGCCGATCGCGTTCATCACGGGCCAGACGGGCAAGAACGTCAAGGCGCTGCTGAACCACGCCCAGATGCTCTTCAAGCAGTCGCGCGAGCGCGTCGGCACGGGCGAGCTGAATCGACTGGTGCGTGACGCGGTGAAGCGAAACCCGCCCGGCATCTACCAGAACCGCCGGCCGAAGCTCTATTACGCGACGCAAGTGGGCGTGCAGCCGCCGACGATCGTGCTCTTCTGCAGCAACCCGGCCGCGTTCCAGAAGCCGTACCTGCGGTACCTCCTCAGCCGGTTCCGCGACGAACTGCCGTACGCGGAGACGCCGATCAAGATCTATCTCCGCAAGCGCGAGAAGAGCGACGCCCGCGACGACGTCAGCGGCGACAGCGACAACGGCGTCGAAGTCGAGCTCTGAGTCGCTCATGAAGTGCCGCCACACGCTCTCGTGGAGCCCTCAGCGCCAGCGCCGGGCACGCGCTTCACTCCCGGCGCTGGCGCTGAGGGCTCCCGATTTTTGGTGGGGACTCTTGTCGAAGATCGGCGTCGTCACTTTGGCGGTGCGTGGACTAAGCTAGAGAGATGCCCCGCCCGCTCTTCACCGTCGCTTTGCTAATCGCCATTGCCCCGCTTGCGGGGGCGATGGACACGCTCACGTTCCGCTACCGGCCCTACCCCGACGCCGATCCCGTCACAGCGACCGCCACGGGACGCGTGCTGGTGGAGGACTCGGTCGGCAATCGCTTCTTCGAGAGCGTTGACGGCGCCAGGCGGCTGATCGCAGCGGACGACATCGAGTCTCAGTCGAGCGACGACAGGCCCTTCGCCCCCGCGACCGCCGACGAACTGGGCGAGCGCCTGCTGGCCGACCTGCCCGCCGGGTTCCGCTTGCATCAGACCAAGCACTACGTCATCGCCTACGACACCAGTCGCGAGTACGCCGAGTGGGCCAGCTCACTGCTGGAAGGCCTGCAGAAGGCGCTTGTGCGTTATTGGGACCGCGCGGGGATCAAGCTGGAAGAGCCCCAGTTCCCTTTGCCGATCGTGATCCACTCGACGGCGGCGGCCTACAATGCGGCCAGCCGCGCCGAGGGCGTTCCCATGGGCGCCGTGGGCTATTACCACATGACGACCAATCGCGTGCGGATGTACGACATCACCGGCGCGCAAGAGCTCCGCGCCGGCGGCATGCGGAGCGGGTCGCGGCGTGAGATCACGCGGATGCTCTCGATGCCGGCCGCCGAGCCGCTCGTGGCGACCATCGTCCACGAGGCGACGCACCAGGTCTGCTTCAATACGGGCCTGATGCAGCGTTATGCCGATCTGCCGATTTGGCTCGTCGAGGGGATGGCGGCCTACTTCGAGGCGCCCGGCGCCGGGACGAGCCGCGGCTGGAGCGGGATCGGCCGCGTCAACGACCGCCGGCTGCAGACGTTCCGCCG
>JBGSJY010000762.1:0-4377 GCA_041741515.1 Pirellulales bacterium | reverse complement strand
ATCGGCGCGAGCCTCGCCGAGGTCGAGCGGCAGATGATCCTGGCGACGCTCGCCCGCTTCGACGGCCACCGCCAGAAGACCGCCGACGCCCTGGGCATCGGCGTCCGCACCCTGAGCGGCAAGCTCCGCAGCTACGGCGTGCCGCCGGGAGAGAAGGACATCACTTCCCGCGCCGCGTAACCCAAAGTGAACCATCCGAACCGCGACCGTCAGGGAGCGACCGGTCCGGTCAAATAGCTGAGTTGCTAGGTCACTCCCTGACGGTCGTGGTACGGAAATCGATTCCGCGACAAGCGTTCATCGGCGCCAATCGCCGCTGCTATCGGCAATCCTCGCCGACTGGTCGCTGCTGCGCGGCGCTAAAAAGTCCGGAAAGCCGCTCGCCACGCTCGTCTAGCGGCGATGGCACGCCTTCTGCTAAACGCTCGTTGGTAACCGTGCCCATTTGGAGAGGCCGACGATGCTTGACCCGTTCGCTAGCTCGACACTCCCCGTGCTGGAGCAGGTCGTGCAGTTCACGCAGGCGCGACACGGCGTCCTGGCGGGCAACCTTGCGAACCTCAACACACCCGACTACAAGGCTCGCGACCTGTCGGTCGATGCGTTCCAGTCCAACCTCCGCACCGCCATCGAGTCGTCCCGCAAGTCACGCAGCCCGGGCGACGCGGTGGTCCTCGGGCCGCTGGCCGACGGTTCGGGCGAGGGGCTGATGACGATCGACTCGGGCAACGAGCCGCTGGCCGTCGACCCGTTCGACGGCGTCCGACGATCGATGGAGACCTTCGTCTATCACGATGGGCGCGACGTCAGCCTCGAATCCCAGGTCACCGAGATCTCCAAGAACCAATCACTGCACAACCTCGCGATTACTTTGATGAGCCAACAGTTCCGTCAGATGCGATCGGCGATCAGCGAGACCGTTGCTTAACAAAACTTGAGTCCTTTCGCACCAGCCCCACCCCTCCCCCCAGTCTGCCATGATGTTCACCGCCTACGACATCAGCACGAGCGGCCTCGTGGCGCAACGGGCGCGGCTTGACGCGATCGCCTCGAACCTGGCGAACATCTCGACCACGCGTAACGAGCGCGGCGAGGCGGAGGTGTACCGCCCGAAGTACGTCACGTTTTCGACCGACCCCACCAAGCAGACCCGCGCAGGGGGAATCGGCGTCACAGTGGCGAGCGTCGAGTCCTCGACCGAGCCGCCCGTCATGCGGTACCAGCCCGATCACCCCGACGCCGACAAGCAGACCGGCATGGTCGCGATGCCGGCAGTGGACATGACCACCGAGTTCGTCGACGCGCTCGAAGCGACCCGCGCCTACGAGGCGAACATCGGCGTGATGGAAATCACCAAAGACCTCGGCCGCCAGACGCTGCAGATCATCGTCTAAGCGTTATGCCGCGACGAGGCATTGGAAAACCAAGAAAAAGAAATGAACCACGACGGGCACAACAGACACGACGGCTCAACTCTCGAAGCGTCGTCAACCTGCGAGGCTGGCCGTCGTGTCCGTTGTGTCCGTCGTGGTTCTTCTAGCATCCGAATTGCAGGCTCAAGTCGATCAACGACCGCCACGGTCCTATGAACACAATCAGTCCGCAAATCCCAGCCCGCATCGTCGGCGGCGTCCCGCTCCCCAGCGAGCGGCTCGCCGTCGCCGCCGAGAACAAACCGACCGCCGACGCCGGCTCGTTCAAGAACCTGCTGCTTGACTCGATTGAGCACGTCAACGGCATGCAGGCAGAGGCCAACCAAGCGGTCGAGGCCCTGTTCACCGGCGGCGACGTCAACCCCGCCGAGGTGCTGACCGCCGTCCAGAAAGCCGACATGGCGTTCCGCCTGACGATGCAGGTCCGCAACAAGCTGATGGATGTTTATCGCGAGATTCAGGATGTGAGGATCTGACGAAGGGCTCTCGGCTGTCGGCTTTCGGCCGTCGGCTGGGAATTCTCCAGTGGGTTTACTACCGAACGCTTCTAGCCGATAGCTGACAGCCGAGAGCCGACAGCCCCCATGGACTTCCTCAACCAAACCATCGCCCAGGTCCGCGAACTCTTCGCGTCGATGACGCCCGGCGCGCGGGTGACGGCGGGGCTGTTGTTGGCGGTCGTCGTCGTCAGCGTCGGATTCCTGTTCAAGCAGGTCGCCGTTGGGCCCGACGAGTACCTCTTCGGCGGCGAGTCGATCGGCCGAGATCGATTGCCGCGGATGGAAGCCGCGATGTCGGCCGCCGGCATCCAGTTCCAGACCGAGGGGACGAAGATCCGCGTCACCCGCGCGAATAAGAACGCCGCTATCGCCGCCATCGCCGATGCGGGCGAACTCCCCCCCGAATTCCACCGGCTGATGGATGACGCCATCAACGGCGGCAGCCTGTTCGACTTCCGCGACACCAAGCTCCAGCGAATGCGGGCCGCCCGCGAGGCGCAAACCTCCCTCATCCTCGGCAACTTCCCGTGGGTTGATCGCGCGAACGTTATCTACAACGAACGCCAGGAGAACGGCCTCCACGCCAGCCGCCACGCCACGGCGGCCGTGAGCATTGAGCCAGCCGTGGGAGAGTCTTTGACGCCCCAGCGGGTGCGGATGATCAAGGACTTTGTCTCCAAAGCCTGCGATGTCGCGATCGAGAATATCTCCATCACCAATAGCGGCAACGACATGCTGGTGGGGGGCGACGGCGGCGTCTCGGCCGACGACTTCGACCACCCGCTCTACCGCCTGCGGGCGATGGAGTCCGAACGGGTGCGGGGCATGATCCTCAAGCAGCTCAGCGACATCCCCGGCGTGCGGGTCCAGGTCAATCCCCGCATCGACGCCAAGAGCGAGCAGCACGTCGTCGAGGTGACCCCCGAGAGTGACCCGGTGATGCTGTCGAAGAAGACGCAGGAGCAAGAGGATTCGCATTCGTCGGGCGCCGCCGGCGACCGCGTCGGCGTCGAGGCCCAGGCCGCGCAGGGGCCACCGAGCGTCAATCGCGAGGACGCCTTCGCCCGGCAAGATCAGACCATCAAGAAGAGCGGGACCACGGATATCGCCAACGGCGTCGGCACCAAGCGCACCGAGACCGTAACCTCAGGCTTCTCGCTCGAAGAGGCCGAGGCAAGCGTGGTGGTCCCCAACTCGTACGTCAAAGCGGTCTTCCGCGAGCGGAACCCGACCCCCGCGGGCCAGCAGCCCAAAGAGATCGAGCCCAACCAGCTCGAGCAGATGCAGGCGATGATCCGCACCGAGATCGAAGGGATCGTCCAGCCGCTACTGCCCAAACTCTCCCTCGGCGAGGACGAGTTCAAGCAGGTGAAGGTCACCTTCGTCACCGACCTACCCCAGGCCGCGATGCCCGAGCCTTCGCTCGCCACCAGCGCGCTGGGCGTGCTGGGGACGCACGCCAACACCTTTGCGATGGTGGGTCTGGCGATGGTGGGCCTAGTGATGCTGCGATCGATGGTCAGTTCCACAGGCGGCAAGGACAAGGCCGCCCCGAGCCTGCCGTCGCTGAAGATCGAGGGCGATTCCCGTGACGACGCCGACGCCGATAGCGACGACGAGCCAAACCGACCCAAGCTCAAGCTCCGCAAAGCGGACACGCTCAAGGGAGACCTCTCGGAGATGGTGGCCAGCGACCCCGACGCGGCCGCCGCCATCCTCCGTTCGTGGATCAACAACGCGGCATGAAGCCGTCCTTACTCGCGGATAAGGCATGACGCCTGTCGCTGACAACTCGCTACGCAAGGCCGCGGAATTTGTCCGCGGACTCGCCCCCGACGCCGCCGCGGCGATGCTCGGCCGGCTTTCCGCTGAGGAGGCGCGCGTCCTCCGCGAAGCGATCTCGCAACTCGACCCCGCCAACAAGAGCGCCGCAGGGCAGCCCGACTTGTTGCGGGACGGCATGGCCCAATCGTCGGAGGACGGCACGGTTGAGCTGCAACTGAGTCACCTCGACTACGAACCGGCGCCCCCCCAGCCCGTCGCGCGCCCGCCGCTGGACGGGTCGCAGCCCGTCGATGGGGCCGCGTGGCTCCGTCAACTTCAGGGCGTTGATCCCCAGGCGATCGCCGACTACCTCTCACGCGAACAGCCGCGGGCGATCGCGGTCGTGCTCGGGCACTTAGCGCCGGACCTCGGGGCCAGCGTGCTCCAGTGCCTGCCGGCGGAAGAGCAGCCGAGGGTCGTCGCTCAACTCGCCGAACAGCACGACGCCGACGCGGATACGCTCCGTGTTATCGTAACCGGCCTGAGCGAATCGGTGCGTCGTCATCAAGAGGAGCACCAGCGTCGCTCCAGCTCGCCACCATCGAATGCCACGACACGTACCGCAGCCGCGTCATGGTCGGCAAGGAACTTGAACCGCAATACTGGTTCTCTAAGCAATC
>JBGSJY010000761.1:0-5321 GCA_041741515.1 Pirellulales bacterium | reverse complement strand
GCTGGCCCTGCTGGCGGGGTGCTCGGGCGAGCCGTCCGGGCGGGCCTTCGAGGAGATCGCCCGCGTCCCGGCGCGGGAGGCCTTTGTCGAGGTCGAAATCGGCTCGTTCGTGGTCCCCATCCCGATCGTGCTCGCGTCGGCGACCGACCGGTTCGAGCCCGACAACCTCCTCCAAGTCGAGTTCGGGATGTTTGTCGTGGTCGACCCGAAAGACGCCAAAAAAGTCGAGCGGCTCAAGAAACGCAACGAGGGCCGGATCCGCGACAAAGTGATGCGGGTCTGCCGCAATACGCCCCGCGACGACTTGCTCGACGCCCAGCTGTCGACGCTCAAGGCCCACCTGCTCGACGCGGTGCAGCCGTACCTCGGGGTCGAAGCGGTGCGGCGAGTGGGCATCAACCGTGTCACCCTCGACGAACTCTAAACGCCATGCCGACCACCCTGATGCCGACCGTCCTGATCCCGATCCCCATGATCAAAGTCCTCTCGATCGCGCTGACGCTGGCCGCGATGGCCGCCCCGGCGCGCGCCGCCGACGCCGTCGATGCCGCCCCAGTGGGGCCCGAGGCGGCCCCCCTCGCCGTTTCGCTCGGCGAGTTCTCGATCAGCGAACTCCGCGCGGTCGAAGGGGCCAAGCTGCGGATCCACTTCCACCTTTATGCCGGGGTCGATGCCGACGAGGCCGAATCCCTCCGCAAGCAGGTCGAGGAACACCAGCACCGCATCCGCAACGAAGTGCTCATCGCCATCCGCCTCTGCGAGCAGCACGAGTTCCAGGAGCCCGGCCTCGACCGCGTGCGGCGCCGCGTCCTGGCGCGGCTGAACCGGTCTCTCCCGGACCTGCCGATCGACAGGCTGTTGGTGGGCGAGTTCGAGTATTTCAACGACTAGCTCGTCTTCGTCAGCGACAAAAGCCCCGCTGTCGGGCCCCGCCATCGCGTTGACCCTTGCCGAAAGGCCGTGCTAGGTTAACTAGCTTACGGGGTCGCCGCTGCGAGGCAGTCGCGAAGGCGTCCCGGGCACGCCGCCGGCGTCGGGCGAGCGGCTTGCCGCGTTTGCGCGGTCCCGGCGAAAGCCGAGGACGCCTACGGGATGGGATTTTGCAGTCGGTTGGGGTGGGAACGCGCCGTGCTAGCGGCGCTCGTGACGCTGACGCTCGGATGCGGGGCGAGCAACACGGCGCCTGCCAAGAAGACCGAGACCCGTCCGGGGGACACGTCCCCCACGGCCGCAGGAGAGACCAGCGCCGACGGGCCCAGCGCCGACGGGCCCAGTTCCGACGAGACCGCCGCGGCCGCGCCGGCGGCCAGCGGGCCCTTTGTCCTCGGCGACCTGATCGAGCCCTTCGAGCCGCCGACGCTCGAGGAGCTCGAGAGCAGCGTGAGGTGGGTCGACCAACCCGTCGTCGATACCCTCCAGCTGCTCCGCGAGTACAAGGCCAAGCAGCCGAAGCCCCAGCTCACGGCCGCCGAGGCCCTGGCGATGAAGAACAATTCCGACGAGGACAACGAGAAGATCCTCGCGGCCCTCTCGGTCCTCGCGCCCGAAGACGGCGCGGGAGTCGATTACGACGCGACGATCCGCCGCGCCATCATGCAAGAGTGCGCGTCGCTCAACCCGATCCTCACCAGCAGCATGTCCGAGTCCGAGTTCCTGGGCCTCACCGGATTCGGGCTCTTCGGCTTCGACTGGGAGTTCAACCCGCTGGCGAGCGCCGACAGCGTGGTCTCTTGGCAATCAAGCGAAAACGGACTCTACGACAAGGTCGTGATGCGCGACGACCTTACTTGGTCCAATGGCAAGCCGATCACCGCGCACGACGTCGAGTTCTCGTACCGGGCGATCATGTCCTCACGAGTGCCGGTCCCCGCGATGCGCTCGGGCACCAGCGAGATCAAGCTGGTGAAGGCCTACGACGACCACACGCTCGTCTACTTCCACAAGCAGCCGCTGGCGACGAACGTCTGGAACGTGAACTTCGCGATCCTCCCCAAGCACATCTACGCCGACTCGATCGCCGACGACCCGACGCTCAAGACCAGCCGCTACCACGCCGAGTACGAGGAGAAGCCCGTCACCGGCGGCCCCTACGAGCTGGCGAGCCGTACCCGCGGCACAGGCATGGTGCTGAAGCGTCGCGAGTCGTACTACGTGCACGACGGCAAGGAGGTCCGCGACAAGCCCTACTTCAAGACCATCCGGCTGCGGATCATCGAGGACCAGAACACGTCGCTGCTGGCGCTCAAGGCGGGCCAGATCGACGACACCCGGCTCGGCGCCGAGCAGTGGCTCACGCAGACCGACGGCCCCGACTTCTACGACAACAACACCAAGGTCCGTGGCGAGGAGTGGACCTTTTTCTATGTCGCCTGGAATCTCAAAGACCCGCTCTTCGAGGACGTCCGCGTCCGCCGCGCGATGGCGCACGCGATGGACTACCAGGAGATGCTCGAAGACCTCTGCTTCGGCCTCTACCAGCGTTGCTACGGCCCGTTCAGCAAGGGCTCGTGGATGTACCCCGATGAGCCCGCGCCGCTGTACGAGTTCGACCTCGACAAGGCCGAGGAGCTGCTCGACGAGGCCGGCTGGGTCGATAATGACGGCGACGGCGTCCGTGAAAAGGTTATCAATGGCCGCAAGACGCCCTTCGAGTTTACGCTCTTGGTCAGCAACAAGCCCGACCGGATCGCGATCTGCAACCTCTTGCGCGAGAACCTCGAGTACATCGGCGTGGTGTGCAACATCCAGCCGCTCGAAGCGGCCGTCTTCCAAGAGCGGATGTTCAAGAAGCAGTTCCAGGCTGAGATGGCCGGCTGGGGCGCCGGCGCCGACCCCTCGACCTCCAAGAACATCTTCGCCACGGACGCCGAACGCAATTACGGCTTGTATTCCAACAAGGAGGTCGACCGCCTCTTCGACGAGGGCGATCGCGAGTTCGACCGGGAGAAACGCGCCGAGATCTACGGCAAGATCGCCAACCTGATCTACGAGGACCAGCCCTACACGTTCCTCTACGAGCAATCGTCGTTCTTCGGGTTCAACAAGCGGCTGCGCGGCTACAAGTTCAGCCCCCGCGGGCCGTTCTCCTACGGCCCCGGCTTCAGCTCGCTCTGGATGCCTGTTGATTGACAGGTCGGAAGGCCACGTCAGAAGGCTGAGTGAAGGAACACTAATCAACGCTAATCGGCGCTAATAAAAACGGACAGCAGAAGAAGCTTTATTAGTGGTCATTAGCGTGGATTAGCGTTCCTCCTTTTTTGTTTTCGTCGTTCAGCGCCGTTTTCTAATGACCAGCTACCTGATCCGACGACTCCTGCTCGCCGCTTGCACGTTGGTGCTGGTGACGTTTGTCGTCTACGGCCTGGTGCGGCTGATGCCGGGCGACCCGACGCTGATGCTGCTTGAGTCGTCCGGCCCCGACAAGCGCCCGCGGCCCGAGGACATCCAGCGGATGCGCGAGATGTTCGGCCTGAACGACCCGTGGTACATCGCCTACTTCGAGTGGCTCGGCCGCGTCGCGACGGGCGACCTGGGCCTGTCGCTATCACGCAACGCGCCGGTCGCGCGGATCATCTCCGCCCGCATCGGGCCGACGCTGATGCTCTCGGTCACGTCGTTGGTGCTGACTTACCTGCTGTCGATCCCGATGGGGCTCTACGCCACGGCGCGCTCGGGGCGGCCCGACGAGCGCGGCATGAGCATGCTGCTCTACATGCTCTACTCGCTGCCGTCATTCGTGGCGGCGATCCTCTTGCAGATGGTCTTCGCCATCAAGCTCCGCGGCACGCCCTTCGAGCTGCCCCTGTTCGGCATGACCAGTGATAACTTCAACCAGCTGAGTTTCGGCCAGCAGGTGGTCGACCTCGCGCGCCACAGCCTCTTGCCGATCACCTGCTACACGTACGCGAGCCTCGCCTACTACAGCCGCTTCATCCGCGCGAACATGCAGGAGGTGATCCGCCAGGATTACATCCGCACCGCGCGGGCCAAGGGCGTCGGCCCCTGGAAGGTGCTGCTGAAGCACGCCTTCCGCAACACGCTGATCCCGCTGGTGACGATGATCGGCCTCACGCTGCCGGCCCTGCTGTCGGGGGCGATCATCCTCGAGCAGATCTTCAGCTGGCCCGGCATGGGGAGCCTCTTCTTCGAGGCGATCCGCGAACGCGACTACCCGACGCTGATGGGCCTGGTGCTGCTGTTCAGCGTGCTGACGCTGCTCGGGCAACTCCTAGCGGATGTCCTCTACGCCTGGGTCGACCCCCGGGTCAGCTACTCGTGACGCCTGGAAGTTAGCCGCCGATGGCACCGATGAAGAAGAGGACTGTGGGAGGCGTCTCCGACGCCGATAACGGCATCCATTCCGCAATGGTATGGTGCGCGTCATCGGCGTCGGAGACGCCTCCCACAGAAAACCGGCGCGCATTGACGACTCACCTATTCGTGTAATCCGTGGTTAAATTGCAAGAACCCTCCACCAAGACCGACCCCCCCTCGTCCAATGGGGGGCCCTCGCGCGGCTACTGGGCCGAGGCGTGGCGGCGGTTCCGGCGGCGGCCGTTGGCGATGGCTGCGCTGGGCTACGTCGGCTTCATGACGCTCGTGGCCCTCTTCGCGCCGGCGATCGCGGGCACCAAGCCAATTGTTTGCTACTACAAGGGCGACCTCTACTTCCCCGCTTTGGTGGAAAACAAGCCTCTGACCAACCGCTTCCGCGGCGTCTACACCACGGGACTCGAGAAGGACCCCGACAGCTGGGCCGTCTGGCCCCTTTTCTATCAAGACCCCTACCGCCGCGTCCGTGAAGGGGAAGTCCCCGGCCGCCCCGCGAACCCCACCCGCGATGAGGGCGTTCCCAGCCGGCTCAACCCGCTGGGCGTCGATCGCGCCGGGGTCGATGTGCTGGCGCAGATGGTCCACGGCACGCGTGTCGCGCTTTTGGTGGGCTTTGTTTCGATGGGGATCGCCGCGGTGATCGGCGTGGTGGTCGGCGCGTGCTCAGGGTACTTCGGCGGCTGGGTCGACGTGGTACTCAGCCGCGTCACGGAGGTCGTCATGTGCATCCCGTCGCTGGTGCTGATCCTCGCGCTGATCGCCGTGCTCGAGCGGCCCACCATCTGGCACCTGATGGCCGTGCTCGGCGTCACCGGCTGGACGGGCATCGCCCGCCTCACCCGCGGCGAGTTCCTCCGGCTCAAGGAAATGGACTTCGTCGCGGCCGCGAAGGCGCTGGGCGTCTCGCGCTTCGGCATCATGTTCCGCCACGTGCTACGCAACGCGCTGGCGCCGGTGCTGGTGCCGATCACGTTCGGCATCGCGTCGGC
>JBGSJY010000760.1:0-9088 GCA_041741515.1 Pirellulales bacterium | reverse complement strand
ACGCCCGTCGTGATGGTCGTCGTGGCGGGGCGGCCGTTGACGATTGGCGCCGAGGCCGAGCTCGCCGACGCGGTGCTTTATGCCTGGCACCCCGGCACGATGGGCGGCCCAGCGATCGCCGACCTGCTGCTTGGCGTCGAGTCGCCCAGCGGCAAACTGCCGGCGACCTTCCCGAAGGCGGTCGGCCAATGCCCGCTCTACTACAACCACCCCAGCACAGGCCGCCCCGCCCTCCCCCAGACGAAGCCGCTGATCGGCTCGGGGCTCGCCGATTTCCCCGAGGATCAGAAGTACCGCTCCCACTACCTCGACGTCGATCCCTTCCCGCTCTACCCGTTCGGCTATGGGCTCTCGTACACGACGTTCCGGTACGATTCGCCCGAGTTGACGGCCGCCAAGATCTCGCCGGGACAGACTCTTGGGGTACGGGTGCGGCTGACGAACACGGGCAACGTGGCGGGTACGGAGGTCGCGCAGCTTTACGTCCAGGACGTCGCGGCCAGCCTGGTGCGGCCCGTCCGCGAGCTGAAGGCTTTCCGCCGGGTGCGTCTCGAGCCGGGCGAGTCGCAGGTGCTGGAGTTCGCGCTTTCGACCGACGATTTATCCTACTACAACAATCGCGGCGAGCTGGTGCTCGAGCCGGGCGAGTTTCGTCTCGGCGTGGGGGGCGACTCGACGGCGCCGCTCACCGAGACGGTCACGCTGCGCGGGTCGCAAGTCGCCGGCGAAGCCCAAGCCCCGACGCCCCCGCGGCGATGAGCGATGAGCTCACGTTGCTCTCCACGCGTCGCTGATCTAACTTGACGCCCCAGAGCCGCCTCCATAGTGGGCGCCCCCGTGACCCTGCGGGTTCGCGCGTGTCTCTCCTCGAACCCCCAGCCGTCGATGGCCGCTTCGATCGAAGACGTGGCGAAGAAAGCGAAGGTTTCGATCAGCACGGTCTCGCGCGTGCTGAACCGTCGGAACCTCGTTAACGTCGAGACCCGCAAGCGCGTCGAGGCGGCGATCAGCGAGCTCGGGTACCGCCCGAACGTCTTCGCCCGCGGCCTGATGCTCCGCAAGAGCAACATCCTGGGCCTTGTGCTTCCCGACCTGCACGGCGAGTTTTACTCAGAGATCATCCGCGGGGCGAACGTCAAGACCCGTGAACTGGGCTATCACCTGCTGGTCTCTTCGGTCACCGCGGACGACGACGGCCAAGACATCCTCGCGGCGGTCGGCACGCAGGGGCTCGTGGATGGCATGATCGTGATGGTCACGGAGATGAGCTCGAAGATCCGCAAGTCGCTGCAGACCGCATCGATCCCGCTGGTAGTGCTCGACGGCGACGTCCAGGGCGCCAAGCACGACACGGTGGCGATCGACCATCACAACGGCGCCGAGGCGCTGGTCCGCCGGTTGGTCTCTCACTATCCCGGAAAGCGCGTCGTCTTCCTGGGCGGCCACGAGACCAACCTCGACACCATCGACCGCCTCAACGCCTATCGCAAGGTGCTCGCCGAGGTGGGAATCCGCCCTGCCGCCGGGGACGTCGTCCACCTCGACTACCGTTACGGCACGGCGTTCGAGTACGCGACCGAGCAGGTGAACGAGTGGGCCGCTCAAGGGGCGACCGTCTTCGCCGCCAACGATGAGATGGCCGCCGGCGTGGTCGACGCCGCCATCGCCGCGACGCTGTCGATCCCCGACGACTTGCGGGTGGTGGGCTTCGACGACACGCGGATCTCGCAGCTCACGCGGCCACGGCTGACGACGGTTCACGTGCCGATGGCGGAGATGGGCTCCAAGGCGATCGAGCTGCTTTGCGAGCGGCTCAAGGAGCCCGAGCGACCCTCGCACCGGGTGACCTTGCCGACGCGGGTAGTCGTCCGAGAATCGTGCGGGACGCTCTCGGGCGCCTGAGAGCCGGCGCCCGTCGGACAGCATGCGACGGACAGTCCTCGCACGGTCTGGGAGAAAGCCGGCCTGCAAGCACTTGAAGCGAACCGTTTGCCGCTTCCCGAAGGGCTGCATAGAAATCGGACAGCGGAGTTCGGCGAATTCCTCGTGAAAGCGCTTGCAGCGGGTGGCGGCAATGGATTACTTTTGTTGGTAGGGACATGAACCGTTACCCCTGCCCTTCCTGGTGGAACAAGCCGTTCCGTCCGAGCGAGGAAGGTGGCGCGACAGTGGCCCGGCTTATCGCGATTGACTTTTCACGACATGGCTCACCGAGCGTCGGCTGGGTCATGGAGACGGCGGCTCACTCCGTCGCAGAGATTCGGAAGCTTCGGGCCGTAGAGTACGGCGCCCGCTTGGAATCATCAGCGACCTCTTTTCGTATCGACGTTTCGGCAGGTTGGACACTCTTCAAGGAAAGCTACTCATGACGACCAAATGGCGACTTGTTGCTTTTACTCTGGTTGGCGCCGCTGCCCTTGGGCAAGCCGAGCGCTCGATGGCGATGGAATTGCTGGCGGCGCCGGGTTTCGAGGCTGCCTTGGGCGCCGAGGTTCCGTTTTGGTCACTCGGCGAGTATCGAACTGCCGACCCGTCGATGCTGGTTGACTCGGCCTCGTTGGCGGGCTTCGCCGATAACCCGATCGACCCGCTGAACGTCAACGCCCTTGATCGGGGCCTGTGGATCAAACCATTCAGCGGCAGCGACGCTGCCGGCACGACCGAGGCGATCCTCTCCCAAATCGTTCCGGCGGTACCCGGCAAGGAGTACACGTTCACGGGCGATGCACGGTTCGAGGCGAACTACGGCGGAACGGCTGGTTTCTCCACCGACACGCAGTTCGAGATGGCGTTTCTCGACGCCGGCGGCATGGTGATTGGCTCGCCGCTTGTCCGGGACTTGGAAGCAGAGGTGATCCCTGGGCTTGGGTATTCCGGCACTAACGGCAACCCAGATATCACACCACTGGTTGGCATCGCCCCAGCGGGCGCCGCGTCGGTACGCGTTCGGGCTCAAGGCATCAACATGTCCAGCAACACCATCAACACCGGGGCACAGTCGGCGTTCGTCGATAACTTCTCGCTGGTGACGTCCGATGCGCCGTCGACCCAACTGTTGATGAATGGGGGACTGAACATCATTCCGCCCACGGTCGAACAGTTGCTCATCGATGAGGGGTGGGAGTTTGTCAAAAGCCCGGAGACCTCGACCGAAATCCTGCGGATCGCGAGTTTCGCCAACAACCCCGCCACCGGCGGAGCTAACGGCGTCTGGGTCAGCCCCTTCCTAGCGTCCGCCCAAGGGGGTTCTGGCGTGGTCCAGCAAACTGTTCCGGGCGTGGCCGGAACGGAGTACACCTTCAGCGCCGGCGCGCGTTGGGAAGCCAATTTCTTCGGTGATACGGGCACGGCTGGTGAGAACGAGGCCCTCCTCGAGCTCGCGTTCCTCGACGGCTCTGGCGAGGTGATCAGCTCCTCGGTCCTCGACCTTCGCGAGAACGGCAAGACAGCCGACAATCTTTGGTCCACCCACTCGGTCAGCGCCGCGGCTCCTGCGGGAACCGTTGACATCCGGGTGGCGGGCATCATTAACAACCTAACGACCAACCCTGCCGGTGGCGCTCAGTCGGCCTTCTGGGACGACTTCTCACTGATGGCGGCGGTTGACCCGGGGCTGCTGGCGGGCGACTTCGACGGCAACGGGTCGGTAGGTAACGGTGACCTAACGCTGCTGCTTGCTAACTGGGGGGGCGACGTGCCACCCGTTCCCGCGGGTTGGGTAGGGTCGCAACCCACTGGCCCGGGCGTTGGCAACGATGAGCTGACTGCCCTACTCGCCACGTGGGGCCAGAGCCAATCTTCAGCCGTTTCGGTTCCCGAGCCTGCTTCGGTCCTATTCGTCATGACGGGACTGGCCGTCGCCGCCGCACGGCGGCGGGTCTGAGTCGTAGCGATGGCGCCCCGTGCTCTTTATTCGTCTGAAGGAGAAGAGAAGTGAATATGTCTTTCGGTACAAGAGAACTGAAAGCCGAGCGCGGGTTTACCCTGGTCGAACTGCTGGTGGTGATCGCCATCATCGGCATCTTGGTGGCGCTGCTCCTCCCCGCCGTGCAGGCGGCGCGGGAGGCGGCGCGCCGCACGCAGTGCAAGAACAACCTGAAGAACATCGGGCTGGCGGCGCAGAACTTCTACAGCTCACAAGAGCAGTTCCCTACCGGAGGGACTCAGAACGGCGCACGAATTCACAACTATCTGGCCGATACAATGTCGGTGCCCAATTACCAAAATCGCAAGGGACCGCCGAATGGTCCCCAGACCCAAGGACTGGGCGCCTTCTACCAGCTCCTGCCGTACTTGGAAGAGAATGCGATCGTGGGCGTCGTCCGACAGGACCAAATTGAGAACTTCGTCGTCGGGATGTACTACTGTCCCTCTAGGCGAAGTCCTGAGGTACCTGCCCCCGGGACGGCTTCTAAAGTGGATTACGCGGCAGCGGTGGCAGCGCCGGCGCGTTCGGAAATGAACTCGCCTGCCGAGTTCGACGCGATGATTTCGAGTCCGATGAACAAGTCACCTTACGATCGGCTCAGGCAGTCGACGTGGGGGTGTCCCTCCTGCGCCGAGGGGATACCGCCCGCTGCGACGATTCAAGCGCTCAAGAATCCCGCGCGAGAAGCTCAGGCGCAGTATCAGTTCCGTGGCGTGATTCGACGAACGGACTGGAAAATTTCGCCCGGCGAAGCGACAGACACTCCGATGGGGTTCGAGCGAGTTGGGTTCGGTATGAAGATGACCTTTGCGAAGATTACTGACGGCTCTAGTAAGACTCTGCTGATCGCCGAGAAATTCCTGGTTCCTGAAGTCTATTCCGGAGGCGCTTCGCAATGGAACGCGGGGGATGACGCTGGCTGGGCGGACGGTTGGGATTGCAACAACATTCGCACCACGCTCTTTTCACCGCGAAGTGACAGCGACCTCTCCCAGCCTGCCGGTAGAACGAGCACCCCAGGTCTGTCGCAGATGGAGCAGATCGATCAAATTTTCGGCCCCAGCGGCTCGTGCGACAATGTCGGCGACTGGGCCTTCGGATCGTCGCACTCGGGCGGCATCAACGCGGCCTATGCCGATGGGTCGGTTCATTTCATCACTTTCGATGTCGATCCGGAAAACTTCAATCGATTGGGCCATCGGCACGATGGCGAGACGATCAGCACGGATCTTTGATTAAAGAGAGTCCGAAAGCCCACCGGTATTGAGGCAGGAGCGTCGATCCGCCATTTAGTCAGGCACTTCAAGTGAGGGGAGTGGACCAAGGGTCCGCTCCCCTTTTTCCTAGGCAGCCGCTTCGCCACCTTCTCCATCCGCGCCACTCGAGTTCTGCGTGATGTTACGGACCCACCCACTGCTGACGGGATTTCTATTTACCGCAGTCCTGGCGTCATCAATTGCGGGCGCCGATACGAGCGACGCCTTCCTCGACGACGCTGCGTTTCTTGATGACGTGGGGCGCCGCACCTTCGATTTCTTCTGGGAGACCGCGCCGGCCGACACCGGCCTCACGCCCGATCGGTACCCCAGCGCGTCGCCGTGCAGCATCGCGGCCGTGGGGTTTGGGTTGACGGCCTACTGCGTCGGCGTCGAGCGGGGGTGGGTCGAGCGGGACGCGGCGGCCGAGCGGACGCTGGCGACGCTGCGCTTCTTCCGGGACGCTCCGCAGAACGAGGAGTCCGCCGAGACCAGCGGCCACCGCGGTTTCTTCTACCACTTCCTCGACATGCGCACCGGCAAGCGGTGGCGCAACTGCGAGCTGTCGAGCATCGACACGGCCCTGCTGATGATGGGCGTCCTCGCGTCGCGCGAGTACTTCGATGGCGGCAATGACGTTGAGAAGGAGATCCGCGAAACGGCCGACGCTCTCTATCGCCGCGTCGAGTGGGACTGGATGCAGCCGCGGCCGCCGCTGATCGCGATGGGCTGGCATCCGGAATCGGACTCCCCTGGAAACGGCGGCTTCGGGAGGGCCGACTACCGCGGCTACGACGAGGCCATGTTCCTCTACGTGCTGGCGATCGGGTCACCGACGCACCCCGTCGATCCCTCGGCGTGGGAAGCGTTTTCCGCGACCTACAAGTGGGCCGATTTCCAAGACGCGGGCGAGCACGTCAACTTCGCGCCACTCTTTGGTCATCAGTACGCCGCGTGCTGGATCGACCTGCGGGGCGTCGCCGATCGTTACCTGCGTGATCGCGGGATCGACTACTTCGAGAACTCTCGGCGGGCGACGCTTGCGCAGCGCTCGTACGCGATCGCCAACCCCGGCGGCTGGCGCGACTACGGCGCGGATGTCTGGGGCCTCACCGCCTGCGACGGGCCGGCGAACGTCGAGCACGAGCACAACGGCCAGTTACGCCGCTTCCACACCTACATGGCCCGCGGCGCCGCCGCTACGCAGGTCATCGACGACGGCACGATCGCCCCGACCGCGGCCGGCGGCTCGATTCCCTTCGCCCCTGCAGAGACGATCCACGCCCTGCGGTCGATGCGCGAGCGCTACGGCGATCGGCTCTACGGCGAGTACGGCTTCCGCGACGCATTCAATCCGACGTTCCGCTTCGCCGACGTCGAGGCGCAACGCGGCGTGATCGACCCCGAGGCGGGTTGGTTCGACTCGGACTACCTGGGCATCGACCAGGGCCCGATCCTGCTGATGGCGGAGAACCACCGCACCGGCTTCGTCTGGGACCTGATGAAGGAGAGCCCGTACGTCCGCACCGGCCTCGAGCGGGCGGGATTTTCCGGCGGTTGGCTGGATAACAAGGTAAAATAGGGCCCGCGAATAGCGCGAAGGGACGCGAATAAGAGAAGAGCGGCGAGCCGGAAGCGTCAGCGGCCGGAGTAGCGTTACGGCTCAGCCACTTAGCGTTTAAACTGTGAGCGCTGACGCTTTCCGCTCGCAGCAATTCGCGCCGATTGGCGTCATTCGCGGGCTCTTCCTTTAGGCCCTTCAATCGAGCGACCTCCCGGAGCAAGCGATGAACGCAAATCCCTGGCGGCCCGTGGCGCTCTTGGCGTCTTGGCGGTTTCTCTTGGTCGTCCTCTCGGCCGGCGTAACGCACGCGGCGCCGCGGCCGAACTTCGTCTTCATCATGACGGACGACCACGCCTACCAAGCGGTGAGCGCGTACGGGTCGGGGCTCAACAAGACGCCGAACATCGACCGCATCGCCCGGGAGGGCGTCCGTTTTGACCGCGCGTACGTCCCCAACTCGCTCTGCGGCCCTTGCCGGGCGACGGTGCTGACGGGCAAGCACAGCTCGCGCAACGGGTTCCGCGACAACCACTCAACGTTTGACGGTTCGCAGTGGACGATGGCCAAGTCGCTGCAGAAGGCCGGTTACCAAACCGCGATCATCGGTAAGTGGCACTTGGTTTCGGAGCCGACGGGCTTCGACCACTGGGACATCCTCCCCGGCCAGGGGAAGTACTACCGGCCCGACTTCATCACGCCCGCCGGGACCCGCGCGGTGGACGGGTACGTGACCGACATCACAACCGACCTAGCGATCGCCTGGCTGAACGGCGCCGGCGAGACGGGCCGCCAAGCAGACAAGCCCTTCCTGCTGATGCTCCACCAGAAGGCGCCGCACCGCCCGTGGGACCCGGCGCACGAGC
This sequence comes from Pirellulales bacterium, assembly GCA_041741515.1. Lineage (GTDB taxonomy): Bacteria > Planctomycetota > Planctomycetia > Pirellulales > Lacipirellulaceae > Botrimarina. The sequence continues at coordinate 1,477 of JBGSJY010000760.1, read as the reverse complement.
GGCTGAAGGAGTTCGTCGGGCGCGAGCTCCCCGAGCCCGCGACGCTCTTCGACGACTACGCGACGCGGACCAGCTCGGCGGTCGACGCCAAGATGCGGATCGCCGAGACCATGAACGACCGAGACCTGAAGACCTGGTCCGAAGACAGCAACGATCGCAAGTGGCTCTACAAGCACATGAACGACGAGCAGCGGGCCGCGTGGATCGAGCACATCGATCCGCGGCACGACGAGCTCGCCGACTCGGGCCTCCAGGGCGAGGACCTCACCCGCTGGAAGTGGCGCCACTTTCTTGAGGATTATCTCGCCTGCGTGACGAGCGTCGACGAGGGGGTGGGCCGCGTGCTCGATTGGCTCGACAGCGCGGGCCTCGCCGAGAATACGGTGGTCGTTTATATGAGCGACCAGGGGTTCTACCTGGGCGAGCACGGCTGGTTCGATAAGCGGTTCATGTACGAGGAGTCGCTGCGGACGCCGATGATGGTGCGTTGGCCGGCCGGCCTGTCGAATCCCGGCCGGACCGAGGGCCGGATCGTGTCGAATCTCGACATCGCGCCGACGTTTCTTGAGTTGGCCGGCGCCGAGGTCGATCCCGAGGTCGACGGCCGCAGTCTCGCTGCGATCCTCCGCGACAAGCCGACGCCCGACTGGCGCAAGGACTTCTATTACCACTACCACGAAGGGCCCGAGCGCGAACATAACGTCCAGCGGCACGACGGCGTCACCGATGGCCGCCATAAGCTGATCCACTTCTACGAGCGCGACGAGTGGGAGCTGTACGATCTCGAGTCCGACCCGCACGAGCTGCACAACGTGGCGGAAGATCCGGCGCAGGCGCCGCTGCGTGCCAAGCTGACAGCCCGGCTTGCCGAGATGCGCAAAGACTACGGCTTCACGCCCCCCGAGCCGGCCGAGGTGACCATCCCCGCGGCTGGGGCGGCGTCGGGCGCCGAGTAGAGTTGGCGGAGCAAATCTAGGTGTTGTCGCCGAGCCGGACTTGGATCTTCGTCACCTCGCCCGGCGCGCGGTCCCAGCGGGCGAGCGCTGCGGGGGCCTCGTCGAGCGACACCTGTTGGGTGACGATCCGGTCGGTCGGCACGCGGCCGGCGGCGAGCATCGCGATCACCTGCTCGAAGTCCTTCGCAAGGGCGTTGCGTGAGCCGCGGATGTCGAGCTCCTTCATGACAAACCACTTCGTCTCGTAGGCGACCGGCTCCTTCGCGTAACCGATGTAAACGACGCGGCCGGCGAAGGCTACCAGGTCGATGGCCGCCTGGAAGGTCGACGGGAGGCCGACCGCTTCGATGACGACCGCGGGGCCGTGGCCGTCCGTCAGCTCGGCCAGTCGAGTGGAGAGGTCCTCGCGCAAGGAGTGGACGCACTCGGCGGCGCCGCAGGCCCGGGCGAGATCGAGCTTGGCGTCGTCGACGTCGATCGCGACGACACGCGCGCCGAGGTAAGCCGCCGCGGCGATCGCC
>JBGSJY010000759.1:0-2302 GCA_041741515.1 Pirellulales bacterium | reverse complement strand
TCGCGCTGGCCGGTGTGCTGCTGGACTCGCACCGCCGCGAGTGGGCCTCGGCGCGGGCGCAGGCGGAAGATTCGTGCGCCAATCAGGACGACCCTTGCGATTATCGCTTCGCCCGCCGGCGGATGGGGCGGCGCATTGCGGCGACCACGGCCATCGCGGTGGTGGGCGTGCTGATTGGCCTCTGGCCCGTGACGCCGCGAGAGCCTATCTGGGTGGCGTCGTACCTGGCGGCGTTACTAATCCTTTGCACGGCGATCTTCGTGATCGGGGTCGGCGACGCATGGGCGTCGAGCCGTCACTACCAAGCCGAAGGGCGCCAGCGGGTGGCGGAGCAGGCGCGTACGATCGCCAAGCTGGTCGAGGCGCAGCGCCGCGCCAGCGACGAAGTGTCCACCGAATCGGAAGGGACACGCCGCTAATGGACCCGCTCCGTTTTGCGATCGCCGCCGTTCCGCTGGCGGCCTACCTGATCTTGCTGGGAGCGGTAAACTTGCGGCGACGGCCGCTGTTGGCGACCGGCGGCGGCGACCTCGGCGCCCTCGGCGCCGCCCTTTCAGGGCTGGTCTTCGTCGGCCCGATCGCTCTGTTCCGGCCCGACGCGGCAACCGTCGAGCTCGGCAACTTCGTCTGGCTCTTCCTGGCGGCGTTCTACCTGCTCTGGGTGACGCTCGCCGCGATGCTCTGTCGGCCGCGGCTGGTGGTCTACAACCTCTCCGCCGAGGAACTGCGACCCGTCCTTTCCGAGGCGGTGCGTACCCTCGATGGCGCGGGACGCTGGGCCGGCGATAATCTGACGCTGCCGACCATAGGGGTGCACGGATACGTCGAGGCCTTCGCCTGGATGCGGAACACCAGTTTCATAGCCGGAGGCGGGCGTCAGGACCTGGCCGGCTGGCGACGGCTAAATCGACTCGTCGAGCGGTCTTTGCGAGCGGTCGAGACGCGCCCAAACCCGCGGGGCTGGCTGCTGCTGGGCGCCGGTATCGCCATGCTAGCAGCGGCGACGGTGGGGCTGGCGAGCGACCCGGCCGGGGTCGCGATGGCTTTGGACCAAGTATTTGCCTTCTAGGGACGGCACGGTTGGTCTTCCAGCGGGGGCGGAGACCACCCCACTTGGCAAGGTCGCACCGAAGCCCGCGATCCCCCCAGGTGGCGCCCCTTGACAGTGTGGCCGTCCGACCCGGCCAGCCCTCCCGGTAGACGCCGCTAAAAAACTTGACTTCGCCGGCGCGCCAGCGATAATCGCTCGACCTCGCAGCTGGTGGGATTCGCCGTAGAGCGTCTCCCCGAAGGACGATGAGGTCTACTCGCGACGGTGGCAGCCGAGGCCGAGCACCGGAAGGCAGGCCGTTGCGAGAATCCGCCCACTCCTAAGTTTTGCCGCAGTAGAAATTCGACTCCCCCACGGATAGTCCCCGAAAAGAATCGCTGATAGTCGCCTCAACTGGTGAGCCCAGAAGAGGCAATCCCCTGGGGGGTGAGGCTGTTTAGCGACGAGTTGAAAAGAGGAGTTTTGGCGACCGACGCATGGATGTGTCACTGCTAAGCGGAAAAAAGCCGTCAGAGGCGTAATTTGCACGCCCCGGCGATTGCTTGACACATTAGGACGATTCTGACGGGCCCAAATCTGCTGCCGGTCCGGCGAGCGTCCGCTACTAGAAAAGGAGTCCCCATGCCTGATCCCACACTAGGTAACGTCTTCGAGGCGATCCTCAAGTACGGCCACGACGAGGACTTTGTCCCCCGCGCCCAGGACGAGGAATTCCACCCGACGGCGGCCCCCGCGGGCTCGCAGGAGAAGCTTGAGATCCTCGCCGAGCGCGTCCGCCAGGGTTTCCCCCTCTGGCACGAGGCGGATCGGGTCGATTACAGCGGCCTGACCGGCGCCGTCCGGCCCCGCGACTGATCGATTTGGCCTGAGTCCCTACAATCGAAGCCCTCCCGACGGGCCGCCTTTTTGGCGGCCCGTCGCTTTTTTGTGCCCTACCGCGGCTCCAGGGGGGCCGCTGCGCTAGGATGGATGGGGACTCGCCCCAGCGGTGACTAGGCTAGGCTACTAGAGCCCGCCCCTCCCCTTCCCTGCTGGTCCGGTTGTGACGATTTCCTGCCGCCGAGCCGCTCTTCTCACGCTCGCCTTGTGGCCGCTGGCCGCGGCCGCCCCGGCAGCCGCAACCTCCGCTCCGGCTCGACAGAGGGGCGCCGCCCCACCGCCCTCGCCCTCACCTCCGCCCTTCTTGGGTGCAGGGCCGAGGCGAGGGCGAAGGCTGAGGGGCGAATCCCCCCTTTTGTCGAGCCCGAGCGG
>JBGSJY010000758.1:0-1608 GCA_041741515.1 Pirellulales bacterium | reverse complement strand
AGCGCGCCGCCCTTCTTGAAGACGTAGTTCCGCGCGAGGATCGTATCGATGATCGACGCGTACGTGCTCGGCCGGCCGATGCCCTTCTCTTCCAGCGCTTTGGTGAGCGCCGCTTCGCTGAATCGGCTGGGGGATTGGGTCGTGTGATCCTTGGCGATCATCGACGCCACGTCGAGCGCTTCACCCACCGTGACGCTCGGCAGCGTCTTCTCTTGGTCGGCCAGTTCCGCATCAGGATCGTCCGAGCCTTCGACGTACGCCCGCAGATAGCCTGGGAAGTCGATCGTCTTGCCGCTGACGGTGAAAACGCAGCCCTCACCCTCAATCGTGACGACAATCCGCCGGCCGCGGGAGTCTTCCATCTGGCTGGCGATGGTCCGCTTCCAGACGAGATCGAATATCTTGAACTCGTCGGCGCCGAGCTGGCTCTTCAACACGGTCGGCACCGCGAACGGCGTGCCCGCGGGGCGGATCGCTTCGTGCGCCTCTTGGGCGTTCTTGACCTTCGAGCTGTAAGTCCGCGGCGCGGCTGGCAGATACTTCTCGCCGTACTCGCTACGCACGAGGTTGCGCGACTCTTCGATCGCCAACTTCGACAAGTTCGTCGAGTCGGTACGCATGTAAGTGATATGGCCGTTCTCGTAGAGGGCCTGCGCCACCTGCATCGTCCGCCGGGCGGTGAAGCCGAGCTTGCGGTTCGCCTCTTGCTGCAGCGTGCTGGTCGTGAACGGCGCGTAGGGCTTGGTCGTGTACGGCTTCTCTTCGACGCTGGCGACGCGGAACTCGCCGGTGCGCAGCTTCTCGGCGAGCTTCTCGGCGGCGGGGCCATCGAGCAGCAACATCGCCGCATTCTTCAACTGACCGTTGCGGTCGTCGAAGTCTTTACCGCTGGGAAGCTTCTTGCCATCGACCGAGACGATCGTCGTTTCGAGCCGCTGCTTGGGGTCATTCTTCTTCGTGAAGACGGCTTGCAAGTCCCACCACGTGGCGGCGACGAACAACATCCGCTCGCGCTCGCGCTCGACGATCAGCCGCACGGCAACGCTCTGCACGCGGCCCGCCGACAACTTCGGCCGCACCTTGCGCCACAGGAGCGGCGAGACCTCATACCCGTACAGCCGGTCGAGGATGCGGCGCGTTTCCTGAGCCTTGACGAGGCCCGTGTCCACTTGGCGCGGGGTGCGGATCGCTTCTTGAATCGCGTCTTGGGTGATCTCGTGGAACACTAGGCGGTGGACCGGCACTTTGGGCTGCAATAGCTCCAAGAGATGCCAACTGATGGCTTCTCCTTCGCGGTCTTCGTCGGTCGCCAGGTAGAGCGTGTCGGCCTTCTTGAGCTGATCCTTGAGCAGCTTGATCTGCTTGGTCTTGCCGGGCGAGACGACGTAGATCGGCTCGAAGTCGTTATCGACGTTGACCCCCAGGCTCGCCCATTTCTCCCCTTTGTACTTGGCGGGGATCTGCGCAGCGCCCTGCGGCAGGTCGCGGACGTGCCCGACCGAGGCCTCGACGGTGTAGCCCTTGCCGAGGTACTTGCCGATCGTCTTCGCCTTGGCGGGCGATTCGACGATCACCAGGGCGTTGCCCTGACCGGCGGCGGAGGCTGCT
>JBGSJY010000757.1:0-3590 GCA_041741515.1 Pirellulales bacterium | reverse complement strand
ATGGGAAAACCCACCGGATTTAAAGAATACGAGCGCCAGGCCGTCCCCTACCGGGACGCGCTCGAGCGCGCGCAGGACTACCTTGAGATCTACACCGCTCCCGACGAGCAACGCCTCAAGACGCAGGGCGCGCGGTGCATGGACTGCGGGGTGCCGTTCTGTCAGTCGGACACCGGCTGCCCGGTCGATAACCTCATCCCCGAGTGGAACGACCTCGTCTACCACGGCCGCTGGAAGGACGCCCTTGCGCGCCTCCACAAGACGAACAACTTCCCCGAGTTCACCGGGCGGGCCTGCCCCGCGCCGTGCGAGGGGGCGTGCGTCCTGGGGATCACCAACCCGCCCGTCACGATCAAGAACATCGAGAACGCGATCATCGATCGAGGCTGGGAGATGGGCTGGGTCACGCCCGAACCGCCGCTCTACGAGTCCGGCAAGAAGGTCGCGATCGTCGGCTCGGGCCCCGCGGGCCTCGCCGCCGCCCAGCAGCTCCGTCGCGCCGGGCACGACGTCACGGTCTATGAACGCGCCGACCGCATCGGTGGGCTCTGCATGTACGGCATCCCCAACATGAAGCTCGACAAGAGGACCGTCGAGCGCCGCGTCGACCAGCTCCGCGAAGAAGGCGTCAAGTTCGTCACCGGCGTCCATGTCGGCAAGCAGGAGGAGTTCGCTCCCGGCCACATGACCGAGATCATGCAAGAGCGCAAGGTCCCGGTGAAGTTCGTCGACCCGCAGCATCTGGTCGATGAGTTCGACGCGGTCCTGCTCGCGACCGGCGCCACCAAGCCGTTCGACCCGACCGGCAATTGCCCCGGACGCCAGCTCGAGGGCATCCACTTCGCGATGGACTTCCTCACTCGCAACACCAAGAGCCTGCTCGACTCGAAGCTCGGCGATAAGGCCTACCTGTCGGCCGAGGGGCTCAACGTCATCGTCATCGGCGGCGGCGACACTGGCGCCGACTGCATTGGCACGTCGCTCCGCCACGGCGCGAAGAGCATCGCCAACTTCGAAGTCGTCCCCAAGCCGCCCGAAGAACGTCGCCCCAACAACCCCTGGCCGCAGTGGCCGATGGTCTATCGGATCGACTACTCGCACGCCGAGATGATCGCCAAGGATGGCGAGGACCCGCGCAAGTACTCGATCCTCACCAAAGAGTTCATTGGCAAGGACGGCAAGCTCACCGGCGTTAGGACGGCGATGGTCGATTGGTCGAAGCCGATCGTCGGCGGCGCGCCATTCACCGAGGTCGAGGGGAGCGAGAAGGTCTGGCCCTGCGATCTGGTGCTGCTCGCCACCGGCTTCGTCGGCCCCGAGCTGTCGCTTGTCGAGGGACTCGACCTCGAGACCCAGGCCCCGCGCGGCGGCTGGAAGACCATCAAGGCCGAGCACGGCAAGTTCGCCACCAGCGTCCCCGGCGTCTTCGCCGCGGGCGACTGTCGCCGCGGCCAGTCGCTGGTGGTGTGGGCGATCAACGAGGGTCGCGGCGCCGCCCGCGCGATCGACGAGTACCTGATGGGCAGCACGTCGTTGCCGGCGCCGGGAGTGAATCTTCCCCAACAGGTTGTGTGAAGGAGCTGTCAGCGATCAGCCGTCAGCCATAAACGAAATAAGGGCCGCGACCATCTGGATGGTCGCGGCCCTTGTCGTTCTTTAGCTGACCGCTGAAAGCTGATCGCTGACCGCGACTTCTCTCAGCTCAGCTTCCCCAGCGCCTTGAGCAGCGCCTGGGCTTGTTCGACGCCGCCGACCTTGGCGGCAAAGTCTTGGGCCTCGATCAGATGCGAGAGGCTGACCTTGTCGCTCGCGCCCGCGGGACGGCCGACGCGGCCCGTCTTCGCGCCGGCCTTCGGGCCGGGCTTGGCGCCCTTCTTCTTCTTTTTCTTCTTCTTGCGGCCGAGCATCGCCGCCTTAACGTTGCTCACCAGCGCCAGCGCGACGTCGATGTTCTTTTTCTTTAGTTCGGTCGCGACTTCGGTGGGGCCGGCGTCCGGGTGGGCCTTCAGATAGTCTCGGATCGCCGCACTCTTGTTCGGCCCAGAGGCCTTCTTCTTTGCCACTTCGGACTCTCCGCTCTTTCGTAGTTTAGTGATGGGGCTGCCTTTAACTTAGTTACAGCCTCCTAGTAGATGTCTACTAATAAACACAAATCCCCCAGCAAACACTACCCCTCGACGATAAAAACCTTGCCGACCGCCGGGCTTGTCCAAGATGTCGTCACAGGCGCCGAACCCTTGCGGACGCAACATCTCCGTCGCTTACGTTCGATCATTTACAGCGATCTATCGATAACGGGAGAGCAAGGCTCTTTCATTGAAGACGCGGGTGACGCGCCTGCGACCGATTTTCGAACGAGCTGCGGATTGGCAAGAACCTCGACAAATGGTTACGATCCAACGCCGCGCGGCAGCAAGCGCGGGAATCTCATGCGCAATTGAGAGGGGAGTTTCCGATGGCCTGGCTGTTTGAGCGGACGATTGAGGCGGCGGCTTGGGTGGCGTTCGTAGCGGCATGGATCTCGGTCGGCCTCACTATTTATTGGTTTTATCTGTTCCTGGGGACCTGGCAGGCGGACGCTGACTACGGATTGTTGCAAGATGCCGCCATGTCGGCGGCCGCCGTCGTGGCGTTCGCGCTGGGTCTGGGCGGGCTGGCGTGCGTGGATCGTTTCCTGTTCGACGCGGACGAGCACCCGCGGGTTTAGAACGCACGACGATTTACCGACCGCGCAAGAAGAGGGGCCGTCGAGTTGCGGGAAACTCGACGGCCCGTGGTGTGGTGGCGGGAATCGGCCTCAAATGGGAGGCAAGGCCGACGGGGGATCAAGGCGGGTTGTTGTCTTTCGTGGCGACTGTCGCTCCTGTGTCTCGTCGTCCGAGGGGTTTGCTAGGAAGGCCCCTCTCCGCAATACAACGGGGTGACCGTCGCCGTCTCTTCTACCGACAGCCCCTGGATGCAGCCGGCGTGCCAAAGGGGACTCCCGCGGCCCGAACGGGCCGAACCCCCACGTTTTTAGGCCGTAGTACAGATTTGGTCGACGCACTTTTGCAAAGATTACAAATCAGCCGTGTAGTTTGTTCCTGCGCGGTAGCGAGGGGCGGGTGGCGGCTGGAGACGGGCCGGCCGATAATCGCCGCTCAGCCCGCCGCTCGCTAGCACAAGACTCCCAAACGATTCCTATGCTGCTACTCGAAGGGGTCCGCAAGTCGTACGCGCAGCCCGGCGCCGAGCGGCTGCCGATCCTTGACGTGCCCCACCTGGCGGTCGCCGCCGGCGAACAGGTCGTCATCCGTGGCCGCAGCGGCTGTGGTAAGACCACGCTGCTCAACTCGATCGCCGGTCTGACGACCATCGACGCCGGCAAGATCTCGCTGAAGGGCGTCGAGCTGACGCGCCTCCCCGAGGCGGCCCGCGACCGCTTCCGCGCCCGGCACATCGGCTACGTCTTCCAGACGTTCAATCTGCTAGCGGGCTTCACGGCCCTGGAAAATGTCCTGCTGGGGATGACGTTCACCGGCCAGCGCCCCGACCGGGCTCGGGCGGCCGACCTGTTGGAACGCGTCGGCCTCGGCCACCGCGGCCACCAC
>JBGSJY010000756.1:0-8674 GCA_041741515.1 Pirellulales bacterium | reverse complement strand
ACTCCAGACGCTCGAACAACGAACGGGCGGCGCCTTCCATCAGCTGTCCTCACGGCGGGAGTGGGCGAAACGCCCCACACTAACCCGCCAACTTAAAACGCGCTAGGCCGCCCGGATTGCCCAGAGTGCGCGCTGGCCCTGTCTCCAAGGGCGTCACGCATCTTAGCAATTTTGCCGTCCATAAACCCTTGGCTCTGACTCGCACCCCTGACCTCAGTTACATCTACCTTGCCCTCAAGGGTACGTCGCTGAGCGTCAGGACGAAATCCAGGTACCTTGTTACCCGCCGCGTCGATCAGGTCTTGATTGAAGCGGCGGGTGGCCGGGGTCGAAGGCGTCAGCCGAAGCCCCCGGCGACAGTGGAGGGGACGCCGCGATAGCGCTGCGACCCCGGCCATCCTACGCGGATCCGGGGCGTCGGGCGGTGAGCCTCGGGGATCATCCCCAGGGCGAGCAGCTCGGCGAGCACCCGCGCGTCGAGCTTGTCGCTCTGGCGGGTGGTCTGGGCGATCACGCGGAGCTTGCCCGGGTGGGCCAGCACGCAGCGGCTGGCGAAGGTCTCGACCAGCCGCAAGAACCACTCGTAGCTGACGGTCGCTTCGACGACGACTTCGTGGGGCCCCAGTTCGCCGAAGAAGGCCGCGATCCGATCGGGCCCGACACACAAGAGCCACCGCGAAGAGGGCGCCTCGCGCTATGGACTCACGACACCGACGCTGATCGACTTCTTGTGGAAGTCCACGCCTACGTAATTCATGACGATCTCCTGCAAGGGAGAAACGGGGCGTGGGATACCCTCGCTAACCACCATGCCGAAGAACCGACTGCGCGTCGCGGCCTCCCCTCATAAGTGCGCCCGCCTGCTACTCAGCAGCAGGCCGCGAGTTGCAACGTAGCTCTTCATACGCCGGATGTGGATCGATAACTCCGTACTCGGCTTGCAGTGCCTTCTCGGCGGGTGGCCGGGGTCGAAGGCGGCAGCCGAAGCCCCCGGCGGCAGTGGAGGGGACGCCGCATTAGCGCTGCGACCCCGGCCACCCCTTTCGGTAGGTAGGCACAGACGAAATCTAGGCAGCCCACTCTGACGGGATTGGGTCGATCCGTAGTGGCGACTCTCCCTGATTGTAGTAACTCGCGGCGCTGGACCAACGCCAGTCCCACGAGCGTTCCACGAAGCCACGTCGGACAGGGTTCGCGTGAATGTAGTCAATCATGCGTGAGAGTGTCGCGGGCTCGGTAACGTTTCGGTCGAAACCCCCTCCCGGTTGCCAGAAGCGGCGTTGGCCATCGCGTCGGTTCGTGAGGTTGACGGCCCACGAAGAATTGCAATCGTCGAGCCATTGCAGCGCCTGCCTCGCTGCTGGGGCTTTGATCGCCTTGCGGATAGCGGCGATGTCATAGGGAGTCGGTCTCGGTCGGATGAGCAGATGAACGTGATTGGGCATGAAGACATACGCCCAGAGATCGAAGGAATAGCTCTCTCGTGCGGCGTCAACGGAATCGGCGAGCCATCGGCAAGTTCTGTCGGCGCGGAGTAGGGGAAGCCGACGGTAGCAGCCAAACGTAAGCTCGTGGGCGTGACCGGTGTCGTTGTAGTTGCGGCGCCGAGACATTGTAGTTGGCGGAACGATGGGCAGCAGCCAAGAGCCCTGAAAATGAGGGGCCATCCCCCGGCGGCAGTTGGGGGGGCGCCGCGATAGCGCTGCGCCGGGGGCTCCGCTACGCTGCGACCCCGGCCACCCTCCGCGTGTGGGCATGGCGCCACCAAGAAACAAAAAAACCGGCCCGCACGGGTTGCCCCGTGCGGGCCGGTCTCGTTTCTACCGAATTGTCTAAGCCTCTTCGCTGCGGAGCCAAGGCTCAGCGGGCGAAGCTGACACGAACGACGTCACGCTGACGGCCGATCGCGGCATTCGGGTCGGCCATCGGGGCCGGCGGCATCGGAGCGGCGCCCTTGGTCGCCTCGGCCGGAGCCGGGGCGGGAGCCGAGTAATCCGAGGCAGCCGGAGCACAACCGCAAGCCGGGGCGCCGCAAGCGGGCTCGGCACAGCAGCTGGGATCAGCACAGCACGACGGCTCGCAGCAATCGCTGCAGCAAGCCTTGTGGCACTTCAGGCCACCGAACAGCTTGTCGAGCAGGCAGGGACGCTTGCAGCAAGGCGAGCAGCAATCCGCAGCACAGCACGAGGGCTCTTCGCAGCAGCCGTTGCCGGCACAGCACGAGGGCTCGTCGCAGCAGCCATTGCCGCACGAGTCCGCAGCACAGCACGACGGCTCGCAGCTGTCGCAGCAACCCTTGTGGCACTTCAGGCCACCGAAGAGCTTGTCGAGCAGGCAGGGACGCTTGCAGCACGAATCGCAGCAAGACGACGCGGCACAGCACGAGGGCTCGTCGCAGCAGCCGTCGCCACAGCAATCCGAAGCGGCACAGCAGCTCGGATCGGCACAGCACGACGGCTCACAAGAGTCGCAGCAACCACGGTGGCACTTCAGCTTGCCAAACAGCTTGTCGAGCAAGCAAGGACGCTTGCAGCAAGAATCACAGCACGAAGCCTCGCAACCGCACGAGGGCTCGTCGCAGCAGCCGTTGCCACAGCAATCCGAAGCGGCACAGCAGCTCGGCTCGCCACAGCAACCATTGTCACAACCACAGCTCGGATCGCAGGCGTCCGAGCAACACGCGGAGCCACAGCCGCAACCGAGCTTATCGAGCAGGCCACCATAGCTGGGGCCGGCCAGAGACACGCTCAGTAGCAGCGCTCCTAGCAACTGAAACTTCATTGAGGACTCTCCTAGCACTTCTGCGGGATCCAATCCGTTCGGACTTGTCGGTCACCCGGCCGACTTCCGGCAACGCGCGACACCGCTCCTCAGCGGCAAACTCTCTTCGCGTGCTGCCCGACTTTTTGGGCGGGCTGCGTCAGCCGAGGGAACGGCACATATAAGTGCCGGGAGTCCGTCGGGGCCGACTCGTCCGTGTGCGGTGGGATCCAGCGGGGGGGAGCGTCGCCGCCAGTCGAGCCACTCCTTGACTCGAATCAGTTGGGCCAGCGATGCGACGCACGCGAGACCAAGGCCACGGGAGACCAAGGTGTCGCAGCGTTCGTATCGGCGGCCTGGGAAAGCCCCCTTGAGATGCCGCAAGCGTTTCCCAGCAAATGGTTTACATCAACTTCTGCGGGGCTTTTTCCGTTCACGGGGGGACGTCTACCTGTAGCGGTTGTGAGGGCGATGCATCTTACCGTTCCGCCAAACTCCCCCACCGCCCGCGCATGGCCCGGACCCAAGGTCCCTGGTATTCTTTGTGAGGCGGCGTTGCCGTCACGTATGCTAACTCGTTCACTCGACGCCGTTTGGGGCGACGGCCGCCGTCGCCCGGCGCCGCCCGCCAGCCCGGCGCGCCCGCCCATCTTGCCGATCCCACAAAGATTGACATGCCAACTCGCTCTGCTCGCTTCCCAGCCACGACCCGCTGGCGAAGCGTCCGCTTGTTCAGCGTTTTTGCGCTCGCCCTGACCGGATTCGCCGCCTCGGCCGCGGCTTCCGACTGGCCCAACTGGCGGGGCCCAAACTACGACGGCGTCTCGACCGAGACCAAGCTTGTCGAAAAGTGGGACCCGGCAGGGGGAGAAGGGAGCAACCTGCTCTGGAAGAGAGAAGTCCTCGGCACGCGATCGACCCCGATCGTGATGAACGGCAAGCTCTACGTGCTCGTCCGCGACCAGCGCGGCACGGAGGTCGAAGGAGAGAAGGTCGTTTGCGTCGACGCCGCCACCGGCGAGCCGATCTGGGAGCACCGCTTCAACGTCTATCTGTCCGACGTGCCCGACACGCGCGTCGCTTGGTCGAGCGTGGTCGGCGACCCCGAGACGGGCCGCGTCTACGCCCAGGGCGTGTGCGGCTATTTCTGCTGCCTCGATGGCGACTCGGGCAAGCTGGTCTGGGAGCATAGCCTCCACGAAGAGCTGGGGCTCCTCTCCACCTACGGCGGCCGGACCAACTTCCCGATCATCCACGAGGACACGGTCATTCTCAACGCCGTGGTCATCGGCTGGGGCGACACGCCCAAGTGGGGCCTGATGGCCAAGCCCGCTCACCGCTTCATGGGTTTCGACAAGGCGACCGGCGAGCTCCGCTGGCTCAGCGGGACGACGCTCATCCCGGACGACACGACCTACAGCTCCCCCGCCCTGGCGACCCTCGCCGGTCACCGCGCGATGGTCTTCGGCTCGGGCGACGGCATGGTCTGGGCCATGCAAGCCGGCACCGGCAAGCCGCTCTGGAAGTTTCCCCTCTCACGCCGCGGCCTGAACCTGTCGCCGGTCGTCGGACCCGACGGCCACGTCTACACCGGCCACAGCGAAGAAAACATGGTCGGCAACGTGATGGGCGCCGTGGTGGCGCTTGACGGCACGATGGTCGGGGCCGAGCAACCCAACGACCTGACCGGCAAGGAGGTCTGGATCGCTTATCAGGAGATGGTCGGCAAGAGCTCGCCCGTGCTCGTCGAGGGACGCCTCTACGCGGTCTCCGACACGGCCAAGATGAATGTCTTCGACGCCGCCACCGGCAAGGTCATCAACCGCCGTCCGGCCCGCCTGGGCCGTGTGATGCGCGGCAGCCTGCTCTACGCGGACGGCAAGATTTACGCGTGCAGCGAAGGGGGCGAGTGGTCGGTTTGGAAGCCCACCGAAGACGGCGTCGAGAAGATTGACGGTGTCTCGCTCCACGGCGAGCAGGTCGACGCCTCGCCGATCGTCGCCAATGGCCGTATCTACCTGACCACCGGTTCGGCCATGTACTGCATCGGCAATGAGGAGTCGATCAAGGCGAACAGCAAGCACGCCGCCGCCACGCCCCCGCCCGCCCCGATTTCTGACAAGCGCGTCGCCCAGGTGCAGATCGTCCCCTGGGACGTGCTCCTCACGCCGGGCGAAGAACAGCACTACGAGGTGCGCCTCTACAACGCCAAGGGACAGTTCCTCCGTAAGGCCGCGCCGAACCGCGTCTCGTTCGGCCTCTCCGGCCCGGGCGACATCTCCAAGGAGGGCGTCTACAAAGCCCCCTCCAAATCCAAGGCAGAGACCGCCCTGGTCCTCTGCGAGTTCGACGGCATCTCGGCCGAGGGCCGCGTCCGCGTGATCCCGCCGCTGCCTTGGACGTACGACTTCGAGGACGGCGCCAGCGACGTGCCCCTCACCTGGGTCGGCGGACGGGTCCGGTATGTCCTCCGCAAGTCCGACGACGGCAATCACTACATCGCCAAGCCGACCGAGCTCCCCACCAAGCCCGGCGCGCCGACGACCAAGCTCGGCACGCGCAGCCAGATGTGGATGGGATCGCCCAACCTCTCGAACTACACCGTCCAGGCCGACGTTCAGCTGCAAGAAGGCGTCAGCGGCGAGTCCTCCAGCGGCCCCCAGCCCGAAGGCCCCCCTGCCGCCGCGTCCGCTATCAAGCTCCCCACCGCGGGGCTCATCAATAGCGGCTACACCTTCTCGCTCTTCGGCCCCAACCAAGAGGCGCGGCTCTATAGCTGGGGCGTCGATAACAACCGCACCAAGGCCAATCAGCCGATGGAGCTCAAGGCGGGCGTCTGGTACCGGATGAAGCTTACCGTCACCCCCCACGCCGAGGAGAAGACCGCCACGGTCCAGGCCAAGGTCTGGCCCCGCGATGCGTCCGAGCCCGGCGAATGGACCCTCCAGTTCGAGGACAAGGCCCCGCAGCTCCAAGGGAGCCCCGGCCTCTACGGCGACGCCAAAGAAGCCGAGTTCTTCGTCGATAACCTAACGGTGACGCCGAACTGAAGTTCTCATCACCCCGCAATTGATTAACCACAGAGCCACGGAGGACACGGAGGACGACGCAGAGACGTTGCTGACGAATCGTCCTCAGTGCGTCACTCCGTGTCCTCCGTGGCTCCGTGGTTATTTTTTTCAAAGAAGAACTATGAAGTCACTGAACCTGCTGTGCGTGCTTTCGCTCACCAGCGTGAGCTCGCTTTCGTTCGCCGCCGACTCCGCCCCCGCACCCACCAAGGAGTGGAACCAATGGGGCGGCAGCAGCAGCCGCAACAACGTCCCCGAGGCCAGCGGCATCCCCACCGAGTGGAACGTCGGCGAGTTCGACTTCAAGACCGGCGAGTGGAAGTCCGAGTCGGCCGAGAACATCAAGTGGGCCGCCAAGCTCGGCTCGCAGACCTACGGCAACTGCGTCATCGCCGACGGCAAGGCCTTCGTGGGCACCAACAACTCCGGCGGCTGGCTTGAGCGCTACCCCTCCAGCGTGGACCTCGGCTGCCTGCTCTGCTTCAACCTCGAGGACGGCAAGTTCCTCTGGCAGCACTCTTCCGAGAAGCTCAAGACGGGACGCGTCCACGACTGGCCCCTGCAAGGCATCTGCTGCGCGCCGCTGGTTGAAGCCAAGAAGCTATGGTTCGTCACCAGCCGCGGCGAGGTCCGCTGCCTCGACACCGAGGGCTTCCACGACGGCGAGAACGACGGACCTTACACGGCCGAATTGCCCGCCGAGGGCAACGAAGCCGACGTGATCTGGGTCTTTGACATGATGCGCGAGCTGGGCGTCTCGCAGCACAACATGTGCTCGTGCAGCGTCACCGCCGTCGGCGACGTCCTCTTGGTGATCACCGGCAACGGCGTCGACGAGTCGCACCTCAACCTGCCCTCTCCCAACGCGCCCAGCTTCATCGCCCTGGACAAAAAGACCGGCAAGCTCCTCTGGACGGACGACTCCCCCGGCGACGCCATCCTCCACGGCCAGTGGTCAAGCCCCGCCTACGCCGAGATCGAGATGCCCGACCGCTCCAAGCAGCCCCAGGCGCTGTTCGCCGGCGGCGACGGCTGGCTCTATAGCTTCGACCCCCAAGGCGACGGCAAGGGCGGCTCGAAGCTCTTCTGGAAGTTCGACGCCAATCCCAAGGAGTCGTTCTACGTCGTCAACTCCAGCGCCACCCGCAACCACCTGATCGCCACGCCGGTCGTCTACAAGAACCGCGTCTACATCGGCGTCGGCGAGGACCCCGAGCACGGCGAGGGCGTCGGCCACCTCTGGTGCATCGACCCCACGGGGTCGGGCGACGTGTCCCCCGAGCTGGCGTTCAATTCGGAAAACCCCGACGAAACGATCCCCCCCAAGCGCCTCCAGGCCGTCGTCCCCGAAGAAGGCGACTTCGCTCGACCGAATCCCAACTCGAAGGTCATCTGGCACTACAGCGAGCTCGACGACAATGGCGACGGCGAGATCGACCCCTTCCTCGAAACGATGCACCGCACCATCGGGTCGGTCACTATCAAGGACGACATCCTCTACGTCGCCGACTTCAGCGGCATCCTCCACTGCCTCGACGCGATGGCGACCGGCCAGCCGAAGGTCTACTGGAGCTACGACATGTACGCCGCCGCCTGGGGCTCGCCGCTGGTGGTCGATGGCAAGGTCTACATGGGCGACGAGGACGGCGACGTCGCCATCTTCAAGCACTCATCCGACCCCAAGGAAGCGATGAAGGAAGACGGCGGCGAGATGGTCCCCGCCCTCGGCGAGATCAACATGGGCAACAGCGTCTACTCCACGCCGATCGTCGCCGACAACGTGCTGTACATTTCAAACCGCACGCATCTTTTTGCGATTCAGAAGAAGGATTAACCGCGGAGGCACGGAGAGCACTGAGGGAAGCTCAAATGACCCACTCCGTTCCTGGTTGGTATTTTCTGCAGGAGGCGTCGGAGACGCGACCCACAATTGACTTTCGCGGTGGACACAGGCTCCTCTGTGGCTTCTCCGTGCCCTCCGTGGCTCCGTGGTGAACTCATGAAAAAAGTCCTCAGCGTCGGCCAGTGCGGCCCCGACCACGCCGGTATCGTCGCGTTCCTCAAGCGGAACTTCGGGGAGGTTGCTGTCGATACGGCCAAGCTCCCCGCCGACACGATGGCGAAGCTCGCGGGCGCGACCTACGACCTCGTGCTCGTGAACCGCAAGCTCGACGAGGACTATTCCGATGGCGTGGAGATCATCAAGGCGATCAAGGCCGATCCGGCCCTGCAAGCGACGCCGGTGATGCTCGTCACCAACTACGCCGACCACCAAGAGACGGCCGTCGCCGCCGGCGCAGTGCGCGGCATCGGCAAACTCGAGTTCAACCAGCCCGAAACGATCGAGCGCGTCCGCGCGGCGCTCGGCGCATAAGTCTCGCGCAGAGACGCGGAGACACAGAGGAGCTGGATAAAATTCTCACGCAAAGTCGCGAAGACGCGAAGGCTTCGCAGTAAAGCCCTACGCCGCTTCCGAAGGAATCGTGCCCAGCTTCCTTCTTCCAGTTTCTTCTTTGCGCCTTAGCGCCTTCGCGTGAGTCTTAAACGCTTGCCTTAGAGGTAACTCTGCGTCTCCGCGTCTCTGCGTGAGTCTTACCCGACCGACAGCAGCGCCGCCCCCTCCACCTCAATCGCTTCTTCCGCCTCCACCACTTCGCGGCAGCGCGGGCACATCAGCAGCGTGTACGCCGAGGGGGCGAACACCAGCGCCAGGATCGTCGCGCCGCCGACGCCGCCGGCGATCGTGATCGCCATCGGCGGCCAGAAGCCGCCGCCACCGAGGATCAGCGGTAGGAAGCCGGCGATCGTCGTTAGCGTCGTCGCCAGCACGTGCCGGCTCGAGC
>JBGSJY010000755.1:0-3754 GCA_041741515.1 Pirellulales bacterium | reverse complement strand
GGCGTCAGCGTGAGCCGTGGCGTCCCCGCCCACGGCGCAGCGGGGACGACTTCTCCTTCCCGCAAGAGCCGCAGGAGAGCGGGTACCCACTCCATTGCGACCTTCTTCGGAGGCGGAGAACCGTTACCCATGTCGCCGTGGGCGGGGACGCCACGGCTCACGCTGAGTTGCGGAGGGGGCGTGGGGCTTGCCCCTCGGGGTTGCCGCCCCCGCCCTTCTCCCCGTAGGTTGCTCGATTCGCCCCAGCTTCGCGAGTCCGCTCCCCCGCCCCGCATGTCCGACGTCTTGAACCAGGTTAATCGCGGCCCCCTGTTTTCGTTGACGGGCGTCCGCATTGCCGGCACGGGGAGCTGTCTGCCCGACCAAGTCGTCACGAACGAGGACCTGAGCCGTCTCGGCTGCGACCCCGAGTGGATCTCCCAGCGGACCGGCATCCACGAGCGCCGCCACGCTCCGCCGGGGGTCCTGACCAGCCACCTCGCCGCCGGCGCCGCTCGGCAGGCGATCGCGATGGCGGATATCGACCCGGCCGAGATCGACCTGCTCCTGTTGGCGACGTTCACGCCCGACCGGCTGATGCCGCAGACCGCCACGGCGGTGCAGCACCAGCTCGGCCTGAAGTGCCCGGCGATGGACCTCGTGGCCGCGTGTGCGGGCTTCATGTACGCCCTCCTCACCGGCGCGCAGTTCGTGGCGACGGGGTCGATGCGCAGCGTGCTGGTGATCGGCGCCGACGTCAACACGCGCGTCCTTAACCCCGACGACAAGAAGACATTCCCACTCTTTGGCGATGGCGCCGGCGCCGTGCTCCTCACGCGCGGATCGAGTGACCAAGGGATGCTCGCCGCCACGCTCGGCGCCGACGGCAGCGGGACCGACCTGCTGACGCGCCGTGTCGGCGGTGTGGAGCGGCCCTTCTCGCTCGACTGCCCGGCGACGCCCGGCGTCGCGGGGGGCGTCCCCTGGCTGATGGAAATGGACGGCCGGCCCGTCTTCAAATGGGCGGTTCGGCTGCTCGAAGACACGTTCGACCACGTCCTCACGGCCGCGGGCCGCGATAAGCAGTCCGTCAAGCTCTGGCTGCTCCACCAAGCGAACGCGCGGATCCTCGACGCCGCGACCGACTCGATGGGCGTGCCGCGCGACCGCGTCGTTCAGCACCTTGACCGCTACGGCAACACCTCGGCGGGCTCGATCCCGATCGCGCTGGACGAGTCCGTCCGCGCGGGCCTCGTGAAGCCCGGGGACGAATTGCTAATGTGCGGCTTCGGCGCCGGCCTCTCCTGGGGCACCGCGCTCTGGAAATGGTGATTCCTTTTTTGAACCACAAAGGAACGAAGGAACAAAGGTAGACGACGAAGGACCTCTTAAACAAAAGCTCCCTTCGTTCCTTTGTTCCTTTGTGGTGAATCCTTTCGGAACAACAGAAGAGCTCAAATGAAGAAGCTGCCGACGCGCGATAAGATCAAAGCCGCCGATACTTGGAACCTCGATTCGCTCTTCGCCACCGATGCCGCCTGGGAGAAGGCTTTCGTCGTTTGGGAGAAGCAGATCCCCAAGTACGCCGCCTTCAAGGGGAAGCTCGCCGAACCGGCTGAACTCGCCAAGTGCTTCAAGTTCGATGGCAAGTTCGACCGCGAAGGCGAGCGGCTCGGCTACTACGCCATGCTGAAGACCACCGAGGACCAGGCCAACAGCGACTACCAAGCGATGGTCGGCCGCCTGCAGAACGCCGCCAGCCGCGCAGCGCAGGCCGCCAGCTACATCCGCCCCGAGGTCCTCTCGCTCTCCGACGCCAAGCTCAAGAAGCTGATGGCCGCCAAGGAAGTGGCGCCCTACCGGCTCAAGCTCGAGCGCATGGCGCGTTACAAGCCGCACACCCTCACCGACGGTGAAGAACGGCTGCTGGCGATGCAGACCGAGATGGCGGGCTCGCCGGGCCAGATCTTCCGTCAGCTCACCGACACGGACCTCAAGTTCGGCGAGGTCGAGAACGAGGAGGGCAAGAAGGTTGAACTCAACCAGTCGAGCTTCAGCGTCTTCCTCCACTCGCCCAGCCGCAAGGTCCGGAAGGCCGCGTTCCACCAGTTCTACGACGAGTTCGCCGACCACCAGAACACGCTCGCCGCGTCGCTGAAGGGTTCGGTCCTCACCGATGTCTACTACGCCCAGGCGCGGAACTACGCGTCGGCGCGCGAGGCCTCCCTGTTCAGCGACAACGTGCCGGTGAGCGTCTACGACAACCTCGTCACGGCGGTGCGGTCGAAGCTGCCGGCGGTCCACAAGTACTTCGAGCTGCGCCGCCGCAAGATGAAGCTCAAGGACCTCCACCACTACGACACCTACGTGCCGATCCTCTCGGAACTCGACAAGCGGCACACATGGGACCAAGCGGTAAAGGCGGTGATCGCGTCGCTCGAGCCGCTCGGCAACGAGTACTGCGAGGTCTTACAAAGAGGCCTCACCACCGCCCGGTGGTGCGACCGTTACCCCAACAAGGGGAAGAACTCCGGCGCGTTCTCGGCGGGCTCGTACGACGGGCTGCCATACATCCTCATGAACTATCAGCCCGACGTGCTCGACCACGTCTTCACGCTGACGCACGAGGCGGGCCACTCGATGCACAGCTGGTACTCGTCGAAGACGCAGCCGTTTGAGTACTACAACTACACGATCTTTGTCGCCGAGGTCGCCAGCACCTTCAACGAGCAGCTGCTGAGCCGTTATCTGATGGAGAACGCGGGGAGCGACCAGGAGCGCGCGTACCTCGTCAACCGCGACATTGACGCCATCCGTGGCACGATCATCCGCCAGACGATGTTCGCCGAGTTCGAGCACCGCACGCACGCGATGGCCGAGGCAGGCGAGCCGCTCACGCTCGAGTCGTTCCGCAAGGTCTACCGCGAACTGCTCGACGCCTACTTTGGCGAGGAGTTTGTCGTCGACGACTGCCTCGAGCTCGAGTGCCTACGGATCCCGCACTTCTACAACGCGTTCTACGTCTACAAGTACGCAACGGGCCTCTCCGCGGCGATCGCCCTCTCGCAGCACGTCCTCACCGGCGGCGAACCGGCGCTCCAGGCTTACCTCGGCTTCCTCAAAGGAGGCTGCAGCAAGCACCCGCTGGACCTCTTGCGCGACGCGGGCGTCGACATGGAGAGCCCCGAACCGGTGCAGACCGCGCTCGATCACTTTGAGAGCCTCGTCGACCAACTCGACGGGCTCCTGTAGGGTCCGCTGTGCGGACCGCTCTCATTGGGCCTGAATCAACGCGACGGCGTGCGTACCGTGACGCCACCCGCGGCTAGCGCCGACCGCTCAAGATGCTCCGCAACAATTACCATGTTGCTTCGCAACACATGTTGAGCCGTCGGCGCTAGCCGCGGGTGGCGCTCCACAGATCTCTCCGTTCCCAAAGCTCAGCGCTTTGGCGCCGTCCGCAAAGCGGACCCGACGAGCATTGCCATGAGCAGCAACACGCTCGACGGTTCCGGCACGTCGGCGACGACGATGTCCTGCAAGAACGCGGCGCCGGCGCGGAGGCCCGCGTCGCTGTCGAACGACGAGCCGAAGATCGCCGTGCCGTTCTGATAGGCGATCGAGACGCCGAGGTTGTCGCCCTGCTGGCGATCTACAAGGACGAGGCGCGCCAGCTCGACGCCCGTCGCGATGTCGTAGGCGTAGACCGCGCCGGTGGCGATGCCATCGACCGTGGCGCCGCTCGCGCCGACAATCGACTGTAGCGCCTCGTACA
>JBGSJY010000754.1:0-2229 GCA_041741515.1 Pirellulales bacterium | reverse complement strand
GACAACCCGCGCCTTGCACAGGGCGAGGCGTTCCCACAACTGGCCGGCGCCGCTCGCAAAATACTCGCGCAGCGCGCGGACGCTCACCGCCAACGTGCCGCCCCGGCCCGTGGGCCGCAGCCGGGCGTCGACCTCGTAGAGTCGGCCGTAGGGGCCCATCCGGTTGGCGACGCTGATGATCCGCTGCCCCAGCTCGCCGAAGAAATGGCCGTTGGAGGTCGAGATGGCCCGCCGCGAGCGGCGCAGGTGGACCGTCGGTCCGTCGGCCTCGTAGAGGAAGACCAGGTCGAGGTCGGAGTGGTAGTTGGGCTCGCGACCGCCGAGCTTGCCCATGGCGAGGATGATCGCCTCGGCTTCTTCGCCCTCGCGACCGGCGATGGCCGCGCGCTCTTCCGCGGCGGCAGGGGACTCGTCGCCGGACGGCCCGTCGTCTTGAGGCTCGTCGATCGGCCCGATCGATGGCGAGCCGTGCTTCTCGACCAGGGCGGCGTACTCGCGCTCGGCGATGCGGGTCAGGCAGACCTGCGCGACATCCGCTAGAGCGGCATGAGTCTCTTGGATGTCGTCCTTGCCGAGGATGTCGCGGACGCCCACGCGCAGGTGCTGGGCGTGCTTGAAGCTGTGCAGGATCGGGTCGAGGTCCTCGGCGCCACGGCTCAACTCGGCGAGCCCTTCGGTCAGTTGGGTCGAGGTCGGCAGCCGCCCCACCAGCAGGCTGTCCATCAGCTCGTCGATCATGCCCGGGTTGCTGGTCAGGATGTCCGCCAGGTAGGGGCACGCCGCGCAGAGCATCACGTAGAGGTGGAGCGAGTCGGGATTGCTGCTGATCAGCTCCCACAGCGCGGCTTTACCGCCGAGCGAGTCGCTCACCCGGCTGAGATTGACCAGCGTGGCGTCGGGCTCGGGGGTCTGGGCGATCGCCGCCAAGAGCCGCGGCGCGATCGACGCCAAGAAGTGCCGGCACCGCCGCGGCGAGAGGAACCGGATCGGCTCGGTCGCCAGCGACATCAGGTTGGCGTAAGCGGCCAGCGGGTCGGCGAACGGGTACCGCCCCAGCACCTCGCGGATCGCTTCGGGCGAGGGCTCGGGGTCGTTCACAAGGTCGACCTCGGGCTCGGCGGCGTGGTCGTCGTGAAACGCGTCGTGCAGCAGGTGGTCGAGGATACGGCGGTTGACCTCGGTCCGCTGACGGAAATCAGCCTGAAACGCGTCAACGGCCGTGGCGCCTTTCTTGTCGGGCCCCGTCGTTCTATCAAGCCCGGTCGCTTTATCAACAAAGCCCATCCGCACGGCGACCTTGCGCAACTCCTCCGGGTCGTCGGGGAGCGTGTGTGTCTGCAAGTCGAAGACAATCTGCAAGCGGTGCTCGAGCTTGCGGAGGAACTCGTAGTTCTCGGTGAGGTGGATCCGCTCTTGCGGCGTCAGGCAGCCGGCCTTCTCGAGCCGCTCGATGGCGTCGAGCGTCGTGCCGGTGCGGACGTCGGGGAGCGTGCCGCCGTTGAGAAGTTGCAAGAACTGGATGACGAACTCGATGTCGCGGATGCCGCCGTGGCCCGTCTTGACGTTGCTGGCGTCGTCCCCCTCGCCGGTCGAGAGGCTCTCGATACGCCGTTTGAGCGATTTTATGCCGGTGATGTCGGCCATCGTCAGGTAGCGGCGGTAGACCCACGGCTCGAGCACGTCGAGCAGCCGCTTGCCGAGCTCGAGGTCGCCCGCCACCGGCCGCGCCTTGATCATCGCTTGGCGTTCCCAGGTCCGGCCGCGCGTGTCGTAGTAGGCGATCATCGCGTCGACGGGCTCCACCAAACGGCCCCGCGAGCCTTCGGGCCGAAGTCGCATATCGATGCGGTAGCAACTGCCGTGTTCGGTCGCTTCGCCGACGAGCTTCACCAGGTCGCGCGCGAGCCGGTCGAAGTACTCGCGGTTGGTGGTTGGACGGGAGTGATCGGTCTGCCCCTCTTCTTCGTAGAGGAAGACGAGGTCAATATCGCTGGAGTAATTCAGCTCGACGCCGCCGAGCTTACCGAGCCCCAGCACGCAGAAGCGGGCCCGCTGTCCGTCACGCCGCAGCGGCACGCCGAAGCGTTCTTCGAGCCGCCTCGTGAGGAACACCAGCGCGGCTTCGAGGATGGCGTCGGCCAGGTACGAGATCTGCCGGGCGACGACCGCCACGCTCTGGCCGCGGACGATGTCGCCGTAAGCGATGCGGGTCGTCTCGCGGCGCTTCGC
>JBGSJY010000753.1:0-4921 GCA_041741515.1 Pirellulales bacterium | reverse complement strand
CTTCACGTAGCACTCGAAACGGCTGCGGATCATCCGGCCCTTGCGCGCCTGGATCAGCTTGTTGATGATCACCAGCCGATCGCCCGGCACGACGGTGCCGCGGAAGCGGACCTCGTCGAGGCCGCCGAAGCCGACCATCTCGCAGCCCAAGAGGTCGTGCCGCTGCGTGAAGTACGACGCCAACTGCGCCGCCGCCTCGCACATGATGACGCCGGGCATCAGCGGCATGCCGGGCATATGCCCAGGGACCCAAAACTCTTTGTCGGTGATGTCCCGATAGCCCGCGATGGTGTTCGTTTCCAAACACTCGAAGACCACGGCGGTGAGCTGCTCGAAGTCGCCCCGTTGGGGGATATAACGACGAATATCTTCGATGCCGGCGATCGGCCGGTCGAAGTCGAGCGAGTTCAGGTCGAGTATCGGGTCCTTGGCCGGCACTAAGGCCTCCGATCCGAGAGGGGACGCATTCGAAAGAGAGCGGCGAGGGCGCGACCAGGACGCTGTCCCCGGCTCGCTAGCCCTCAGGTGTTAGACCAGGATCAGGTCTTAACCTTCTGACGACGCGACTTGCGGGGACGGCTGCACGCCGGGCGGGCGCCGTGGTTGGCTTTCTTGACTTTGCGATTGGGCTTGGCCATCGCTGGTTCCTTGTAACGTAGCTAGCGGGTTGAACGGGGAGCGAGCCCCGCAGGTTAACAGACGGATCGACCGCTGGCGAGGCCTCTAAACACAGCCATTCAGTTGGCCCCTTAGCCGCGGGCGGAAGCCAGCGTCGCCGCCACACTGCCGGCCATTGGCTTCCGCCCGCGGCTAAGCCCGTAAGTAGAAGGCCTTATTCGGCCAAATCCCAGGCCGTCACCCACTCCTTGCCGGTTTGCCGCAGGCCGAAACGCTCACGCAGGTGCTTGTCCATGTCCGTCAGGTGGCCAGCGCCGTAAAAGATGGCGACTGACTTCTTCCCCGCGGCGATCTCCTTATCCAGCACGTCCAGGGCGGTGCGGTTGCGTTCGTGGATCAGGGTGGTCCCCTTTTCGCCGCCGAAGCTGGTCAGCAGCCCCTCCAACTGGGTCAACTGCCCGGCGAGGGCGACTTTCATCTTGCGGGGGCGGTCCTCGGAGAACATCGCCTTCATCAGGTCGAACTCGGCCGACTCCCCCTTCGAGGCGGCCTTGGTCTGCTCGGCGATTCCCTGGCCGACCATGCGGAAATAGAGCTTCAGAAAGCCCTCGTCGCGGGCTTCCATCGAGGAGAATAGCTCCTCGGGCGTCATATCCGCGTGGACGAAGTTGGGCCGGGTGTAATCGACGATCTCAAGTTGGTGCTCCAGGTCCAAAAGGCCTTTCATGCCGTTCTGCATGGCCCCCAGCGGGTTGTCGCTGCCGACACGGCCTCCCTTCGGCACCACGGTCCCCTCAGGGGCGACGAGCTCGTACAGCACGGCGTCGTAGCCCTTGAACCGCTTGTTGAGGTCGCGGTAATACGCCCTGTCGCCGACGTGGATAGCCCCCACGAGGTCCACCCGGACCGGCCCGCTGGCCCCGGGAGGTGTCCCTTCATAGCGGCCAATCGCCGTCTGGAGGGCCGTAACGGCCCCGTCATCGTCCTTGAGCGACCGCACCCACTCCTTATCCCCCTCCGCCGCTGGTGGCTTAGCGGCGGCCTCTGCCGGCGCCGTCTGCTTCTGCCCCCAAACCGGCGCAGCAGCCGCCAGCGCCAGTAGTAGCGGTAGTAGGTGTCCCGGACGGTGGATCAGCACGACAGGCCTCGGCGGCGGGGAGGAGCGGGGGGCGTTCCTTCATTTCTACCACTGCCGGGGCAGCGGGGTAGCAGGAAATGCCATTCCTACCGGAGTTCAGCCGCTCAGCCGAGGGCGGTAGCCCACGGCGCGCCACGAGGGACAGAGCCAACTCCTGACACTCCGCGGGCTACCGCCTACGGCTGAGGCCGAATTCGCTGCTAGCGGCGCCTGCGCCGTACGATCGAAAAAACCGGCAAGGTTTGCCACTGCCCCTCAACTGTTACGACCGGCTTCACCGATACGAATAGCACAGACCGAACCGGGCGCTGCCGCGCAAGTGCGATGCGCCCGCCCTCTTCGCGATAATCCGAGCGAAATAGCCCGTGCTGAGGAAGCCGATGTCCGCCTCGCGTAAATGCCTGCTGGCCGCCGCCCTATGTGGCGCCATGACGCCGACCGCTTCAACCTGGGCCCAAGGTGGCGCCTACGGGGCCGAGTCGATCGTCGAACACAACGACCTCCGTTGGTTCGAGCCCGTCGAACTCGACATTGACGGCCAGATGCCGCACCGCTCCGCGGGGTGGTTCGCCACGATCGACAAGCTCTACTGGGCGACGGGCAACCCGAAGGTCGAAGTCGGCGAGGCGGGAAAGACCGTCGATAGCGAACGGATCTACCGCGCTCCCAGCAACGAGCTGGCGTTCACCGCCCTGCAACAGATCGAGTCGCTCGACTTCATCGACAACTTGCAGGAGAACCTGAGCTACGTCGGTATCGAGTTCGTGATCGCGAACACCCGCGGCACCGACTCGCTGACGGACGACATCAAGACGCCGTTCAACACGCAGCCGTTCGCCACGGTTGCCGACCTGGATGCCGCGATCACGGCCTTCAACAACGATCCCGCCAACCAAGCGAATAACTTGATCGTGCGGGTCGGTGGTGAACCCACCCCGTACCAAGTCCGCAACGGCATCCGCGACGCGCTGCCTGACGCTGGTTGGGCTTGGGGTGAGCGGTACTCGTTCGGCTACAGCGATGGCGAGCAGGGCTGGATGATCGAAGTCCTCGACGGTCCCGAGTCGAACGCCGGCGGCGTCTGGGGCGTTAAGAGCTCGCCGTACACGAGCCAGTCAGAAACCGCTGTCCCCGGTCCCGACCCCGATTACGCCGGCAGCCTTGAACCGGGCCCCGACGGAAATCTGCAAGGCGACGGCCCGACCAACGACCTTTTCGCCCTGGGTTTCGGCAGCGTGGCGGTGAACTTCAACCTGCCCACCCCCGACTTCCTGAGCGGGTATCGCGACTACTTCAACAACGCGACCGGCGCCGCTGGCGGCACCCAGACCGGCCCGATCATGTACATCGGCAACTATGGCGCCTTCGAAGACGACAACCTACCGTTCGATATCGGGAACAACCCCGGCGCCACGGTGATCAACGTCCAGGACGCGCTTACGGCGATCGCTACCTACAACCTCCAGGCCAGCGACCCGCCGACAGTTGACCCCAACGAAACCATCCTCCAGCAACAGATCAATATAATCCTAGCCGACGTGAACAGTGTTGGAACGGTTATCAATGGTCTGGAGGAAGAAGACACAGCCGTCCTCGACTTGTTGGCCGCGAATGTGTTCACTACAGTCGCCGCCCTTCAGGCCGCTCAGAACGCCTTAGCCAACGCCAACGCCGGCATGGTTCCGCCGAACCAACTCGGCGCCCAGATCGCCGCCGTGTCGCAAGCCCTGGCCGCCTTCAATACGGCACTCGCGGGAATCGTCCTCGAAGTCGAAGATGGCGACGCAAACGGCGACCAAACGGGCGAACTCGACACCCGTCTCGCCGACGACCTCGACGGCAACGGCCACGCCGGCACCTTCCGGGTCCTCGCCGACATCGACGGCGACGGCATCATCGAGCCGGGTGAGGTCATCGCGATCATCAACAACTTCGGCGACCTCCACACGTTCAACGTCTTCTTCGATCAAGTCACGATCCGTAACCGGACCGAGATCGACGGCGTCGAGCTGATGCGGATGCACGATATCTCCACCCGTCACAAGATGGAGCAGGGCCGGTTCGACGACATGCGGTTCACCTACGGCGTGCGGTTCCTGCAAGTGAAGGACGACTTCTACTTCCAAGGCACCGGCAGCATCCTCGGCCGCACCTCGGTCGATACCGATGTCGAGAACCAGATTGTCGGCCCGCAGATCGGCTTGAAGTGGACCCGCGTCGATGGCCCTTGGGACTTCAGCCTCGAAGCCCGTGGCATGGCTGGCTACAACATCGTTGACGTCGATCAGTACGGCGTCTTCGGCGAAGAGGCGATCCCCGGCGCCCTCAACCGCTCGGCGGTCGCCCGGACGACGGCCAGCGTCGATGGCGACCGGTACGACGAGTTCTCGCCGATCGGCGAACTGCGGGCTCAGCTCAAGTACCGCCTCGCGGACTCGATCTCGCTCCAAGCCGGTTACACCGCCAAGTTCGTCGGCAACGTCCACCGCGGCAGCACCGCCACCGCGTGGAACGCCCCGGACTTCGGCATCTACGATCGCAAGGGCGACCTCTTCACCAACGGCCTGAACCTGGGTGTTGAGTTCCGTCACTAAGAACCACTAGCGGAATAAACGCTAACACTAGGGGCGGGCCGGAAACGGCCCGCCCCTTTTTTCGTTTTTTGGCCCCTCTGACAAACAATTCCGACTGAGCCGTCGGCGCTAGCCGCGGGTGAAGCTGGGTACCCACTTCCACCCGCGGCTAGCGCCGACGGCTCATAGGGACCGGCAGAGCCGCCGTTTCGAGCCGAATGCTGAAAGCTTGACCGCTGATAGCTTCTTCGCCGCCTACGGCACGCCTGCGGGTTACTCCGGCGGCGCCGCCGGACTCTTCGCTTTATCCCTGCTAGCAGCAAACATCACGCTGGTTACGGCGTAAGAACGGACGATTCACTCCCGATGAGCCGCTAGCACGCTCTCCGTAGGATGCGGGTTGCCGTAGTGGGTAGCTGGATATTGCCTAACCCATCCAGTTTAATGCGGTTTCCGAGCGACTGCCGATCCCACGCGAGGCGTGGGGGGCAAGGCCTGTCTGCACGAAGAGCAAACCCGTGTCAAATTACGACCCTACGTACAACTACGGGCTCACGCCCGACATCGTTGACCTTGTTGGCCTCCTGCGACA
>JBGSJY010000752.1:0-4520 GCA_041741515.1 Pirellulales bacterium | reverse complement strand
GAGGATCTCGCGCACCTCGCCCGGCTTCGCGGCCCACTCGGCGCGGCGCTCGCGCGCCGGGGCCCAGTAACGCTCCGACGCGTCGGCGAGCGTCTTCTTGACGTCGCCGTAACCGAACCCGCCTCGGCGATAGACGCCGTCCCAGTGGGCGAGCTCCTCGGCGCTGGCCACCAGCTTCAAGAGGTCGAACAGTACGTCCCCCGCGGGGTCCTTGGGGTCCTCCATCGGCCGGCTGTCGGTCTGGATGCGCATGATCTGCTTCCGCTGCGCCTTGACGTCGTCGAACACGGCCAGCGTGTTGCCGTAACTCTTCGACATCTTCTCGCCATCCGTCCCGGGCACGCGCGCCGACTGGTCGAGCACCTTGCCTTTGGGCAGCACGAACGTCTCGCCGAAGTGGTGATTAAAACTCTGCGCGATGTCGCGGCAGACCTCGATGTGCTGCAACTGATCCTCACCGACCGGCACAACGGTAGCGTCGTAAGCCAGGATGTCGGCTGCTTGCAGCACCGGATAAGTAAACAGCCCCGCATCAGCCTTCAGCCCTTTGGCGAGCTTGTCCTTGTAACTGACGCAGCGCTCGAGGAGGCCCATCGGCGTGCCCGTTAGCAGCAGCCAACAAAGCTCCGACACCTCCGGCACGTCCGACTGCACAAACATCACCGCCTTACCCGGATCAAGCCCCAGGGCGAGCAGGTCCATCGCCCCGTTCAGCGTGTGCTCACGCAGCTTCTCGGGGTCACGCACCGTCGTGAGCGCGTGGAGGTTGGCGATGAAGTAGTACGACCCATCGTCGCACTCGTCCTGCAGCTGGAGGTACTGCTGGATGGCGCCGAAGTAATTGCCCCAGTGAAACGGGCCGGTGGGTTGTATGCCGGAGAGAGCTCTCATCTTGCCGCTGTTTTTAAGGAGAAGGAGATAGGGGGATGGTCGATCGATGGAGTGAGTGCGGTAGCGCTGCGGGCCGGCGATGGGGTGGTGAGCTATGTCTGAGGAGATAATGGGGATGGAGCCTTTGAGGGGCAATGCGGGACGGATGAATGCTGAGAATAGAGAAATCAATTCAGTTCAAAAAAGCTTCCTGGATCGATGTCGCTCCGCCCCACCAATCGACCATCCCCAACATCTCCCCAGAGCCAGGATGGCCAGCAGTCGGCGGCTCGCAGTAAAGCCGATGCATCCTCACCAATTCGCCATCCCCCCATCCCCTTCTATTTGATTGACCCAACAATTTTGCTAACGCTCCTCGCGCCGAGTTCGCCGAGCGCCGCGGGTAGCGCCTCCAGCACTTCTATCGACGCTTGGGGGCGGTAGAAGTTCACGGTGCCGAGCTGCACGGCGCTCGCGCCGGTTACCAGGAACTCCATGACGTCGTTGATCGTGGCGATGCCACCGACGCCGATGATTGGGGTTTGGACCGCTTGGCTCGCTTGCCAGACGCAGCGGAGGGCGATCGGCTTGATCGCCGGGCCGCTGAGGCCGCCGACGGTGTTCGCCAGCAGCGGCTTGCGTTTTCGCCAGTCGACGGCCATGCCGAGGACCGTGTTGATGAGGCTCAGGGCATCGGCGCCGCCGGCCTCGGCCGCGCGGGCCATTGTGGCGATGCTCGTCACGTTGGGCGTCAGCTTCGCGATGATCGGCAGGTCCGTCGCCGCGACGCACTCGCGCACCACGGCCTCGCAGAGCGCCGGGTCGCTGCCGAAATCGACGCCCCCCGACACGTTGGGGCAAGAGACATTCAGCTCGATCGCCGCCGGGCGCAGCGACCTATCGACGCCATCGAACTTGCGGACGAGCTCGACGAACTCGTCCCGCGCCTTGCCAGCGACGCTGGCGATGATCGGCGCGCCGACCGACGCCAGATACGGCAGGTGGCATTCGATGAACGCATCGACGCCGTCATTGTCGAGGCCGATGGCGTTGAGCATCCCGCCGGTGGTCTCGACCGTGCGCCAGGGGGCGTTCCCCTGTCGCGGCGTGGCGGTGACGGTCTTTGGCAGGATGCCGCCGAGCCGTGACACATCGATCAAAGACGCCAGCTCGCGGGCGTAGCCAAACGTCCCCGAGGCGACCAGCACGGGGTTCGGCAAACGCAGCCGGCCGAGCGTGACGGACAAGTCGATGGCGCGGGGATCGACTGGCGAGACAGCGCTTGTAGCCGAAGCAACGGCGGCGGACGGGGCGTCGGGAGACATGCTGGCAGGAAACGACGCGGCGAGCGGGGTAGGCGAGAGCCCAAGAGCCTACCCGGCCCGTGCGACGTGTCCTAGCGGCTAGCAATCCGGCGTCGTCAGACGCGGATCAAAGGCTGAAAGCTGATTGCTGACAGCCGAACGCTTTTTACAGGACAAGCCCGCTCGTACGGTACGGCTTCATGTGGCTCGGCGAGTCGAGGAACCAGACGCGTTCCCACTCGTCGAGGAACGTGCGGAGGTCTTCCGACGTGTAGAGTAGCTGCTGCGCCCGGCGGGCCGGATCGGCCGAGTACATCGGGATCAGGCAGCCGGTGCTCGAGGTAATTGCGCACGCGGCCAGCAGGCCCATGAGCCATGCTTGGGGACGCAGCAGACGCTTGCGAAGGGGCGAGACAGGTCGCATGGGGGTCACTCCTCCTTGAGTGCGACGCCCGCGGGCGTCGGTAGCTTACAGGCTTGGTGGGGCTCTCTGCCGTCGCTTTGGGACTGTAACCCTCGGCGATGGCCTTAGTCTCTCGCGATCCGGTCGGGCATCCGTGCTCGGTCCGGCTCGCGTTGTAGCAGTCTTAAGTCGTTTTGGAAAAGGCGGTTAGCGGTGGTCGGTTAGGAACCAGTAGCGTCGTGAGACGGACGGTCGTAACCAGCGTAGCTAGTGGGGGCTGACGAATGCCCACCGTTATTTGATGGCGGTTGGCCGTAACCAACGGTCTCGGCGGCGGCACGCTGGGCGGCGGCGGCTTCTTCCAAGCCGGCAAGCCGTTCGCGTTCGGCAAACTCCTCGGCGGCGCGGCGTTCGAGCTCGCGGACCCGCTCTTCCATCTCTTTGCCGGGCTTGAACGTGACGACGAACTTCTCGGGGACCGAGACCTTCTCGCCGGTCCGCGGGTTCCGCGCCTTGCGGGCGGCCCGCTGCTTGACCTCGAAGACGCCGAAGTTCCGCAACTCAATGCGACGGTCCTCGACCAGCGTCTCGACGATGGCGTCGAACGTCTTTTGGACGATCTCTTTCGTCTTGAGTTGGGTCAGGCCGATCTCGTCGGCTATCGTCCTGACAATCTCTTTCTTGGTCACGACCGACTCCCCGGCTGGAAAGGCTGCGCCCATCGACCCCGTCCCAACTGGTTTCCCAACTGGGCGCGACCCGCACGTCGAGCGACGGCTGAGGGTAGCGGTTTGGAGGCTCGACGGGCCCTTTCTAGGGCTCCCTTTCGGGTTGGCTCTGTCGTCCCAAGTGTAAGTCTGGCAACGAGTAGTGTCAACATTTGCTGCGCCGAGACGGCCCGCACGACGCCCCAAAGCCCGCCCCAAGGCGGCTTGAGCGAATCGCGGTGGTAACGACGCAAGTGACACTTATTTAACGATTTAGGTCGATTTGAGGGTTCTTGCCGTCCGCCCACATGGGCTTGTTTGGCGTAAAGGCTTACCGGGTAAGCACTTGTCTCCTGAGGACTGCCCGCACACGATTCCCGCGGTCGGGACACGGAGGCGCCGTCACGATCGTTATCGGCGGCATAACCGGCAAGCTTTAGCCATCTCGCCAAAAGTTTCCGGAGCGGGAGGTTGGTTGCGCTTCAAGTGCGTGCATGCGAGCCGGGTGGCGTCAGCCCCCGGAGAGCCCCGGTACCCGCTTAGCTCGGACGACTGGCTAAACTCCGATGACTGGCGTCGCCGGCTCGACATGACGTCAAATCCGGATCACCTTCCGCCGCTCCTCGATCTCCTCCAGCGAATGCAGCTTCCCGTTGCCGCTCCCGGGGCAGACCGCGCAGGTCTCGGCCCAAGCCTTCGGACTCTTCACCGTCGAATCCCAGAAGGGCCATGTGCGGCATTGCCGCGGCCGGGCCGTATAAACGGTGCATTTGCGAGTTTGGGCGTCGAGCATCACGCAGTCGCCGTTCTCGCGCTCGCGGAGCGTCTTGCGGACCCCCACAACCTCGATATGCCGACTCTCGAACTCTTCGATCGACAGGCCGCACTGCTCGGCCATCGCCTCGATCTCGGCCTTGTTGACCCAGATGTAGCCCGACTCGCCCGAACAGCAGTCGCCGCAAGCGGTGCAGGTGAACTGCAATCCGGCGTGGTACCAGGGAAGCGCTTTGTTCGGGTCGGGCTTCGCCATGGGCGCTTTCGGAGTGAGAATCGCCGTCAGCTGAGTGGCGATTGGACGAATTGGCGGACCGCTTCGAGGGCCGTGTCGATGTCGCTGTCCGACGTCGTCGCGCCCGGACTGAATCGTACCAGACCGCCCAGCGCGTCGGCGCCTAGCGCCCGGTGCAGCCGCGGCGCGCAGTGCAAGCCGGCCCGGCATTCGACGCCGGCGACGCT
>JBGSJY010000751.1:0-7455 GCA_041741515.1 Pirellulales bacterium | reverse complement strand
GGCGGTGTCGCGGCCGCCGTGCCGGCGACCAGCCGCATCAGCTCCGCGTGGGTCTCCATCGGTCCAAATAGCAACAGCCGCCCCGTACGCTCGTCCCAGACGGTCCGCACCTCGGCGGGCAGCGTCTTACGCCACGCCTCGACGGCTTCGCGTCGCTCGGCGGGGATCGAATGCGCTTCCAGCGCTGAATCGGCGACCACTTGCGCCGAGGTAAGCGGCGTCTGAAGCAGCAAAACAAGGCCCATCAGCCCACCAACAGCGGTCCGCGAGAGGGCGATCCGCAGCGATGAGTTGCGGGGCGTTGGTGTAGCAAGAATAGGCATCGGTTCCCCCGGATCGGGCTCACGGCAGCGCCTCCAGTGGTGGGGCGGTCGCGGCGCACGATGGCAGCGCCAACCGATACGATCGGCGTCATCCGGATCATCGGCAAAGCTTGCCAAGGTCCGCCAAGATTTCCGCTAGCCCCGGCGGACGAAAGTGAAGGACCTCACTGCTAGCAACGCAGTCTCGCTGGCGAAAGAAATCGAAAGGACGAAGCGCCAGAAGATCCCACTGCCACCGCCAGGCTCAGAGGGGCCCGTCAGCCCACCTAGGCCTCGCTGTGCCGATGGTGCGGAACGCGCCCACCGATCACCAACGCGTGCGTAGGGAGGGCCCGAAGGCCGCGGGCAGCGGCGTCGCCTCTCCGTCCCACACCACGAATGCGCCATCGACGTCGCCTTCATCGAATCCGACTGCCGACGACTGCGACTCCATCGGGGCCTCGGACGTCGCCGGCGCCAGCGCGGCGAGGATCAGTCGTTCGGCGTCGCTAGAATCGCTTAAGGACGCGCGGACGGCCGGGCGGACCCCGCGGCTAACGGAACGCGGGGCGACGGCAGTCGGGGCAATTGGCGGCGCCGATTCAGCGCTGATTGGCGCTGCCTCGTCGCTGAAAGCGGCAAGATCCAGCGCCTCTTGCTGAACCGTGTGCGCGACAGCAGTCGAGGTCGCGCCCTCGTTGTCTCGCCACACGGTGTAGTCGGCGCCGTCAACGACGCCATCGCCATTACCGTCGGCCGCCAGCCCGACGCCCAACGCCCCGTAAGCCGCGCGCCAGACGTCGTAGTCGGCGGGGCCGACGGACCCGTCGCGGTTGTAGTCGCCGCGAAGGTTGACGATCGTCTCAACGGTGGGGGTCACGCTGTTCTCAAGCTGCGTCGGATCGTCGATCCGCCCCATGAACGCGATCGCGTCCGTGACGTTGTCACGGATCAGGAAGTGGAAGGGCCGATCGGCGTAGAAACCATCGTCGTAAAAATTGTGCGTCCAGACCGCAAAGCCCCAATCGTCGTCACCAACAAAGTATGTGTGGTGGTCAGCGACGCGGAGGTTGTAGACCGGGACCGCTTTGCCTGTTTCGCTGACCCGTTCGACGGCGACCCAATCGTACGAGTTGGTGGATAGCCGGTCACCAACCTGCAGCTTACCGGCCGGCGTCCAGCCGCGTCCCTTCACAAAGAACGGGTGAAGGTCCGTCGTGTAGATCGAGCGGTTCTTCACCACGAGCTCTAGGACCGGCGCCGAGCCCTGGCGGGTCTCCTCGATGACCCTGGGCTCGGGATCCGCCTCAAGGTTGTGCTCATCCCGCGCGAGGACAATGTCGCCTGACTGCAACTGCTCGATGGGCCGCGCGCCACTCGGCGTCAGCACCGGGGTGCCCGCGGCGAAACAGAGGAAGATCTCAACCTCCGTCGCCGCGGCCGCTTCGGTCCCTTGTTCGGTAACTTGGATGGTCGCTTTGTGGAAGACCTCTTTTATGAAGCCCAGCGGCTCGCCGAACATCGCCGAGAAATCCGCGGACCCGGGGTTAAACGCCGTCGGCATCCCAAGGTCGGCGAGGAAGTCGTTGAGCACCGTCTCGACGGTCGTCTCGAACCGGGGGAGATTGACCACCTGCTTGTAGCGCGTCGGCGCGCTGTCGAGCCAGTCATCGACGCCAACAAGCAAGCTGTCCGAGAGCGTATTCGGAGTCGACGGGTCGATCGGCATGGCTAGAATCATCGAAGACAACCCGTCAGAGAAGGGCAGCTCGAGGACGTCGAAACCGTCGATTTGCGTCCTGGCGGCCTCAGGCTGTCCATACATCATCTCTGTACCCACGAAGCCGCCACCCGCTGTCTCGAACGCTTCTTGTCGAGTGGATTCGGCGACGAATTGGATGTCCCACCCCGACTTAAAGTAGACCGTGTTGGTCAACACCAACAACGTCGAAGGACCCAGGCCGGACACCAGGTCGTCGATCTTGCCCTCGGTCTGATCGGCGACCCAGGCGTTGATCGTGTCCTCCGCTTGCTGGGGATTGGCGTAGTCCACGTTCTGGACGTGGCCAAAGTAGTTGTTCTGGATCGCGCTGATGTAGCTGGGCAGCACTGACATCCCTGTTTGCGGCCAGATAGCGTTGGAGACCAGCAGGTCAAAATCTTGATTGGTGATTGAGCGAACAAGTGACGAGGCCAGCAGGTCGCGAAACGACGCATGGATCGCCGGATCCGCGCCGAGGTGCAACACTTGCTGCATCTCGGCGAGCGTCTGGCCGGCGGCGCCGAGTGACGTCATCGCCAGACCGGTCGAGAGGCTCAGCGGCGAGAAGAAGAGGTTGCCGTCCTCGCGTTGCATCTGCTGGTAGATGTCCAGCGCGAACTGGTTGACCGCTGCGGCCGCGGCGTCGGCCGACAGCATCCGCCGCTCTTCGAGCGGCTCGACACGGAGGGGGTGAGCCAAGGCGACGCGGCTGCGCGCCGCCTGCCCGAGCCGGCGGATCTGGGACATCGTAGTTCCCGTGGAAGAGGTCCCACCGGCGGCGCCGTGACGCGGACGCCGATCCGGTACGGCCCTACCCTAACACAGATCGCGAAGCGACGACAAGCAGTTGCAGCCCCTAAGCGGTCAGCCGCCAAACACGGTCCGCCCAGCGGCCCTACGCCGCCTCCCGCGCATCCTTCTGCGCTTTACGAAGCATCTCACCAAGGTCCACCGTGAAGGTAGCGCCGTCCTCGGCAACGACCGTCATGTCGCGTTGGCGGACCGACTCGACACGGCCCTTGAACTGGCCGACCTCGAGCGTGTCGCCGTCGTGCAGGTAAAGACGCTTGCCGGTCGTGAGGATTGTGACCCACGCCTCGAACGCGTCGCCGTACCGCACGACGCCGGTGAGCTTGGCGTGTTCCGCGTCGTCGAACGGCGGCGGCGACGGCTTCGGCTTGGGCGATTCTTTTACGATCGTGGTCGGCGCCGGATTGGGCGGCGGCGGCGTGTAGCTGGCGAAAAGGTTGCGGCCGACGAGACTAGTGACATAGTCGTCCGCTGAAGGCTTGGCGAGTCGCGCGGGCTCGCGTGGCGCTGCGGGGAGGCCCGCCTCCCGCGTGGCGCCGCTGACGACCATCGCGACGCTTGTAAGCGTAACGCTCAATTCCTCGCCCTCTTCGCCAGCGGGTCGTAGCTGAAGGTTGGTGAGCTGGTGCAACACGCCGAGCCGGTAGTACGCGTCGAGCAATTTGACGACGGCAGCCGGCTTGCCGCTTGCGGTCGCGGTGAACGCAAGCGCGGTGGCGGCGTCCTCGTAGCGGCGAGTCGAGGCCCACTTCACCGATCCCAAATCGAGACCGGACTCCTGGATCGTGTCGATCAGCCACGCCG
This sequence comes from Pirellulales bacterium, assembly GCA_041741515.1. GTDB lineage: Bacteria > Planctomycetota > Planctomycetia > Pirellulales > Lacipirellulaceae > Botrimarina. The sequence continues at coordinate 3,777 of JBGSJY010000751.1, read as the reverse complement.
AATAAACGCTCCGAGCAACGTCGGGGTCGGACGGGAGCGACTCTTCTTGATAGGTCTCGAGGCGGCGCAGCGACTGCCGCGCGCGGCGGGCGTCGACGCCCGCATCGAACAGCGCTTCGTCGAGCTCGGCGAGCTCACGGACGCGGCGGTCGTAGCCGTTCTGGTACGAGACCAGCAGACCCCAACCAAACCAAGCGGCCACCAGGACGGCGATGCCCGCCAGCATCAGTTTCTCACGCTGATTCATGGCGACGCCTCCTCGGCCACATCGGTAGCCTCTTCGGTAGCGTCGGTAGCGGCCTCAGCAGCGGGGGCCTCCGCGTCGGTCGGCGCTGCTTTAGAAGCTTCTGGTTCGACAGTTTCTGCTTCGAGGGGCTTCTCAGCCGGAACGCCTTCCGCAGTCGAAGACTCGCTGGGAGTCGGGGCCGCCCCCTCGCCCTTGGCGGCGGGCTCACTCTCGACGGCCGCCGATTCGGTCTCCTCAGAAAGCTCCGATGTCGGCTCGGCGGCTTCTTCACCGACGCCCGCGTCCGGCGGCACCCGGAGCAGGGCGGTGTACTTGAAGCGGTACTGGTCTTTGGCAGGCGACTCGGTGGTAGAGATCGGCTCCACCGGGTGATCGGCGTCACGCAGCCGCGACTCAAGCTCGCTCGACGACGAACTGCGGGCGACGGCCGTCAGGTCGATCCGCCCGCCGGGCTCGTCGCTTCCCAGCAGCGATGTGGCGATGAGCTGCGTCACTCGGATGTCGGACGACTCCGGAAACTCCTTGGCGTCGAGCGGCACGGGGCGGAGCTTTTGGCTGAGGCGGTCGAGCTCGTCAAGCCAGTTGACGTCGCTCTGGCGCCACGCATCGATCGCGGCGACGCGCAGCCGATAAGGCTCAAAGGCCGCGACTTCCTCCTCGGCGGCGGCGATCTCTTTCTGCTTTTCGGCGATCTGACGGTCAAGCCGCGCGACACGGTCGTACGCCATCCACGCGCCGGCGGCGATTACCGAAGCGGCCGCCGCGCCGAGCAGCAACTGACGGCGCCGATTGGTCTCGGCAACGGGTGGTCGGCGTGGATCGGCGAGGTTGATCGTCGGCCTCGCGCCCACAGCGGTGCGTAGGGCAAGAACCGTCGCCGCGAGGCTCTCGTCGTACCCCGCCGAGTCGGACGGATCGACCGCCAGTTTCTCCCGCCAACTGGCGACCTCAATGTCCGCTGCAGGAAGGAGGCCCTCGTGTAGCGGCATCACCCGGGGCGCTTCAATCGCGTCCGCCGAGAGGGCGAGCAGCGTACGGCGTAGCTCACGCTGCGCGTCGCCCTCTCCGACGTGCGCCGAGCGGAGCAGCACGGGGCTACCCGCGTTGAAGGCGACGAAGTCGATCGCCTCTCCCGCCCGTGACAGGTAGAGGACGGATTCAGCCGCGTCCGTTGCAGGCGCCATCGCCAGCGGCCTCGGCGTCACCACCACGAGTTTGCCGCCCAGGTCGTCGGCGACCTCGCGCCAGAAGGCCAATCGCCCGGCGTCGGTCCACGCCGCAAGAACCGTTGGCGGACCCTCTTGATTGGGCTGAGGAGACGCGAAGTCCGCCACGATCGATTCGGCGTCGACCGCCGCGTCACGGGCGGCCTGCAGAGCGACGATCGGCGGCAACTCGGTCTCGGGCGCCGGCGGCACGGCCAGCCGTTTGACACGCACTTCGTCGGGCCCCAACGCCACCGCCATCTGGGGCTTGCCTCCACGCACCTGGGGAAGCGCGGCGCGGAGCGCTCCGGCGAGCTTCTCAGCCGACGCCACCTGCTCGACGGTTGCGACGCCCAGCAGCCGTGCAGCGCCGACCTTGGGGCGTTCGGCGAGCACCGCGGTGACGCCACGGCTATCGGTCTGGAGGGCGAGGGTCAGCAACGTGGGCCTCGATCGGAGAGTATTCCTGGACTTTTCAGTTTAGTCAGCGGTCGACCAAGAACGCCAATCGAGACAGCCTATTTGACCGCGGTGTCCGCTGAGGACCCGGATTAGGAGCCCCGTCTCATTGCGGTCGGCGCGCCCCGCAGCGAATCTACTGCGTTACGCCGGTCCCCTCGGGGACAAGGGTTACGGCGGGGTCGAAGCCCGCCCCGAGAGGGCTCAAATCGCGTCGCAGCACCATCCGAGGGGGCAGCGCCGTGGCGTCGAGCACGACTTCGAGGCGGCGGATCGGACCCCCCATCTCGTAGCCGCCGACGACCTGCGTGCGGTAAACGGCGCCCTGCCCCGTCACATAGGGCGCCAAGGCCTTCATCTCTTCCAGCTGCAGATAACCTTCGGTCATCAGCCAGACAGCGTTCTGCCGCTCGGGACGAGTCGCCCCCGCCATCGGGTCGCGGTTGGCGATGATCGCATCGACGACATTCGGCGGCATGCCGGGCAGGCCGGCCAAGACGGCGCGCGGCGCGTGGTTGATGTTCACCCGGCCGGGGATTGAGGGGGCGTCGGTCGTCGTCAGGACCGAGACCATCTGGCTGATCGAGGGGTCTCGTTCCTGCCAGGGAGAGCTGACAAGCGTCGCGGTCAGTTGCCCCGTTTCGACGACCCGCACCTGGACGCCAACTAAGTCGAGAGGGTCGTTGATCGCCTCGGCAGCCGGCGTGTCGAAGTCGATAGAAATCGCGCCGGCCGTTTTCTCCTGCATCTGCGCCCCGCCGCTCTGCTGCTGGCCGAGCCCCACAACCTGGGCGGACTGACCTCCCTGCGGCTCTCCGTCCTCATCAGCGGATACTTGCTCGGGACCTCCCTGTCGGTAGGCGACGATAAAGTTCGCCGCTTCGACACCGAGGACCCCCTCGATGCTGGTGTGCAGTTGCTGCAAATCGTCACCGTTGACGTTGATCTTGGGGGACCCATCGGACTGGACGTTCGCTTCGGCGCTGTAGAGGGTTAACAGGGACGCCCAGCCCCCATTGAGTTGACCCGACGAATTATCGACCGGTAGCGCCACCCCTGTGGCTTCCGCCGGCGACACCTCGTGATTCCGGTCCTGATCAGGACCCCAGAGCAGCTCGGGCGTGACGCCCCGAACCAGCAACAGCTGTTCGAGCGTGGCGAGCGGTCCGTTCATCGGCAGGACCGGCGCCTCGAGCGAAGAGTAGTAGTCTCGCTCGGCGCCGAGAGTGCGGGGTTGGTCGTCCTCGTCGATCCAATCGAGGATCGCGTCGGCGATCGACTCGGTCATACCCGGGAGCGCCATCAACTGTGTCCGGGCGGCGCCCTCTTGGCGGGTGTCGGTCACCAAGAGGGAGTTGAGGTTGAGCCGGCCCGAATCGTCTTCCAGACCGAAGCGTCCTCCCTCGAGCTGGTAAGCGCCCCAACGCGGCGCCACCGCCGCGGCTCGGACACGCAGCTCGGCGGCGGGGCTGTCGGCCACCAGCACGGCCCGGAACCGCGCCGGGTTCTCGTACCAACCGCCGTCTTGATCGATGGTTGTTGCGTCTTCCGAAAGGTAGACACGCAGCATCTCAACGGCCGACTCGGCCGCGTCGTAGGCCTGTTCGCGACGGACCGAAGCGTCCGCCGCCTTGCGTTCGGCGAAGGTCCAGTCGTAGTACGAGAGGTTCGCGATCGACATCAGCGCGACGACTACCAGCACCACCAGCAGCAGCACGCCACGACGCTCGCGTCTGGGTCCCTTGGCACTACGATGACGCATACTATGTCCCCCCCGCACCGTTGCCGGCGCCCGACGAGCCCGATGATGCGCCCGCAGAAGAGCCAGAACCGGACGACGCCGATGACGCGCCGGCGCCGGTGGCG
>JBGSJY010000750.1:0-1632 GCA_041741515.1 Pirellulales bacterium | reverse complement strand
GCCCTCGAGCGTCGCGTCGAGCTGCCGGGCGACCGACTGGTTGTCGAGCCCCGCCAGCCGCGCCGAGGCCTCGTCCACGTTCACCGCGAGCTTCGGCAGCGACTCCGACAGGTCCGACTGCGTGTGGATGATGTCGGGCGTCTCGCTCATGACGCGCCGCACTTGGCGGCCCAGTTCCTCCAGCTCGTCGAGGTCGGGACCGAACAGCTTGGCCTCGATCGGCGCCTCGAACGGCGGTCCCTGCTCGAGCTGCCGAACCAAGAATCGCCCCGCGGGGAAGCGGGCGTTGAGTTCCGCCTGAACCTCGCGCACGATCGCGAAGTAGTCCCGGCCCGAATCGATCTGCACGATCGCCTGCGCGTACTGCGGCACGCCCGAGCGGCTGGCGATCATGTTGTAATAGAACGATGGCGCGCTCTCGCCGAGGAAGCAATCGACCGACTCCACGCGGGGGTTCTCAAGCAACGCGGTCCGGGCGCTCTCGGCGAGTCGCCGCGTGGCGTCGATCGACGCACCGGCCGGCAGGTCGAGCTGGATCTGGAACTGATCGCGCTCGGCCGGGGGGAAGAACTGCTCGGTGAGCGAGCCCGCCAGATAGAAGCCGACGACCGGCGCCGTTAACGACAACCCGATCCCCACCAACGGCCGGCGGTAGAGGAACTCCAGCGCCGCTCGGTAGCCCGCCGTGAGCCGATCCGATCGGACGCCGGTCGACCACCAGGGGCGCTCATCCCGATCGGCCTTCGGCGCGAAGATCGCGGCCACCGCCGGCGTCACCGTCATCGCCAGCACGAACGACGACACCACCGCGAGCATCACGCTGATCGCGATCGCGCCGACAAATTCGCCCGCCGGCCCCGGCATCAACGCGATCGGCGCAAACGACAGGCACGTTGTCAGCGTCGATCCGAAGAGGGGGCCCGCCAGGTGGTGGACGGCCGCCGCCACCGCACCGCCTGGGCTCTCGCCTTCGTGGATCCGCAGCGCGACCTCGTCAACAATCACAATCGCGTTGTCGATCAGCAGCCCTAGCGCAATGATCAATCCCGTCACCGACATCTGGTGGATCGGTATCTCGAGCCACCGCATCCCCGCCAGCACCATCAAGGCCGCCAGCGGCAGAGCCGACCCGACCACCAGCGCGCTACGCCACCCCATCATCAGCCACACCACGACCATCACCGCGGCCGCGCCCGCCACGAGGTTCAGCAGCAACGTCGCCAGTCGCGACTCGACGTAGCCGCTCTGCTCGAAGACCCGCTTCAGACCAACCGCCGGAGGCAGCCCGCTCTCGAAGTCGCGGATCGCCGCTTCGGCGCCGACGAACCAACTGTCGATCCGCTGATCGCTCCGCACGAGCAAGCCGACGGCCACCGCCGGCTTGCCGTCCACTAGCGCCGTGCGGCGCGGCGGGTTGGCGATCCCCTTCCTCACGTCAGCCACCGCGCCCAGCGACACGACCCGCCCTGCGACGTCGTCCGAATCACGATCCGAATCCGCGCCACGGCCGCCCAGGCCGTAGCGGATCGGCGTCGCGGCGATCCGGCCCACGGTGTCCAACTTGGAGTCTACCTCGATCACCAGCGACCCGTCGTCGGCGCGGACCTGACCGGCGGCGACCTTCGCGTCGCT
>JBGSJY010000749.1:0-2078 GCA_041741515.1 Pirellulales bacterium | reverse complement strand
TCCGCGGCAGGCCGCCCCAGAACACCACCGGGCAACCCGCCTCGGCGAGCTCCGCCAGCTGGCGGATCGTCTCCAGCGGCATGTGCTCCGCTCGCGGAACCACGACCGCGCGATAGACGGCGCCGCTCGGCGCCCGGATTCCCTTGTCGCCGTTCGCATGGCACTCCGCCAGCAACCGATCGGAGACGTAGTCGAACGACACGCCGCGCTGTTGCATCGTCTGCGCGGCTTCGCCGATCGGCTGGTTGGTGAACCACTGGTGGCTGTTGTGAACGCGAAAATCTTGCCGCAGGCCCTTCGTGTCGTGCCTCAGGTCGCTGATCGGCCAGTACAACACCACGTCGCTATCGGGCCGCGTGGCTTGTAGCACCGACTGCAGCCGTGTCACATAGGCGTTCAGCGCCGGGAAGTCGCGCCAGATCGGGTTTTGCGGGTTCAGCTGCGTTGACGCGTAGAACAACCAGCCCGGCCACGCCGCGTCGGCGGGCGAGTAGGCCGTGCCGTGGTAGACGACGTGGTTGACGCCCGCGAGCAGCAGGCGATCGACGTTCTGCTTCACCTGCGCGAGCGTGACGTTGAAGTGCTCGTCGAGCCAGGTGGCCGTCTCCGCCGAGACGAGCCGCTTGCCGGCCACGTTCGCCGCCGACGAGGCGAACTTCAGCACCAGCGGGTCGGCGTCGCCGCCGGTGAGCCGCCCGAAGCTCTCGATCTCGGGGATATCGACCGCCGCATAGAGGTCGAGCCAATTCGCCGGCGAGCCGTGCGACTGGTTACGCGTCAGCATCCCGTGGGCGTGCGACCACTCGGTCCACGTGCCGATCAGGTCCTCGCGCACGAGGTCGTCGAGCGTCAACCGGTAGTCCGCTTTGATGCGCCCAACGCGCTCAGGGTCGCCCGCGCCCGTCAGTGCGGCCAAGTGCGGTTCGAGGCGGTAGCCGCGGCGCTTAGCGAACTCTTCAAAGAACTCGGGCTGCCAGTCCCCCTCGTACTCGAACGAGTCGTGGAACTGCGCGCGGACGCCCGCGAAGCCCGGCATGTCCTCGGCGAAACGGTCGAGAAAGTCTTGAACCGACTTCTTCCAGAACGGGTTGATGTTGAGCCCCGCGCCGCCGGGCCCGGGGCGTTTGACCCTGTCGCCCGCCCAGCGGTAGGCCGCCGTGTCGACGCGCCACTCACCCTCGGTCGCCGACCAAACGAGTCGCCGGCCGTCGAGGTGGGGCGTCAGGTCAATGGTCCGCCCGTCGACCGAGGTCGCCGTCGCCGCTTGGGGCGTGAGTTTCGCGTCGAAGTCGATTGTCAGCTCGTCGGGCCCGGTCACTTGCTGGTGATCGAGCACCAGCCGGCTGTCGGCGAGCTCGATCGGCAGCTCGGGGTCCCCCATCCGCCAGCCCGACCCGGCCGGCAGATCGACGCCCAAGCCGAGCCGCGCCGCCTCGTCGAGCGTGTGCCGGATCGCCTCGCGCCAAGCGTCCGAACGGTAGGGCCGGTTCGGGTGGGGCTCGCCTTTCACGCCGTAGATACAGGTGATCTCAACGCCCCCGAGGCCGACGCGGCGGTACTCCTCCAACAGCCGCGTCAGGTTCGCGTCGTCCACCGCCGAGCCGTGCCACCACCACCGCGTCCAGGGCCGCGAAGCTTGGGTCGGTTCGGGCCACGCGACGCCCTGCGCCACGCACGCCGCCGCCGTCAGCACGAGCGCGCTCACCAGGAGGACAACCGTCAGCAGGGCTTTCTTCAAGCGAGTCTCCACGATGGTGACGCCCCCGTTCCTGAGACGGCCGGGGGCGAGAAGAGCAGCGGCTTGGGAACCGGCCCCCATAATAGCCCACCGCGACCGCCGATTGGAACCAACCGGCCGCCGCCCTTTGGGGCGAACTCCCCTGTGAGCCGTCGGCGCTAGCCGCGGGTAGCGCCACAAGGTTGGCGCCCCTTCTCAATCCTCACGAAGTGGCGGGCTAAGGCTCCGCGGCTGATTGGGGGCGCCCGGCGTTGATCAGCCGGCACATGGGCCGCCGAGTATCGGCGCCGTGGCGCGAAGCGGCAAGGCTGGGCCGGGGCGCGGGTTCTACCCGCGGCTA
>JBGSJY010000748.1:0-4583 GCA_041741515.1 Pirellulales bacterium | reverse complement strand
CGCACGCGTGTGTGTGTGTGTGGGTGGGTGGGGAGGGGCACGAGCATCGACTCGGGCGACTCGTGGGCGTGCTCGGCGGCTTCGGTCCGCGGCCGCCCGACAAACGCCAGCAGCCACATCCGCGTGATGTAGGACGCGGTGAGCATGGCCCCCAGCAGCGGCGCCCAGAAGAGCCAAGCGTAGGCGGGGTTCGCACGGGAGAAGGCCACGGCGTGTTCGAAGATCGCGTCCTTGGAGAAGAAGCCCGACAGACCCCATCCCCCATCCATTCCGAAGAGTCGCGGCACGCCGGCCCCGACCAGAGCCAAGAGACCCACGAGCATCAGCGCCGCGGTGGCGGGCATCGTCCGCCGCAGGCCGCCCATCGCGCGGAGGTCGTTGGTCCCTACGGCGTGGATCACCGACCCCGCGCCGAGGAACAGCAGCGCTTTGAAGCCGGCGTGCGTGACCAGATGGAAAAGGCCCGCGGTCCAGCCGCCCAGCCCCAGGCCGAGCATCATGTAGCCGAGCTGGCTGACGGTCGAGTAGGCGAGGACCCGCTTCATGTCGTGCGACACCGAGGCGAGCGTCGCGCCCACCAGCAGTGTCACCGCGCCGACCGAAGCGATGCCGACCAGCACCTCGACGGTCAGCAGCGGGTAGATGCGGCCCACCAGAAAAACGCCGGCGGCGACCATCGTCGCCGAGTGAACGAGGGCTGACACGGGCGTGGGGCCCGCCATCGCGTCGGGGAGCCATGCCTGCAAGGGGACCTGCGCGCTCTTGCCGATGCAGCCACAGAAGAGGCCGGCGCCGACGAGCGTCGCCAGGCCGTAGTGGCTCGCCAGCCACGTGGGCGCCTGCGCGAAGAGCCGGTCGTAGTCGAATGTGCCGGCGAGGCCCCAGATGGCCATCAGCGCGACCAGCATGCCGACGTCGCCGACGCGGTTGAACAGCATCGCCTTGGTGGCCGCGGCGGACGCCTGCGGCCGCTCGTAGTAGAAGCCGATCAAGAGGTAGCTGCTCGCGCCGACGAGTTCCCAGAACACGAACGTCATCACGGCGTTGCCGGCCAGCACGACGCCGAGCATCGCGAAACAGAACAATGACAGGTGCTGGTAAAAGCGGTGCAACCGGCCGGCGCGACGCAGGGGCTGGCCGTCCGCGGTGGTCGTCTGGTAGTCGGTGACCGCTTCAGGGCCCTCAGCGACGGTCTCTTCGGCGAGGTAGCCCAACGAGTAAACGTGGACGCAAGCCGCGATCAACGTCACAACGACCGCCATGACGACGGTCAATGCCTCGATGTAGTAACCAACCCCAACCCGCAGTGTGCCGACATCGAGCACGGAGAACCACTCTCCCACCAGGGGCGTCGCAGCGGCGTGGCTGTCGCTCGACGGGTGCTCGGCGATCCAGGCCCCCAGAGCCAGCACCGACGCGATCAGGCTGACGCCGATGGCGCCGGTGGCGACGTGACCGATGGTCCGCGCCGCCCCGCTATCGACGCAGCCCTTGCGGCACGCCAGCACCGAACCAGCGATCGCCGAAACGACAAACGACGCCAGTGGCGCGAGCCAGGCGACGAGCAGCAGCGTCGGCAAGAATTGTTCGACGGATGGCATTTCTTTATCCCCCTCCACCTTGTGGGGAGGGGGGACTCGTCAGTTGCCCTGGTTGGTGAGGCGAACTTTGTTGGTCTGGCTTATCCGCGGAGTTGGTCCGCGGCGTCGACGTCGATCGTGTTCACGGTGTTATAGAAGTTCAGCGCGATCGCCAGCGCCACGGCGGCCTCGGCCGCGGCGAGGACTATTACGAAAAGCGCCATCAGTTGGCCATCGAGCCCGACCGACGCGGTGTCGCCGCGGAGGTAGGGGCTGCCGATGGCGACGAAGTTGACGTTGGCCCCGTTGAGCACCAGCTCGACGCCCATCAGCACGCCGAGCAGGTTGCGTTTGGTCGCCATGCAGACGATGCCGGCGATGAACATGACGGCGCCCACCACCAGGTAGTGGGCGACGCCGATCGGCTCGGTGAGCAGGGTCGCGATCATAGACGGGGCGGCGGGATCAGAGGTTGGGCGGCTGGGCGGTCTGGGGGTCGGCCTCGACGTCGTCGGGGTCGAACCCTCCCGGTGGCTGCGCGGAAAGGGAGCCGGCGGTCACGCGCGTGCGGGCTAGGTAGGCGGCGCCGACCAGCACGACCAGCAGGTGGACCGATACGACCTCGAAGGGGAGCAGGTAGCCGGCGAGTGGCTGGCCGTTCTGGGCGTCGCTATCGACCCGCAGGCCCACCAGGCCCAGGGCGATCGAGGTCGCGGTCAGCGGCGGCTCGGCGAGCGACGCCCCCTTTGGCCCCGCTCCGCGCCAAGCGGGGACGCTGAACGCCGTCGAGGCAACCAGCACCAGCAGCGACGTGCCAAGCAATCCTGCCAGCACGACCTCCGACCATGAAGGCCGCATGTGTACGAAACGCTGCTGGGCGGTGAGCATCACCCCAAAGATCAGCAGCACCAGCGTGCCGCCCACGTAAATCATCAGCTGCATCGCCCCTACAAAATCGGCGCCGGCGAGGAAGAACAACCCCGAGGTCGCTGACAAGCTGATAACCAAATAAAACGCCATCCGCACCACGTTCGACGAAATCACGACCATCGCCGCAAAGCCACAAGCGGCCGCCGCAAAAAGCGTGAAGAGAATCGAGTGCCCAATCATGCATCGTCTCCTTCGCTCTTAATTGAAGCACGGAGGCACAGAGGGCACGGAGGACGCGCCGAGGAGATGCTTTCCATCGAAAAGCCCCGGAGGGGCGAAAGCGCGTAGCCAGGGGCGCCAGCCCCTGGAACCATCGCTAACTCAATCAAAGCCCCGGAGGGGCGAAAGCAGCCTTGCAAGAAGTTACTGTCGCCCCTCCGGGGCTTCCCTGCTTCGTAAACAGATAATTCCAGGGGCTCGCGCCCCTGGCTACGCGCTGCCGTCCCTCCGGGACTGTCTTCTCTGTGCTTACTCTGTGTCCTCAGTGACTCTGGGGTTCCAATCGATTGGGCCTCCACCGAAAAGGGAGCTGGCGGTCGCCACAGTAGCCCGCCCGGGAAAGCCACCTGCCACGCCGTCGCCCCCAGAAAACAGACCGCCGCCAGCGGCGTGCAGTACTTCAGGCAAGTGGTCATCACCTGATCGATCCGCAGGCGGGGCATCGACCAGCGGACCCACATCATCACGACCACCAGCAGCAAGCCCTTGGTCATCAAGCAGACCAGGCCGAGCAGGTTGCCGAGGTAGTTCGCCAAGGTGACGCCAACCACCGCGCCGAGCCAGCCCTCCGCCGTGAGGCCCAGCGGCACGGGCGCGTGCCACGCGCCGAGGAACAGGATCGCCGCTAGCAGGCTCACCAGCAGCATCGACGTGTACTCCGCCATGAAGAAGAAGCTCCACCGCAAGCCGGAGTACTCGGTGTGGAACCCGCCGACCAGTTCGCTCTCGGCCTCGGCGAGGTCGAACGGCGCGCGGTTGACGCTGGCCGTCGCGCACGTGAAGTAGACGCCGAAGATGACGAGCGTGAACGGGTCGTTGAAGACGTGCCAATTCCAGACGCCGCCGCGCTGCACGTCGCCGATCGACACGAGGTCCATGCTCCCGGCGAGCATCACCGGAACCACGGCGCAGAGCCCGAGCGGGACTTCGTAGCTCACGACCTGGGCCGCTTCACGCATCGCGCCGAAGAGCGACCATTTGGAAGCGGAGGAGTAGCCCGCCAGGATGATGCTGAACACCTCGAGGCCGAGCACGGCCAGCACGAAAAACACCGCCACATCGAGTCGCTGCGCAACGAACGGGTGCGGCGCGCCGGCGAAGGGCAGCGCCACAAACGCCGCGACCACCGCCGACATGCCGATGTAGGGGGCGATTCGGAACAGCAGGGGGTCCGCCGTGGTCGGCATCAGGTCCTCTTTGGTGAGGAGCTTGAGGCCATCCGCCAAGGTCTGCAGCCAGCCGAAACGACCGCCGACGCGTGTCGGGCCGAGGCGGTCCTGGATCCGGCCGGCGATCTTGCGCTCCAGCCAGATAAAGACCAGGGCTCCCACCGCCGCCAGGTTGAGGATCATCCCCACCTGCAACAGGGCCGTCAGCACGTAGCCGATCGTTGCGTCCGGCGCTACGGGGAGTCCCGCCCAGCCGACCAGCTGGTTGAGCGCCCAATTGATCGTCGGCGCCATCGTGGCAGGGAGGGGAAGCGTTCGCGGGCGGGGAGGCGTTAATACAGCACTATCCCGCTGTTAGGGCGAAACGGCAACCGGGGTGAGGCTTGAGGCTTGAGTAGTGAGGGTTGCGCAGCAAACCTGATTGGGCACGCTGCGCGATCCCGTTCTTAACAACCGCCCGGATCGCCTGGGCCAGGGCCACCGAGGGGACGAACAGCTCGGCGTCGGCGGCGCCGTTCTTCCACACGACGTCCACGCGGCTGGCGGCGAGCAGCTCGTCGAGGACGTCGCCAATCAGCTCCTCGGCGGTCAGCCGCTCGGGGAGGCCCGCGGCGGGCTGGCCCGATTCGGTCGCCATCCGGTCGAGGATCGAGCGGCAGCGGTCTACCTCGCGCCTTACGAGGGC
>JBGSJY010000747.1:0-2635 GCA_041741515.1 Pirellulales bacterium | reverse complement strand
GCGCCGCGGCGAGGTCCAGGACCGCCTCGCCCGGCCGCGGATCGAGCACCAGCGGCGCGAGCATGCTCGACAGGTTTTGGACGTAGAGCCGGCCGTCGGATGCGGCAGCGGACAGGGTCACGGTGAATTTGTCATCCTGTTCGATTGTCGCCGCCTCGGGCAACCAATCACAGCGTTCGCCGCTGACGCCTAGTTCCGCCAACAAAGTCAGAGGGGCGACTTTTTCGCCCCGCAACGGATTAGCCCACACCCCCGGCCGCCGCGCCGCGCCGAACGTAGGCAGCACCACGTCGGCCCGCTCGCCAAGCACCGCGCGCAGCCGCCCGACGAATTCCGTCGGCAAACCGTAGGCAGCATCGATCTCGATCAATCTTCAATCCTAAACCTTTGCGCCTTCGCGCCCTTGCGTGACGAAGCCCTAAAGTCTCACGCAAAGGCGCTAAGGCGCAAAGGACCGGTGCTGAACCGGCGCCCGGCTTGGGCTAAACTCGCCGGGCCGACCGTCGCCTTTACGCAGGAACCACGCCGTGGCCAGCTACCGCACCGCCCCCGATCCGCAGCAGACCCAGATGCCGGGGGGCATCCCCTACATCGTCGGCAACGAGGCCGCCGAGCGGTTTAGCTTTTATGGGATGAAGGCGATCCTGGCGGTCTTCCTGACCAAGCACCTCATAGGCCTCGACGGCGAGCCGGACAACCTCACCGACGAGCAAACCAAGGCGACCATCAGCTGGTTCGTCGCGTCGGCCTACGCCACGCCCTTCTTCGGAGCAATCATCGCCGACCGGTTCCTCGGCAAGTACCGCACGATCCTCTGGCTTTCGCTATTTTACTGCATTGGCCACGCGCTGATGGCGATGGTCGATACGCCGCTCGCCGAGACGATCCGATCGCGATACATCCTCTTCATCGGGCTGGCGCTGATCGCCTGCGGTTCGGGCGCCATCAAGCCATGCGTCACCGCGCACGTCGGCGATCAATTCGGGCCGAGCAACAAGCGCCTGCTGCCGCGCGTTTACAGCTGGTTCTATTTCTCAATCAATCTCGGCGCGATCGCTTCGCAGCTCTTGACGCCGTGGCTCTTGAAGCATCCCTCGTTCGGCCCCGCCTGGGCGTTCGGCGTGCCGGGCGTCTTGATGGCGATTGCGACGTTGATGTTCCGGCTCGGTCGCAACGAGTTCGTTCACGTCCCACCCGCCGGCCGCGCGTTCTGGACCGAAACCTTCAGCGCCAATGGCGTGCGGGCGCTCTTGAACCTGTTTCCGCTGCTGCTGTTCGTCGCGATGTTCTGGTCCCTCTTCGACCAAACCGCCAGCGCTTGGGTCCTGCAGGCCGAGAAGATGGACTTGCGGCTGCCCTTTTCAACCATCACGCTCGATCCGTCACAGATGCAGGCGATCAACGGGATGTTTGTGCTGACGCTCGTGCCGCTATTCTCGATCGTCGTTTATCCCCTCACCGACCGCTTCGTCACGGTGACGCCGCTGCGTAAAATCGGGGCGGGACTTTTCATTGCCGCCGGTTCGTTCGCCGTTTCGGCGGTCACCGAACAGCTCATTGAGAAGGGCCAGACGCCATCGATTGGGTGGCAGATCCTCGCCTACTTCATCCTCACTGCGGCGGAGGTGCTGATCTCGATCACGATGCTCGAGTTTTTCTACACCCAGGCGCCACGGCGGATGAAATCGCTCGTCATGGCGTTCTGCATGATCAGCATCTCGATCGGCAACGTCTTCACCGCCCTAGTGAACACGTACATCCAGCGCGAAGATGGAACGGTGCTTCTCCCCGGCGCGAGTTACTACTGGTTCTTCGCAACGGCGATGCTCGTCGTAGCGATCGCTTATCTGGCGTGGGCGCCGTTCTATCGCGGCAACACTTACTTGCAGGGCGGAGACGAAATTGTCGCCGACGCGTAGGATTAGTCGATCGAACCGGGGGCTAAGGCCCCGCGGTTGATTGGCAACGCGGTTCGGCGACCCCGCATCGAGCGCGACGCCTCAGCCTCCGCTTCCAGAAGTTAGAGCCCGCGAATGGCGCGAATCGCCGCGAATGACAAGCAGCTATTCGCGTCGATTCGCGTCATTCGCGGGCCTTTCTTACTTCCCAATACAGAACTTCCCGAAAATCTCCCCCAGCACCTCGTCGGTAACGACCTCGCCCACGACCCGCCCCAGGCCGTCGAGCGCCTCACGCAGCTCTAGCGACACCAACTCGTCGCCGTGGCCCACTGCGGCGAGCGCGCGGCGGAGGGCTTCGTGGGCTTGGGCGAGTCCCTTCCGCGCTCGGTCGGCGGTGACGCCGAGGGCGTCGTGCGTTGATTCGACGACGCGGCTTCTGATCTTGTCGGCGAGATCGACGAGACCTTCACCCTTTGCCGAACTGGCGCCTAGCCAATTTGCGGGCGATTCGGCCGGCCAGAGGTCCGACATCGTCGCGACGCCAATCCGCTCGGGGGGCAGGGTGCCGGCGATGCGATCGGCGCGGCGGCATTCGACCAGCAAGTCGGCGTTGCGCAACACTGCCGAGAGGCGCTCGCGCGCGACGCCGTCGATCGCGTCGATCGCCGCGGTCTCATCGGCGCCGGCCGTGTCGATGAGCTCAATCGCTACGCCGCCCAAGTCGATCGTCGCGA
>JBGSJY010000746.1:0-2188 GCA_041741515.1 Pirellulales bacterium | reverse complement strand
TCGTCGTGCCGTTGACGATATCGTTGAGGTTGCCGACCGTAACGCCCGCCAACAACCGGCGGTCTTCGAGCGATTCTAGCCGCAGGGGACGGTGGTTCATGTGAGGCTCGAGGGGTGGGGAAGGGATCGTGAATGAGGGGGGTGGCGACTCGCCACGCGGCCGCTGCCAACTTTGCTTAGCTCGTCGTTGTATCGCGATCCGTCCCCTCGGAGTGACACCTTCCCGGGACGGCGACGAGCGGGGGGGCGAGGCTTCTGCCGAGGGGGAGCATGGGGGGACCGCATCGAGCGGCGCCACGCCGATTGTGAAGATTTCGATCTGCCCGGTAACTTCCCTGGCGTCTCGCAGGCGCCGCCACAGAATCGTGCGTCGCCACCCCGGTGACGGTCCTTTCCTCGCACTCGGCACCAAGGAGAACGCTCATGAGTCGGTTCAAACGATGGACTTCTGTCGCGGTGGTCGCGGCGACCTCCTTCCTGCTTGTCGCCGCAGAGAGCCGCGCCCAGCTCGTTCCCCCCGGCGACTTCCGCGGCAAGTCGCTCGACCAGTGGGGCCTGGACTACACCGCGTGGGCGGTCGCGATCGGCCTGGGCGGGCAGACCTTGCCCGACACCTTCGACGGCGTCCGCTTCCTGCCGCCGGACTTCGAGGACGCGGGCCCGACGTTCTCCGCCAGCGTGACAATCGAGCAGGGGACGCCTCTGGTCTTGCTGCCCGTCTTCGCGTTCGGCGAGATGTACGCCGGCGGCGGGTTCGACGACATCTCCAACCCGCTTTTCGACCAGGTCTTGCCCGACGTGACGATCCAGACCACGCTGAACGGCGTGGTGGTTCTCGAAGGTGTGGCCAGCACGTTCCCCGAGCGACCTTTCGGCCGGACCGCGTTCCCCGCGCCGATCCCCTATGCCGCCCCTGTGGATCGTGGCCCCGGGCCGGACGCAGTGTCCGCGATTTGGGGCTTGGGGGTGACGACGATCTTCGACGGGCTGCCCGTCGGGGTTCACACCCTCACCAACACCTACAACTCGCCGAACTTCTTCGGCTCGAACTCGTTGACCTACACGATCACCGTCGTCCCCGAGCCATCCGCCCTTTGCGGTCTGGCGATGGCGGGTGTGGGGGCCACGTTGACCCGTCGCCGCGTCGTCGGCGCACGCCGGTAGTCGTGGGGGAATGCTCCTTATCGGCGCGGCGTCGGAAGACGCCGCGCCGGTGGGGCTTTCTACTTGACGCGGTCGAATACGCATGAAACTTCTATCCCAATCGCCGGCCTTCGGAGCCCGCGAGCCGCGGCGACGGTGGTCGCAACAAACGACGACAATCGTCCGCCACGCGGGTTCGTCGCGAGGCGCCTACGCGGGAGACCGGCGGCCGCGCGCCGGGCAGAGCCTTTGGCACAGCCCCGCGGCGAGCGTCAGCAGCGAGACCCCAGCGGGCTCGGGCGCCGGTTGGATACGCTCGGCTGTAGCGAGTGTGGCGGACTGGCGACCGTAGTTCGAACGCCACACGTCGTAGTCAACCGGCGTGTAAGTGGACCCCAAGCCGTCGCGCCACACGGCGTAGTCCGCGGCGTCGACGGCGCCGTCGCCGTTGTAGTCCCCCGGCAGTTCGGCGACCGCCTCGAACGTGTTGGTCGACGTCGCCCAGAAGTAGCGAAACGGCTGCTGCGTCGCCGGGTCCGTGCCGATGACCGAGAGTTGAAAGTTGTTGTTCGGGAGAATAATTGCGCCTAGTAGATCATCCTGCTTTAGCGCTCGCCAACTGAGCGTCCGTGGCTCACGCGTGTTGACGTCGAGCTCCAGGTAGAAGCTGTCGAGGTCCATCGCGTTGGTCATGCCAAACGGGGCGCCGGAGAGGTGGAAGTCGGTCACCTGGTCGAGGCCGACGGTGTAGTCGTCGAGCGCGACGTCCTCGAGCATGAACTCGGCGGTGATCGTCGCGGGGAGGGGATCGAAGCCCTCGACGAGCGGGCCGGTGACGACGCTCGGCGTGGCGTACTCGACGGTCAGTTTGTAGTCGTCGAAGAAGCTGGGGAGCGCCGCGACCCGGAAGCCAAGCGTGCTGTCAGTCAGGGTCGGATAGGTGTCGCCGACATGGCCCAGAGTGTCGGAAGCCAGATTCGCCGGCTGCGTGAGCCAAGAAGAGCCGGCGACGTAGCGGTTGGCGTCGTCAGGCCGGGCGGGATTG
>JBGSJY010000745.1:0-2182 GCA_041741515.1 Pirellulales bacterium | reverse complement strand
TCGTCGTGCCGTTGACGATATCGTTGAGGTTGCCGACCGTAACGCCCGCCAACAACCGGCGGTCTTCGAGCGATTCTAGCCGCAGGGGACGGTGGTTCATGTGAGGCTCGAGGGGTGGGGAAGGGATCGTGAATGAGGGGGTGGCGACTCGCCACGCGTCCGCTGCCAACCTTGCTTAGCTCGTTGTTGTATCGCGATCCGTCCCCTCGGAGTGACATCTTCCCGGGACGGCGACGAGCGGGGGGCGAGGCTTCAGCCGAGGGGGAGCATGGGGGGACCGCTTCAAGCGGCGCCACGCCGATTGTGAAGATTTCGATCTGCCCGGTAACTTCCCTGGCGTCTCGCAGGCGCCGCCACAGAATCGGGCGTCGCCACCCCGGTGACCGTCCTTTCCTCGCACTCGGCACCAAGGAGATCGCTCATGAGTCGGTTCTATCAATGGCTCGGTTTCGCGCTGGTCGCGGCGGCGTCTGTCACGCTTATCCCCGCGGAGAGCCACGCTCAGCTCCTCCCCCCCGGCGACTTCCGCGGCAAGTCGCTCGACCAGTGGGGCCTCGATTACACGCAGTGGGCGGTCGCGGTCGGCCTGGGCGGCCAGTCGCTTCCCGACACGTTCGACGGCGTCCGCTTCCTGCCGGCGGACTTCGAGGACGCGGGGCCGACGTTCTCCGCCAGCCTGACGATCGAGCAAGGGACGCCCCTTGTGGCCTCTCCGTTCTTTGTGTTCGGCGAAAGGTACGCCAACGGTGGAGCCGACAACCCCTTCGACCCGGTCATCGGCCAGATCTTGGCCGATGCGACGATCCGGACCACGCTTAACGGCACCGCGGTCCTGGAAGGCGTGGCCAGCGCGATCTCGGATCGGCTATTCGGCCCGACCACGTTCGTCGCCCCGATCCCTTACGCCACCCCCGTGAATCGTGGTCCCGGGCAAGACGCCGTGGCCGCGATCTTCGGCTTGGGGCTGACGACGATCTTCGACGGGCTGCCCGTCGGGGTTCACACCCTCACCAACACCTACAACTCGCCCAACTTCTTCGGCTCGAACTCGTTGACCTACACGATCACCGTCGTCCCCGAGCCTTCCGCCCTGTGCGGCTTGGCGATAGCGGGTGTGGGGGCCACGTTGACCCGTCGCCGCGTCGTCGGCGCACGCCGGTAGTCGTGGGGGAATGCTCCTTATCGGCGCGGCGTCGGAAGACGCCGCGCCGGTGGGGCTTTCTGCTTGACGCGGTCGAATGCACACGATAGCTCTCCCCCATATCGTCTGCCTTCTTAGCCCGCGTGCCGCGATCGCCATGGGTCGCAATGCACGACGACAATCGCCCGCCACGCGGGTTCATCGCAAGGCGCCTACGCGGGAGACCGACGGCCGCGCGCCGGGCAGAGCACTTGGCACAGCCCCGCGGCGAGCGTCAGCAGCGAGACCCCAGCGGGCTCGGGCGCCGGTTGGATACGCTCGGCTGTGGCGAGTGTGGCGGACTGGCGACCGTAGTTAGAACGCCACACGTCGTAGTCAGCCGGCGTGTAAGTGGACCCCAAGCCGTCACGCCAAGTGACGTAGTCCGCGGCGTTCACCACGCCGTCGCCACTATAGTCTCCGTCCAACTCCGCGAGTTTCTCGAACGTGTTAGTCGACGTCGACCAAAAGTAGCGAAACGGCTGCTGCGTCGCCGCGTCCGTGCCGTGGACGGAAAGTTGGAAGTTGTTGTTACCAATGATAATACCTGCCAGCAACTGGTGCTCCGAGTTCCAATTGAGCGTGCGGGGCTCTCGGGTGACGGCGTCGAGCTCCAGGTAGAAGCTGTCGAGGTCCATCGCGTTGGTCATGCCGAAGGGGGCGCCGGAGAGGTGGAAGTCGGTCACCTGGTCGAGGCCGACGGTGTAGTCGTCGAGCGCCACGTCCTCGAGCATGAACTCGGCGGTGATCGTCGCGGGGAGGGGATTGAACCCCTCGACGAGCGGGCCGGTGACGACGCTCGGCGTGGCGTACTCGACGGTCAGTTTGTAGTCGTCGAAGAAGCTGGGGAGCGCCGCGACACGGAAGCCAAGCGTGCTGTCAGTCAGGGTCGGATAGGTGTCGCCGACATGGCCCAGAGTGTCGGAAGCCAGATTCGCCGGCTGCGTGAGCCAAGAAGAGCCGGCGACGTAGCGGTTGGCGTCGTCAGGCCGGGCGGGATTG
>JBGSJY010000744.1:0-1714 GCA_041741515.1 Pirellulales bacterium | reverse complement strand
GAGGCGTCCGCCGACCGGGCCGTCGAGACCGGCATCGCCTGGCAAACCGTTGAGCAATTCGATGACCTGCAGGCGCTGTATGGCCTCACCGCGCCGCCGCGCACCGCCGAGCCCAACTGGGCCCTCGAACTGGTCGAGGCGCTCGCTTCGCCTGGGCTCGCGGCGCTGCTGCTGGTGATTGGAATCGTCGGCCTCTACATCGAGCTCCACTCGCCCGGCGTCGGCCTGGGGGGTTTTATCGCCTCGGTGGCGCTGCTGCTCTTCTTCTGGAGCAAGTTCCTTGATGGGACGGCCGATTGGCTCGAGGTGATGCTCTTCGTTTCGGGACTGGTCTTCGTGTTGCTCGAGCTGCTGGTCCTGCCGGGTGTTGGGATCTTCGGCGTCGGCGGGGCGCTGCTGATGATCGCGTCGCTGGTGCTTGCCAGCCAGACGTTCATCCTGCCGCAGACCGAGACCCAGCTGTTCGAGCTGCGTAACTCGCTGGCGACGGTGGCCGGCGCGGGCTTCGCGTTTCTCATCGTGGCGGGAGTGCTACGCCACTACCTGCCGCAATCGACGCTCTTCCGCCGTGCGACCCTCGGGCCGCTCGACGAGGCCGACCGCATCGAACTCGACCGCCGCGAGCAGCTCGTCGACTACGAGCACCTGCTCGGCCACGCGGGCGTCGCCACCACCAACCTGCTACCCTCCGGCCGCGCCGAAGTTGACGGGGAGCTGATCGACGTCGTCACTCGCGGCGAACTGATCGAACGGGGGGAAGAGATCGAAGTGATTGAGACCCACGCGAACCGAGTCGTCGTCCGAAAAATTCTGTCTTAGTACCGTGAGACGCTGTGAGTGGTCATCGCCGCGATATCCGCCGTACTGTTGATTCTAGCCCTTATCGCCTTCAACTTATTGGCTTGCGAGCTCAACAGCTGGAGTGGAGTGCTGAACGGCTTTGGGCCAGGCGAGTCGAAA
Organism: Pirellulales bacterium; assembly: GCA_041741515.1. Lineage (GTDB taxonomy): Bacteria > Planctomycetota > Planctomycetia > Pirellulales > Lacipirellulaceae > Botrimarina. Next base: position 754 of record JBGSJY010000744.1, on the reverse strand, counting down.
TCTCGTAAAGATGCGAAGCCGAATGACACACTGTTTGGGCAGATAGGGATTGCGACAACGAATTTGCTTCCGAGCGGCCGGATGGAAATCGATGGTGAGCTGTTCGATGTCGTCACTCGCGGCGAGCCTGTTGATCGCGGCGAGATGGTAGAGGTCATCGAAACGCACGCGAATCGAGTCGTCGTCCGCCGCGTCCAGGGGTAAGCTGTAGTAGTTCCCCTCCCTTCCAGGGAGGGGGATATACTCTAGCCTCAAGCCTCGCCCCTCAAGCCTCCCGCCTCCCCTTGAACGCCCTCGACGGAATCTCGATCGCCGTGCTGCTGACGCTCATCGGCAGCCTGCTGGTTATCGCGGAAGTCTTCTTCCCGTCGGGAGGGCTATTGGGATTGTTGTCGGCGGCGTGCTTCCTCGGGGCGATCTACAGCGCCTACACGTCGGGGGGCTGGTTCTACGGCCTGAGCTTCGCCGCGGCGGAGGTCCTGCTCACGCCGTTCCTGCTCTACGCGGCCTTCACTCTCCTGCCAAAGACGCCGCTCGGCAAGCTCCTGGTCGGCACGGCGCCGACCGAGGACGAGGTCCTGCCTGAGGGCGACCGCCGGGCATTGGTGGGCCGGGTGGGCGTCGCGCGGTCGAAGATGTTGCCGGCCGGCTCGGTCGAGATCGACGGCCAGATGCTCGACGCGGTCAGCCAGGGCCAAGCGATCGACCCGGGCGAGTACGTCAAGGTCGTCGAGGCGAGCCGCTCGCGGCTGGT
>JBGSJY010000743.1:0-12164 GCA_041741515.1 Pirellulales bacterium | reverse complement strand
GGCGGCTGGCGATTCTGCGGCTGGCGGCTCGCAGCCTCCTGGCGGCCCCCACAAGGCCCGCTGTGTAAGCCAAGGGGCCGCCGACGCCCTCCACGCCCATCATCGGGGCGAAGCGACCTCGGCCTCCTGGCGGCCGCTGGGTTGTCGCCAGGGGGGAAGGGGGCGACGTGATCGACGGCCACCTACTCGCTGTGAAGGCCCCGGCCGCCGGCGCTGTTGTGTGTCGTCGCCAGGTGTGTATCTCCTGGCTGTGGTCCGGTCTGGTCAGTCTGGTCTGGTCAGTCGGGGCTGGTCACTGGGTCCGCCCCCTTAAGGGGGGCGGACCAGGGTGACCTTTCGACTTTGACCAGGTGACCACCCAGTGACCAGGGTGACCACGATAATTTATAAACCCTATAAATAAAGGCACTTTTTGATTTTTCAGGGCTGGTCACCCTGGTCACAGGGTGGTCATTTGGGGTGGTCACTTAGGTGGTCATTTCGGTGACCAGCCGGTGACCAGGGTGACCACCCCCCTTTACCCCTGGCTTTTACGGTATCCGGTAAACCCGGAGTCAGTCTCACCGACCTCGATCGCGTCCTCTTCAACCAGCCGATCTATCGCGGCCTTCGCTCTTGAGCCGTTGAGGTTCGACGCCTTACGGATCGCTGCCACGGTGCGAAACTCCGTCGCGTCTAAGGAATCGAGCACGGCCCGCATGGCCGCAGTGGGCCCCCTGCCCTTCGCTGCCGACGCTGCTGGTTCGGCCGCCTTGTCCGTGAGGTGCGTAACCCACTGCGTCGGCTTCGAACCCCCTTGATCAATCTCCAGCTTGTAGCGGCCGCAGTGCGATTGGCTCCCGGCGCTCCCGGAGACCAGTTGCAGCGTCGCCTTGCCGTCCTTTAGGTCTTTCGTCTTGTTGACCAGAATCCACTGCCGCGCGAACTTCTCATAAGCCGAGCCCTTCAGGTCGCCGAGCGATGGCTCCTGGCTGGCGTGTCGCTTGCCGCGGGTGAAGTGGTTCACCAGCATGACGGCCGCCCCCGATTCCTTCGCCAGGTGGCGGAGCGGCATGAGGTAGTCCAGCAACGCGCCGTCGCTCGCCTCATCCCGGACGCGTTGCGTCTCTTGGTAACAGGGGTCGATGATGACCAGCTTGGCCCCCTTGCCGATGACGGCCGCCGACAGGCTCGCCATTCGATCCGGGTCGAATAGGTCGGGAAGTTCGGCGGACGCAAACAGCCGGCCCGTGTCGGCGACCCCGCGGGCCTCCGTCACGGCGTCAATGCGGGTGAACAGGTCGCCGTCGTCGTCGAACTCGGCCGAGAACAATATCACGGGGCCCGTCTCTTCAGGCTCCGGGGCGTAGTCAAGAAACCGGCCACCGTGGGCGACGGCCACCCCCAGCTCAATCGCGATATTGCTCTTGAACGACTTAGCGGGGCCACCGATGACGCCAACCTTGGCCGGCCAGAGAAAGCCCTCGATCAGTGGCCCCCTGGCGACCTCCGCGGTGCGGGGCGCCGCCGTGCTGCGTAGTCTCAGGACATGGGCGGCGCCGTCGGCCTCCTCCTGGCGTCGCCGCTGGTTGTCGGCCTCACGCTTCGCCCGCTCGGCGGCCTCGCGTCGCTCCTCCTCGCGAGAAGCCTCCTCGACCAGCTCATCCACGACTTCCGAGCAGTCGCCGCATTCTTCGGTGGCCCATATGAGCCGCGACGTATCGAAAGCTTGGTGGCCGCTTAGGTACAGGCGGCCGTTCACCTCACCAGCGCTGAACCGCTCGTGCTTCGCGGTTCGCCAGTCCGGGGCGGGGTAATTGTCGCCCCCAAGCCGACAGACGACGTACACGTCGTTACCGACAGCGAAGGCGGCCCCGGTCAACCTGGCGAGTAGGTCGTGGGCCGCCTTAGTGATCGCCCCACTGACGGCGCATTTTTCCAGAACCAGCAGTCGCCAGCCGTCTACGGCGAAGAACGTCGGCTTGTCATCCAGCAGGACGGGGAGCCGGCGGTCTCCGTCAAGGCCGCAGGGAATCTCTGCGTCAACCACCTGGCCGCCGTGGCAATGCAGCTCGTCTTCGACTTCGGTGAGAGACTCGCCCGGGCCACACCACGGGCGACAAAGGCGTTGGTCGAACCCGAAGTACATGTTCCCGTGGGTGTAGGCCCCATCAAACTGCCCGCGGCCGTGGATGGCCCATATGAGGGCACCGCTTAGGTCGCGGGGAAGCTCGGCCGCGTCGTCGATCGGCGCCATCTCGACCTCACGCTTCGCCCGCTCGGCGGCCTCGCGTCGCTCCTCCTCGCGACAAACCTCCTCATAGGCTCGCTTCGCCTCTGCAACCGCGGCTGGGTCTCCGTCGTTCGCCGGGTCCGTGAAGTGATCGACGATCGCCTTGGCTTGGCTCTCGTCGATCTCCGCCAGCTTGACGCCGAAGTGAATCGCCAGGGCGGCCTTGCCTACCGTGGGCCCGCCGTTGGCTAGGGCCCACTGGCGGACGGCGTTCTTCGCGTCGTCGATCGTGACTTTGAGATTTTCTAATTCTTGGTCGTGTGTTGGAGTGGTCATGCCGACTACATTGGTAGGTAGGTTCAATGCAGCGGGGGCGACTTGCTTGGTAGGCGTCGCCCCCGCTTCTTTTTTGCGCCCGCCGCCGTCCGTAACGGGGGTCGCTCATCGTCGGCCCGAAGCAAAAGAACCCCCCGGCGACACGGGCCGCCGTCGCCAGGGGGTCGTCGTCTCAAGCGGCGCCGACAGCGAGAGGCACTAAGCCAAGCCGCTCCGACGCCTCAACTATCGATCGGCCGCTTAGTGCCGAGTTTCGGCCAGTAAGTCTCGCCTCCCGGCAGCGGCCCTCAAGCTCGTCAACGATCCACCAGAAAAGCAGCGGGTTGCTCGTGATCGACGCGATGGCCGCCCCCAAGGGTTCGCTGTCCAAACCCTTTTCGTAGACCTCGCCAGCACTGGCGAAACCAGCGCCCCGCAGGTCGCTATCCGACATCGTTTCCGCCTCATCGGCGATCAGATACGCCACGTCGTCCGCCCAGCCGGCCGGGTCAGGGTCGATCCACAGAAAAGCCCAGTCGTCGTCAGTTAGAACGTCCGCAACCTCCCCCGCCAGGGAGATTACTGCGTTGGTGAACGGGCTTCGAATCTCCTGGCCGAGCGTGACGCGGCCCAAGACCGTTTTGAACTCGCGGGGGTCCGCTACGTCGATATTCGGCAGGACGTAGGCTTCGAAAACGTCGGCCCCCATCGCTAGGGCCGCCACAACGTGCCCGGCCTCATGCACCGCGGCCCCGCGAGCGTCTCGCTGGTGGGCCGCGTCAATGTCGATAGCTTTCATCGTTACCCCTTTGTTAGTGTGACAGTGTTAAGCGGCCGGTATGCGGGCGACCGATTCGAGCAGTGCATCGGCGACCCCTGGCGACAGCACAACGGCCGTCTCGATCGCATCAATGACGCCTTCGGCGACCACGTGGCACCACAGCCCGTTAGCCGCCAGGGCGGCCGTTGCTGTGTCGTGTGACACGCGATCGACGTAGGCCGCGGCCAAGGCGTCGCGGGTCTCAGGCTCGGCGAGCAACGCCCGGCCGAGTGTCAATCCAACTTGGTAAGCATTCACGTGTAGACCTCCGGGTTGTGTGTAATGAAAAAGCCCCGCCGCCAGGTGGTTCGGGCGCCGTCGAGCGCCCCGCGGGAGCCCAGCGGCGGGGCGTGTATGTCACTCCGCGACGTTCGCCGGGTAGTTGCCCACCCTCACCCGCGTTTTGCGAGCGAAGGGCCTCAGAAGGCGTTGGGCCACTTTGGGCGGGAGGTGGCGAAACAACTTCGCCGTGGCCGCTGGCTCGATGCCGACGGCGTCGGCGAACTCGTCAAGGTCGCCCCGCTCGCTGGCTTCCGTCGCCAGGGGGTCATCAGAAAAATCGGTGCGCATATGATCCTCACTCGGTAGGTCAAAAACTGAGACCGCCGCGAACCTCGCGGCGCGTCAAGCAGCAACGCGGCGAGCGAGACGAACTCGACAAGCCGTGCATCGGCGGCGGTCACGGGGCCGGATGTACGCGAGCGCTCCGCAGTCGCGGCAGCGCTCCGCTCGGTACCCGTCGATCGGCGACCACAACTCGCCGTCGGTGTCGTCGCCAGGGTCAGAGCCGAACCTCTCGGCCCGTCTCCCCCTGGCGATGTTCAGAACACTTCCACGGCTTGCCCCGGTCCGGCGAGCCACAGCCCGCGCCGACAACCCAGTGGTCAACAGCCGCTTCACTTCAGCAACAGTCGAAACGCTCAGCATCGTGCGAACCTCCGATCGGACTCGGCCGCGACGTGCGGCCGGTGCGTCGGAATGGTCGCCCCCCTGGCAAGCTTCCCCGCCCATCGTCGGGCTTGCTTATCGCCTTCGCGGCGCCTAAGCTTTGGGGCCCGGGGGTGAACGGTTGTTCCCCATTAGGCTATTGGGGTAACGGCCTCAACTGGACAGCTCGTTTCGCGGGAACCGGCGTCACTTCGCCGCCGTCCCTTCCCTGGCGACCCGCTCCAGCTCCGCCAGGGAGAACCGCACGGAGCCGCGGATTTTTGTGGCGATGATCTGCCGCTCGGCGTGCATCTGATCGAGCGTCCGCAACGAGACGCCGAGCGCCTTAGCTGCCTCTTCGCGTCCGTAGAGAAGACGTAGGGGGGCCGTGGTTGCTTCCATGCTTCAATCTCCAAGTGTTGATGGGCGTGACGCCCGCGGTGCGAAGCGTCCTGAAAGACGCTGCGTAGCTATGACTCCTTTCGGAGTCAGCTCCCGGGTTCGGGAGTGAAAAAGCCGCGACGGCCTGCGCCGCGTGCCTATCCCCAAAGTAGTAGGGCCGCCGCCCGACAGGCCACACAATTCCGCCCGGTGGGCCGAAAAGGTGCCGCGATCGCTGCCGCTCCTGGCCGCCGACAAACAGAAACGCCTTGATTTACAGGCTCCGTATTAACCCCGTTGGGGTCACTCAAAGGCTCTCTCTACGCATTTTGTAGGGAGAGCCTTTTTCTATTCTTTCTGAACGACAGTCAGCCACGTGGGTGCAAGAACTGTCTAGCTGGACGCGCGAAGGATAGCCAGGAGTTCCGGAAAACGACTCCATCTGACGAGAGTCTCGGCCTTCGTTTTCTGCACAGAGCCGCCGGCGACGCGTAAGGCGGCCCGCAGGGCACAAAGACGACCCCTTTGCCAGTCGCTCCTTTCGTGGCTCCGTGATCGGCGAGCTTCAGCAGGCGCTCGCTCAGAATTGTTCGTAACTGGCTCGCCCTTTGCTTCGCTCGCGGCCACCCTAGCTCCTTCCGGAGCTGGTTCTTGTTTATCGGTGGTCCTCAGCGAAGGAAGGTAGGTCGTGTCGAAGCAGGTGACGGGTAAGGGTGGCGAGACCCATCAAACCGCGACGGGGGATGAGTCGCGGCTGACGACCAATCAGGGCCTCGTCGTCTCGGACGACCAGAACACGCTTACCGTGGGCCCGCGCGGCCCTCAACTGCTGGAGGACTTCGTCCTCCGCGAGAAGATCACGCACTTCGACCACGAGCGGATTCCCGAACGCGTCGTCCACGCGCGCGGATACGGCGCTCACGGCTACTTCGAGCCGTACAAGTCGAACGCCGACCTCACCAAGGCGGCGTTCCTCCAAGACCCGAAGCAGCGGACCCCGGTCTTTGTCCGCTTCTCCACCGTCGCCGGCCGGGCCGGCTCGTTCGACACGGCCCGCGACGTGCGCGGCTTCGCTGTCAAGTTCTACACGAGTGAGGGCAACTACGACCTCGTTGGCAACAACATCCCGGTCTTCTTCATCCAGGACGCGATCAAGTTTCCGGACCTGATCCACTCGGTGAAGCCGGCGCCCGACCGCGACTTCCCCCAGGCGCAGTCGGCCCACGACTCGTTCTGGGACTTCATCTCGCTGACGCCCGAGAGCACTCACATGATGATGTGGGTCATGTCGGACCGGGCGATCCCGCGATCGTTCCGGATGATGGACGGTTTCGGGGTTCATACCTTCCGGATGGTCAACGCCAAGGCAGACGTGAAGTTCGTCAAGTTCCATTGGCGGCCGAAGCTGGGCGCGCTGTCGCTGGTTTGGGACGAGGCGGTCGTGCTGGGCGGCGCCGATCCCGACTTTCATCGCCGCGACCTGTGGGGCGCCATCGAGCGTGGCGACTTTCCCGAATGGGAACTTTCGGTGCAAGCCTTTACCGAAAAAGAAGCCGCGGGCTTTGACTTCGACGTGCTCGACCCGACGAAGATCGTCCCCGAAGAGCTCGTGCCCCTGCGGCCGCTGGGGCGGATGGTGCTCGACCGCAACGTCGATAACTTCTTCGCCGAGACCGAGCAGGTGGCGTTCTGCCCGTCGCACCTCGTGCCGGGGATCGACTTCTCGAACGACCCGCTGCTGCAAGGGCGGCTCTTCTCGTATCTCGACACGCAGCTGTCGCGGCTCGGGAGTCCGAACTTCCACCAGATCCCTATCAATCACCCGAAGTGCCCCCTCGCCAATTTCCAGCGCGACGGGCACATGCAGATGGCCGCGCAGGTGGGGCGCGTCGCCAACGAACCCTCGACACTCGACGACGGGGGCCCGCGCGAGGACCCCAAGTCCGGGTTCCAGACCATCCCGGTGCGGGAAGAGGGCGACAAGCTGCGTGTGCGGCCCGAGAGCTTCGCCGACCATTACACGCAAGCCAAGCTGTTCTTCAAGTCGCTCACCGCGCCGGAGCAACAGCACACCATCGCCGGGTTCGCCTTCGAATTGGGCAAGTGCAAGGAGTTGGCGGTCCGCAAGCGGATGCTGGGACGCTTGCAGCTGGTCGATAAAGAGCTCGCTACGCAGGTCGCCGCGATGCTCGGCATGCAAGGCCAGGCCGAGAAGCTCAAGCCCGCGGTGCCGGTGGGTGACCCGCAACCGTCCCCGGCCCTGTCGCAATACGCCGGCTTTGCGGGAGGATTGGCGGGCAAGAAGATCGGCCTGCTGACAACCGATGGCGTCGAAGCGCCGATCCTCAGCGCCATCAAGAAAGGCGCCAAAGAAGCCGGCGCCGTCGTCGAGCTCATCGCTCCAACAGTGGGCACGATCCACTGCACCAAGGGCAAAGCGTTTGATCCCGATCATTTCCTGCGCGGTGCGCCCAGCGCGCTGTTCGATGGCGTGATCGTGGCGCCGGCCCCCGGGAAGGCCGCCGAACTGCTCGCTATGCCGCAGGCCGTGGACTGGCTGCGGATGGCGTACGCGCACCTCAAGGTGATCGGCGTCTCCGAAGCGGCGGCGCCGCTGCTCGAGAAGGCGCAGATCCAGCGCGGGGCGGACGGGATCGTGATGCTCGGCGCCGCCGCCGATGTCGCGACGTTCTACGAGACAGCGTCGGCGAGCCACCGTGTCTGGGACCGCGAGCCGAAGCTGCAGGGGAGGTAGCCGATGGGTTCGTCAGCCGGGGCGTGGGCACTACAGTAGGGCTCCTGACAACTGTCCCCGCCGCGACCGCCCCGCATGCCCGCCAAGTCCGATCCTTGCCCTTACGACGCCCTCCTCGTGGTCTCTTTCGGGGGTCCCGAAGGGCCCGATGACGTGATGCCGTTCCTCGAAAACGTGCTGCGGGGCAAGAACGTGCCGCGCGAGCGGATGCTCGAGGTGGCCGAGCACTACCAGCACTTCGGCGGCGTCAGCCCGATCAACGAGCAATGCCGGCAGTTGATCGCGTCGCTCGAGGCCGAGCTCGCGGCCCACGGGCCGCATCTGCCGGTCTACTGGGGCAACCGCAACTGGGCGCCCCTGCTACCTGACACGCTCCGCCAGATGCGTGACGACGGCGTGCGCCGGGCGATCGCGTTCTTCACGAGCACTTTCAGCAGCTACTCGGGCTGTCGCCAGTACCGCGAGAACCTGGCCGCCGCCCAGGAAGCGGTCGGGGCCGGCGCGCCGCAGATCGACAAGCTGCGGATGCCCTACAACCACCCCGGCTTTATCGAGACCTGCGCCGACCACCTCCGCGAGACGCTCGCGCACATCCCGGCCGAGCGGCGCGCCGCCGCCAAGGTCCTCTTCACCGCCCACAGCATCCCGCTGGGCATGGCGGAGAACTGCGCTTACGAGAGGCAGCTCCTCGAATCGAGCCGGCTGACGGCCGAAGCGGCCGGCGTGACGGACTGGGAAGTCGTCTACCAGAGCCGCAGCGGCCCCCCGCAGCAGCCGTGGCTCGAACCCGACGTGTGCGACCGGATCGAGGCGTTGCACGCCGAGGGCGAGCTGAAGGACGTGGTCGTGCTCCCCATCGGCTTTGTGTCGGACCACATGGAAGTCCTCTTCGACCTCGACACCGAAGCGAAGCAGCTCTGCGAGTCGCTGGGAGTGGGCTTCTATCGGGCGTCGACGATGGGGACCCATCCCCGCGCCGTGCGGATGATTCGAGAGTTGATTGAAGAACGGATCGAAACCGAAATGGGCGAGACACCCGATCGGCCGGCGGTGGGACGATTCCCGGCCAATCACGACGTCTGCCCGAAAGACTGCTGCCTCTACACGCCGCGTCGCCCTCCCACCCCGGAGAAGTCGCCCGCATGAAACGCCCGCTTGGAAAATCGGGGCTCGAAGTCACACCGGTCGCGCTGGGGTGCTGGCCGCTGGCGGGCGTCACGACGCTCGGCGCGACCCACCACGACGGCGTCGCCACGGTGCTCGCGGCGCTCGACGCGGGGATCAACCACTTCGATACGGCCTATGTCTATGGCCCCCACGGCGAGAGCGACCGCATTCTCGCCGAGGCGCTCCGCGGCCGCCGTGAAGAGGTGGTGCTCGCCTCGAAGGTGGGCATCCACTACGAGTCGCGTGACGGCGGCGAGCCGGCCATGCAAGGCGACGCGCGGCCCGAGACGCTCCGCCGCGAGTGCGACCAGCTCCTCGGTCGCCTCGAGACGGACCACGTCGACCTGCTCTACCTCCATTCGCCCGACCCGAACGTGCCGATCGCCGAATCGGCCGGCGCCTTGGCCGACCTGATGGCCGCAGGAAAGACGCTTTCCGTCGGCGTCTCGAACACACAGCTCGAAGAGACCATGGCGTTCGCCGCCGCGTGCCCGCTCGCGGCGGTGCAGCTCCCCTACAACATGTTGCAGCGAGACATTGAGGAGAAGACCGTCCCGTGGTGCATGGAGAACGGCGTTGCCGTGACGGCCTACTGGCCGCTGATGAAGGGGCTGCTGGCTGGCGGGATGGACCGTCAAAAGCCGCTCGACCCGGAGGACAACCGCCGTTCTTACCCGATGTACGAGGGAGACGAGTGGCGGCGGAACCAGGACTTCGTGGACGAGCTCCGTGAAGTCTCCGCCCAGGCGGGAGTGACCGTGGCTCAGCTCGTTGTGAACTGGACGCTCAGCCAGCCGGGAATCACCAGCGTCCTCTGCGGGGCCAAGCGGCCGGCGCAGATCGAGGAGACCGCCGGCGGGATGGGTTGGGAGCTTTCTGCCGACCAGGCAAAGCGGATCGCCGCAGCGATAGCCGCCCGCGGCGAAGCGGCCGCGAAAAGGTCGTATACCTGAAGAGAGGGGCTAGGGGCTGGGGAGCTGAGGGGACGCGCAAGCGGCCCCCGAACCTTCCTCAACCACTTAGCCCCTTAGCCCCTTAACGCGTGTTTCCCCCGCGGCCCGGCTTGGTATACTTCTCACAGTGACCAATCACCCGAGCGTGGCCATGGGGCCCGCTCGACCCTCTATCCGGGGCCCCCTAAGCCGGAGCTAATTGAAGATGTCTGTCGTCCTGACCGAGCGTGCCGCCGAAGAAGTCAAGCGGATCATCGACCAGCAGAAGCTCGAAGAGGGCTCCTTCCTCCGCGTGGGCGTGACCGGCGGCGGCTGCAGCGGTTTCAGCTACTCGCTGGGCTTCGACAACGAGTACGACGAGAAGGCCGACAGCAAGGTTGATCTCCACGGCGTCCAGGTCGTCGTCGACAAGAAGTCGGCCCTCTACCTCGATGGCACGACCGTCGATTTCTACGACGGCATCGAGAAGCGTGGCTTCACGTTCGAGAACCCTAACGCCGTCAAGTCGTGCGGCTGCGGCAGCTCGTTCCAAGCCTAAGGGCCGCTCGTTCCGAGCCGAAGCGTCGGTAGTCGTAGGTCGCTAGTCGTAGGTCGTCTTTGCGGGTCAGCGCCCCTTCCTCCCGGGGAAGGCGGCGCGGCCGCAGGCTCGGCAACCGGCACAGCCGTCACAGGGTGGCTCAAGTCGGGGGGCCGGGCGCCCTCCGCTTGCCGTGACACGCCCGCCTCCGGGGCGGGAAGCATGGTAGCTTTTAGTTGGGTGGCGATTGGTCGTCGCCCGGCGCATGAAGCCGCTAGCCTGCTCGCCCCACGGAACGCCATGCGATGCCCTAACCGCCCCACGCGTCTCGCCCGCCAGTTGCCCCGTTGGCTCCGCTGTGAAGAAGGCGCCACCGCCGTGGAATACGCGGTGATGCTGTCATTGATCGCGGGGGTCTGTATCGCGTCGGTGATGGTGATGTCCAACGCCGCCGGAGCGAGCTTCGACGAGTCCGCCTCTCAGCTGAGCAGCGTGCTCGGCTCGTAAGGCCGCCGGCTGACCCTTGCCTCGCCGCGTGGGGGACCTCTGGCGGGGCGGCGCCGGCAGTTTTGGTGAGCCTCGCTAAACGATCAGCATCGCGTCGCCGTAGCTGTAGAACCGGTAACGCTCCTTGATCGCCGCCGCGTAGGCGGCCCGCACCAGGTCGATCCCCCCCAGCGCCTGGACGAGCAGCAGCAGCGTCGTTCGCGGGAAATGGAAGTTCGTCATCAAGGCGTCGACCGCCCGGAACGAATGCGGCGGTCGGATGAATAAGCTCGTGTCGCCGCTCCACGGCCCCACCGCGTCACCCGGCGCGGCTTGCTGCGCGGCGGTCTCGAGGGTGCGGACGGCGGTGGTCCCCACCGCCACGATCCGGCCGCCTTGCGACTTGGTGCGGTTGATCGCCTCAGCGGCGGCGGGCGTGAGCTCGCCCCACTCGGCGTGCATGTGGTGCTCTTCGACCGACTCGGCCTTGATCGGTCGGAAGGTCCCGAGACCGACGTGCAGCGTCACCGCCGAGAACTCGACCCCCGCGCTTTCGATCTGCCGCAGCAGCGGCTGAGAGAAGTGCAGCCCCGCCGTCGGCGCCGCCACCGCTCCGGGCTTACGAGCGAAGACCGTCTGGTAGCGGGCCACGTCGTCATCGACCATCTTGCCGTCGCGGATGTAGTGCGGCAGCGGCACCCGACCGACCCGGGCCAGCACGTCGTCGAGCGGCCGACCGCTCTCGGGCCTAGCGAGCCACTGCCCCTCGCTGAGCTTCTCCACCAGCCACAGCCGCTCCGCCTCGCGGTTCTCCCGGTCCACCAGCGCGATCTTCTCGAAGGGCTCCAGCGTGCCGCGGGTCTTGCAGACGATCCGCCAATCGCCGCCCGGGTCGGCCCCACCGCCACCGGGCTCAGCGGAGAGGAAGAGCCCTTGCCACGCGCCGCCCGTCTTGAGCCGCGTGCCGGTGAGCGTGGCGTGCAGCACCTTCGTGTCGTTGAGAACCAGACGGTCACCTGCCTCTAGCAACTCCGGCAGGTCACGCACGTGCCAGTGCGACAGCGACTGCGTCTGGCGATCGACCAGCATCAGCCGCGCGTCCGCGCGGTTGGCCAGCGGCTCCTGCGCGATCAACTCGCGCGGCAGGTCGTAGTCGAATAGCAGCGGGTCGCTCTCGGGCATGACGGGTTTCGTCGGGGTGAGGTTAGCCCAGCTATCTTATGGCCCGCCACGCTCCACGACGACTGCCAACGACGACCGGGGCACGACGCCAAGCCCCCGGTCCGCTACGCTTTCCAATTCTCCAAAGCACAAGGAATCCCGCCCGACAGAACCGGCTCCCTGCGAGCCCCCAGACGTCAGTCGGGGGAGTGCGGTGGGTACCCGCTTCACTCCCCCGACTAACGCCTGGGGGCTCGCATCGATCGAAATGGGGGGGCCCGCGTCCCGCGTGCCCCGTACGCAACGCATGAGCCCCACCGTCCACATCCCCGTCATGCCGGCCGAGGTGCTTGAGCAGCTCGACCCGAAGTCTGGGAAGGTGATCCTCGACGGGACTCTCGGCGGCGGCGGGCACACACGCCTGCTTGCCGAGCGGGTGGCGCCCGACGGCCGCGTTGTCGCCATCGATC
>JBGSJY010000742.1:0-1647 GCA_041741515.1 Pirellulales bacterium | reverse complement strand
GAGGGGCCGCCGGCTGAGACGCGGTCGCGCCGGTGGGCCAGCCCATCGCCTGCTGCGCGCTGGGCGGGGCGCCGGTTTGGCCCGCGTGGAGTTCATTGCCCAACCGGTCGAGGTAGGGTCCGACCACCTGGTGCACCTCCGGCGGGAAGAGCGAGTCGGTCTCGTCCAAGAGGCGGGCGATGTAGAAGCCCGACCGCGAGTTGACAATCTGCTGCTTCTGCGTCGCCGGCAGCAGCGTCACCGCGAAGAAAGTGACGCCGACACACCACAACACGCCGCGGCCGAAGCCCAGAACGGCGCCCATTTGGTGGTCGAAGCCCTCCATCTTCACGCTATCAATCCCCTTCCGCACGACGCGGAACAAGTACCAGACCACAAACGAGGTGCCGATGTAGATCAGCAGCATGGCGACAAACTTATTCGCCGGCGGATTGACGAAGGTGATCTTCGGCGCGAGTTGGTCCGCGAACCGCACGGCGACGAAATAACTGGCGACGAACGACGCCAAGTAAGCGAGTTGCCAGGCCATCCCACGGAAATAGCCGAAGAGCGTCATCCCAACGAGGATCGCGATCATCAGCAGGTCGTAGGTAGCCATGGGGGAGGGGTGAGGCTGGAGACTTGATGCGACAGGGCCGGGAGTTTAAGCGTTTCTCGCCGGCGACCGAATAGCGACTTAGCGGTGCTGGCGCCAGGGATCGGCCGGAGCACTCCTGTTCCCCCAACCTACCGAATCCCCTACTTTCCGAGCCCTCAAGCCTCAAGCCTCAAATCTCACCACCGTGGCCGACTTCAAGACGCACGTGACGTTCTCCAGCGCCATCGGCGCGGGGTACGCCGTCGTCGCCCGCGGCATGGGTTTCGACCTCTCGACCGCGATCCTCGCCGGCGGGCTCTGTGGCGTGTCGGGGATGCTGCCGGATATCGACAGCGATTCGGGCGTCCCGCGGAGGGAGGCGCTGGGGTTCGCTGCGGCGTTCCTACCTCTGCTGATGATCGATCGCTTCAAGCAGTTCGACCTGACGCATGACCAGATCGTGCTCGTCGGCGTGCTGATGTACTTCGGCATTCGCTTTTCGCTCGCCAAACTGATCGGGCGCTGGAGTGTCCACCGCGGCATGTGGCACAGCATTCCGGCGGTCCTAACCTTTGCCGGATTGGCCTTTTTGATCAGCGGCCCGCCCGATCAGATCTACGTGAGGTATCTCAAGTCAATCGCCGTGGGTCTCGGCGCCTTCAGCCACTTGTTGCTCGACGAGATTTACAGCATCGACACCAGCGGTGTCGTCCCGAAGTTCAAGAAATCGTTCGGCACGGCGGTGAAGTTCTTCGGCAAGGACCCGCGTTCGAACTTCTCTGCCTACGCAAAGTTGGTGGTCGTCGCTGGCATGATCGGCACCGAGCCGATGGTCATTGAGCGGCTCGCGCTGCGGAACCCTGCGCTCGCCGCCAATCTGCAGCAAGCGGCGGACAAGGTGAACGTCCTCGAAGAAAGGCTGGCCCAACGCACCGACAAGGTGCGGCCCAGCTGGACCGCACCGCTGCAGTCGCCGCCGCCGCAGCCAACCCAACCAACTCCAACCTGGACCAACGTCTTCCGCCAATCGGCGCCGGCGTCGGCGTCGGGCTCATCGCTGCAACCGCCGG
>JBGSJY010000741.1:0-1958 GCA_041741515.1 Pirellulales bacterium | reverse complement strand
GCGAACGGCGGCCGGCGCCGGCCGCGACCGAGGCCGAGCTGCTCCGTGTCCATACGGCCGAGTACGTCCGCCGCGTGCGTGTGGGCGAGCTCACGCCGCAGGAGCAGCGTGAGATCGGCTTCCCTTGGTCGGAGGGTTTCGTCGAACGTTCGCTGGTTTCGACCGGGGCGACGCTCGCCGCGGGGCGGGCGGTGTTCGCGGCGCAGGACGAAGGCCGTGCGGCCTGGGGCGTCCATTTAGCGGGCGGCACGCACCACGCCTTTGCTGATCGCGGGCAGGGCTTTTGTGTCTTCAACGACATGGCGGTCGCGGTGCGGAACCTGAGGGCCGAGGGCCGTTTCGCGCGAGCCCTGGTGCTCGATCTTGATGTTCATCAAGGCAACGGCACCGCCGAGATCTTCGCCGATGACCTCGACACATTCACCGTCAGCCTGCACGGCGCCAAGAACTTCCCGCGCGTTAAAACCACTAGCGACCTCGACATCCCACTCCCCGACGCGTGCGAGGATGGCGAGTATCTAGAATCGCTCGGCGAGACGCTCGACCAGGTTTGGCGAAGGTTCACGCCCGAGGCTGTTTTCTACATCGCCGGGGCCGACCCGTATCGCGAAGACCGATACGGCCGCATGAAGCTCACGAAGGAAGGCCTGCGAGAACGCGACCAGCGCGTCGCCGCCGCGTGCCGTGAGCGGAACTTGCCGGTCATCGCCGCGATGGGTGGTGGCTACGCCCGCGACGTCGGCGCCGTGGCAGAGATCTATGCGACGACGGTCGAAGTGCTAGCGCGGCACGCCCCGTAGGGTCCGCTGTGCGGACCGTGGTTGGCGGCTCGCGCCTTCGCCATTGCAACCTCCAACGAACGGTCCGCACAGCGGACCCTACGGCAGGCGGCCTGTCTCGACACTGGGCCATTCGCCCGTGAGCGCCTGAAGAAACGCCACCAAGTCTGCTTGCTCGTCTGCGCTCAGATCAAGCGGTTCGATCAGCGGGCTCAGGAACGGGTTCGGCTGACCCCCCTTCACGTACCAGGCGACGACTTCCTCAAGCGACTCTAGCGAGCCGTCGTGCATGTAAGGGCCGGTCTCGGCCACGTTGCGCAGGCCCGGCGTCTTGAAGGCGCCGCGGTCTGCGCGGTCCTTCGTCACTTCATAACGGCCCCAATCGAGCGGCTTTCGGATGGCCTCTTCCTCGCGCAGGTCGGCGATCGACTCCATACCGACACCGAGGTTGTGATACGCCTCATCCGAAAAATTGGCGCCGGCGTGACATTGGGTGCAGCCGGTGCGATCGCCGAAGAACAATTCAGCGCCGCGCTTCGCGGCGTCGGACAAGGGCTGCTTGGCGGCGACCCCTTCCAGGTGCGCTAGCTCTGCCGACAACTCGGGGTCTTCCTCGGCGTATGGGTCTCGGAGCACGCGCAAGCGATCTTCCACATCCCAGGCGCTGGGCCCGCTCACCAGCACGCGCTCGAACGCCGCCAGCGCGCGGCCGACGTTCTCGATCGTGACGCCCGCCTCATCGAACACCGAATCAAACTGCGCGACATAGGCGGGAATCTTTTTCAGAGTTCTAACAACCGCGCCGTGCGTAAAGCCCATCTCTCGCGGGTTCGCCATCGGGCCGATCGCCTGCTCTTCGAGCGACGCGACGCGGCCGTCCCAGAACTGCTCCGCCGAGAAGATCCGGTTCGCAGCCGTGGGCGAATTGCGGACGCCCTCTTGGCCTTCGACGCCGACGCCGAATCGGGTCGGGAAGGCGTAGCCGTAGTCGGGCGCGTGGCACGACGCGCAGCTCACGGCGCCGTCGCGCGACAGGCGGGGGTCGAAGAAGAGCTGGCGGCCGAGCTCGATCTTCGCCCGCGTGAGCGGCTCGGACTCGATGCCCTGGATGTCGGCCTCGCCGGCGTTCAGCCCAAGCGGCAACTCGGGGCGCAGCTCGCGGTGGTTCGCCGGATCGGC
>JBGSJY010000740.1:0-1606 GCA_041741515.1 Pirellulales bacterium | reverse complement strand
GGGTGCTGCACGCGGCGCTGGGCGACCGCATCGAGCCGGCGGCGATCGTCGGCGAGCTCGTCGATGCGGGGCGCCTGGGCCAGAAGAATGGCAAGGGGTTTTACGATTGGACGCCTGGCAAGGGGGGCAAGCCGCCGAAGGGTACGCCGAGCGAGGACGCTGTTAAAGGGGAAAGGGGAAAGGGGAATGCCGAAGCGGTGGACGTTGCCTTAATTGATCGGCTGTTGTTTCCGATGCTGCTTGAGGCGACGCGGGCGTTGGAGGAAGGGATCGTCGCTGATGCACGTGATGTTGATCTCGCTTTGATTCTTGGCATCGGCTTCCCGCCGCATCGAGGCGGTTTATTCTTCTGGGCGGACTCCGTCGGGGCCGCGAAGATCGTCGAGAGGCTCGAGCCTTTAGGGTCGCTCGGGGAGCGCTTCGCGCCGACCGAGATGCTGCTGCAAGCGGCCCGCGATGGCAAAGCGTTTTACAACTAACCACCGAGCCACTGAGAGCACGGAGAAAACACTGAGGAATGCAAAAGGTGCTTCCTCCGTGTACTCTGTGGCTCCGTGGTTAACTTTCGAATCAAGCCATGAAATCAGCCGTCATTGTCGACGCCGTCCGCACGCCGATCGGCCGCGCCAACGCCGAGCGTGGCGTCTACCGCGACGTCCGCGCCGATGACTTAGCGGTTGCCGTGGTGCGGGCGATTGTGGAGCGGACGGGCGTCGATCCGGCGGTGATCGAAGACGTGCTGCTCGGTTGCACGCAGCAGCAAGGCGAGCAGGGGCTCAACGTCGCGAGGCTGGTGGCGCTGATGGCCGACCTGCCTTCGTCGGTCGCGGGGGCGACGATCAACCGCCTCTGCGGCAGCAGTTTGCAGGCGCTGCATCAAGCGGCCCACTCGATTAACGCCGGCGCCGAGGACGTGCATATTGTCGGCGGCGTCGAGCACATGGACCACTACCCGATGGCCAGCGGCGTCGATCTCAACCCGCGTCTGTTCCAGTTCACTAGCAAGGGCGCGCTGCTGATGGGCGTCACGGCAGAGTTCCTCGCGCAGTCGCAGGGTATCTCGCGCGAGGACCAGGACCTCTTCGCTTTGGCGAGCCACCAGAAGGCGGCAGCCGCGCACGACTCGGGCGAATTCCATGCCGAGATCGTCCCGGTCTGGGGACGCAACGAGGCGGGCGAGCGTGAGCTGATCACGGCCGACCAGTGCGTGCGCCGCGACACGAGCCTCGAGGCCCTGGCGGAGCTGAAGCCGGCGTTCATGCCGGTCGTCGGCACGGTGACGGCGGGCAACAGCTCGCCGCTGAACGATGGCGCCGCGGCGCTGCTGGTGATGTCCGAGGAGCGAGCGGCAGAGCTTGGGTTAACGCCGCTGGCGCGGATCCGATCGACCGCCGTCGCCGGTGTCGACCCTTCCGTCATGGGGACGGGCCCCGTGCCGGCGACCCAGAAGGCGCTCGCCCGCGCGGGGATGAAGCTGAGCGACGTCGACCTCATCGAGCTGAACGAGGCGTTCGCCGCCCAGGCGTTGGCGTGTATCCGGATGCTCGAGCTCGACGAGGCGGGGGTCAACGTCCACGGCGGCGCGATCGCGATCGGTCATCCGCTG
>JBGSJY010000739.1:0-1775 GCA_041741515.1 Pirellulales bacterium | reverse complement strand
ATCCGGCCGCCGGGGTCTTCGACGAGCGAGGCGTTGGGTAGCTGCAACGCCATGCGGACCGTGTCGGACCGGCGCCACGCGTCGTCGGTCGGAGCCGTCCCCGACGGGAGAGTCGAGACGACCGTCACTCCGGGCATGGCCGCGTCGTCGAGTCCCGCAGCCGTCAGCACACGCTCGAGCTGCGAGACCGTCGCGCGCGTGCAGGGGCAACGCGGGTGCAGAAAGAGGTATAGCGTCGGCCGCCCCAACGAGGGGGGCAGCCCCGGCGGCTGCGGCGCCGGGTCGGCGAACCCGTGACGGACTTGATCGAGTGGCTGAGCCGTTGTGGTCCCGTAAGCGATCGTCCACGCCCAGACACCGGCGTTGGCCGCCAACCAACACGCCACGAGCGCAGCCGTCACCCAACGCCGTCGAAAAATCACGCTGAAAATCATGGAGGGAGTGTCCGCGGGTCCGCGCGGATGGCCGCAACCGAGGGCGGACCGGATGCTTCAACCCTAGGGCATGAATCGGCACTCTCTCGATGAGCCGATCCGCCCGGCGCCGGTCGGGTCGCGGAGATTTCGCTCTGTGCCGGTTATGCCGGCGACGGTCCCCTCGAGCGGCTCGCCGCCATGCTCATCGCCTGCACGGCAGTTGATCGCAGGTTGAGTCGCTGGAGATTTGCTGATCCATGTAGGTGAACTAGGGAGGAGTCGATCACGCCAACGGGTGGATTCGCACCGCCCCAAGGGGGAAACGGAGCCGACGTCGCTCGCATCCCTGCCGCTATACATCCCCACCCCCATCCACGAAACTTGGGGCCCCCGTCTGAACCGCCCCACCTACCCCCGCCATTCTGTGGACGACCTCGCCCAACGCCTCGCCGTGCAGGTCCGCACGAAGCAGATCTTTATTCTGGCGATGATCGTCGTGCCGCTAATCTTTGCCGTCGTCGTTTACGCGATCGGCTCGCAGGCCCCGCAGAACCCGGCGCCGATCCGCGGGAAGATGGTCGATCGTCAAGCGGCGATGGTGGTCATTGAGCGGCTCGCGCTGGTGGTCGGACTGTTGACCCTCGTGGTCCACCCGTGGATCGGCAGCTTTGTCACCGGCCAATCGATCCGCGTCCTGGTGCGGGAAGGGACCGCCGACCCCGAGCACATCGCCGAGGCTTATCTTACCGGAACGCTGGTCGCCTGCGGGATGAACGAGGCCGCCGCCTTCCTCAATCTGATCGCCTTCATGCCGACGCAGTCCCTGTGGAACCTCGGCATGGCCTTGTTATTGATCCTTTCTAGCGCCTTCAAGATGCCCACGGCGAAGCGCGTGGCGGCCTGGGCCCGCAACATGGCCCAACGACTAGCTGAAAAGCGAATAATCAATGCCCAGGCCCCAATTACCAATGGCAACCTGCCGCACAGCCACGAGAACAACACCTGACAACAGCTTACTGATCACTGACGACTGATCTCTAATCCCCTGCAACCTTGGTCATTGGTCATTCCCCACCACTGTGCCGGTTCTTCGCCAGCTTCTTGCTGATCTCGCCCTTGAGCCGTTCGATGATCGACGCCTTGTCGGTGTTCTCGAGGATGCGCTGGACGACGCGCTTCGGGCCGCGGTCGCCCCAGCTTGCGCCGTGCTCGAAGTAGTACCGCGCCGCTTGGCCCACGAGGTAGCTGCCGTACCCGGCGGCCGCGCCTTGCGGCAGCGCGGTGAGCAGCGTGCTGCCGCCGAACGTGACGCCCTTGACGAAGCTGCTGCCGAAGCTGACGACCGCTTCGCTGAGCATC
>JBGSJY010000738.1:0-4141 GCA_041741515.1 Pirellulales bacterium | reverse complement strand
CTGGCGCTCTCGATCCTCAAGCTGGACACCACCCTCCGTGAGACTCTCCGCGGGAAACGGCTCCGCGCCGGGTGGAACAACAACACCCTTCAAGCCATTCTTACCGGGATCGCTGCGTGATTAGATGCGATTGCCCTGGGGTCTTCCTCGGCCAGGTTCTCAGCGCCGACCACTCTTGCCGAGCCGCCGTCGCACGCCTGATCGCTCACCGTGTGGCTTGCGGACAGAGCGCTTGCTCGGCCGAGACCGGCGCCTACTGCCAGGCTCGCAAGCGTCTGACCGCTGAGTTGCGAGTGAAAGAAACCGCCGTTACGCGTATCGGTAAATCCGTGCGAATCGGTCGGCGGCCGTGCGAAGGTTTGCACGCTATCAGCAGAAAGCGTAGTATTTCAGACATTCGCAGTGGCTCGCGAGCGTTTGCTAGCTGTAAGGGGTTCGGGACGCAGAGGTCGGAGGTTCGAATCCTCTCAGCCCGACTTTCTTAAAGGGATTCTCCTGAAGGATTTCTCCTGAAGGGTTTACGACGAGCCCGATGTCGGCCGCTACTCGCCGAAAATCCGAAACGGCAGGGTGTTGTCGCTGTTCTCGGAAGTGGCGGTGGGGTTCACCGGCGTCGCTGGAGAGCCTGCCGTCGTCGGATCGCCGAAGGCGGGTGATCTCGCGGCCGCAGCCCGAGGCTTCGCCAAGTGCTCCGCAGCTTGAATTGCCAAGAGGCCTGCGAAGGACAACGGGGGCCGGCTGCTTGCAGTCGGCGGCCAGGCGCGGCGTCTCGGCCACGACAAGCACAATGCCCAGAGTCCGCTGCGCGTGGTCAGTGCTTGGGCGAGCGATACGGCCGAGCGACGCGGGCCGATTGCTCGGCCAGCTGGCAACCGACGCGAAGAGCACTGGTCCGAGGGTGACCGCCCCGTCATCGCCACATCACCCTTCCTAAATCGTTCCTCCCAGAGGACAAAAGGGGGATGAAGGCCCCCACGCTTGTAATCGGTTCTCGCAACGCCAAAAAGCGTGACGAGCTGGTTAGCCTGCTCGCGCCGCGAGGCATCGAGGTGCAAACCCTCGCCGATTTTCCGGACCTCACCCACCAGGTCGACGAGGACGGTGACACGTTCGAGCACAACGCCCGGAAGAAGGCGACCGAGTACGCCAAGGCCCGCGGCCAGTGGGTGCTCGCCGACGACAGCGGCGTGTGTATCGACGCCCTCGGCGGGGCGCCGGGCGTTTACTCGGCCCACTATGCCGGCGCGCACGGCGACGACGCGGCGAACAACGCCCTGGTGCTCGAGCAACTCGCCGGCCTGCCGGCCGAGAAGCGGGGCGCCCACTACGTCGCGATGCTCGTGCTCGCCGACCCCGCAGGAAACGTCCGCGCCGAGACCCGCGGCGAATGCCACGGCCGCATCCTTACCGAGCCCCGCGGCGACGGCGGCTTCGGTTATGATCCGCTGTTCGAGGTGCGCGAGTACCACCGGACTTTCGGCGAGATGGGCCCCGCGGTGAAGCGGGCCCTTAGCCACCGCAGTCGGGCCATGCGAGCCATGCTGCCGCAGATCGTGAAGATGCTCGCATCGAAATGAGCCGTCGGCGCTAGCCGCGGGTAGCGCCACCAAAGACGAACCCCTATGACACGCCCAGCGCCCCTGCTCGTCCGATCCAGCCTCGCCGCAGCCTCAATCGTGTTCGTCCGCGAGCTTCCGGGCCGAAATGGACGCTTCATCGAACGGCTGGGCGAATGTTGCCGCGGTGTTGGCGCCGAGCTGCACGTCGTTCCCGCCGGCGAGCCGTACCCCGAGAACCAAGTCTGGCTGCAAGACGCCGTCGAGTTCCTCGAACGGGCGGATGGCTCGGGGACCGTTGCATTGCTGGGCGTCCGCCATCAAGCGGTGGACGACTTCGCAAAGGATCGCCTCACGGCGATCGACACGCTCCGCATCGGCGCGTATCGCGAGGCCTTTGCCAGCGGCGCTTCCACCACCAGCAAGCCCGGCGACGCGTGGATCGATTGGTTCGGCAACCTCGAGGCGTCGCCGCCAACGGAGAAGTGGCCGCACGGACGCGTGTTGTACGGCGTGAATCCCGAAACGGGGGGGCAGCTCCACCCCGACGTCGTCGCCTTTCTCGCCGAGCAGGGCTTGCAAGAGCCGCTGGCGCTCGATGTTAGTTGGCTGACGGTGCGGCACGTCGACGAGATGTCGGCGTTTCTTCCCGCCCAAGATGGCGGCTTTTTCGTCGCTGTTCCCGACCCGACGGCAGCGCTGTCGATTCTCGAAGGCGCCGCCGGCGCCGGAAACGGCGATGCGGAGATGCTCCGCCCTTACGAGGAGGGGACGACGGTTCAATCAATCCTCGCCGATGGCGACTTTGTGGCCTTCAACCGGCGGCTATGGGAGGAGCGGATCGAGCCCATGTCCCGCGTGTTGCTGGAGGGGATCGGCGCCACGCCCGACCGGTTGCGGCGGCTGCCGGTGCTCTTCCTGCCGAGCGGCGAAGCGCGGACGCCGAACGTCGTGAACTGTTTGGTCCTCCCCGGCGACGACGGCGCGGCGGGAGTTGTCGCCATGTCCGATCCGTGCGGGCCGGAGATCGGCGGCGTCGATCTCTTCAAGGCCGACATCGAGCAGCGGCTTGAAGGGCTGAACGCCCGCCTGGCTTATCTCGACGACGAGCCTTACCACCGCTGGTCGGGGAATGTGCACTGCGCGACCAACGCGATCCGGCCGCTGCGGGTCGCTCAGGGTTAGCGATTGCCCCGCGTGCCGACAGCCCGCGAGCCCCGCGGCGGTAGTCCGGCCCCCGCCCCGCCAGCCCGGAAAGTGCAGTAGGTACCCGCTTCCCTCCCCGGACTGGCGTCGCGGTGCTCACCGTCAATTTTGTTCCTAAAATCACCGTTGACTCCGCCTCCCCGGGATTGTGGCGGACCGCGACGGAATTGGTATGCTTCTTGGCGGTTCTTTTCGTCCCGTATATCCCATTCCTACTAACCGACCCGCAGCGCCGTGGCCCGCATCCGTCTGCCGTTTCCTGTCCCCCGTCAGTCTTCGCGCGGCGGCTATGGGCAGGGGCGGGCGCCGTTTGGCGTTGGCTCACGCTCCTCCGCCGGCGGTGGCGGCGGCCTGAAGATGCGGCTGCTGATCGCCGCGGGCTTCATTCTCTTCGCGCTAATCACCTACTACGGCAACCCGGGCGACGTGAACCAGATCACGGGCCAGCGCGAGCGCGTCGCGATGCCGGACGAAGAGCAAGAGATGGCGCTCGGCCAGCAAGCGGCGCCAGAGATGGTCGCGCAGCACGGCGGGCCCTCCCGCGTGCCAGAGAACCAGGCGCTCGTCACCAAGGTCGGGCAGGAATTGCTCGTCGGCCTCGATCAGTGGATGGCGGAGAAGGAGCAGGAGACGGGCGCCAAACTCCACAACCCGTACCAGTTCAGGTTCACGCTGCTGGCGGACCCGCAGACAGTGAACGCCTTCGCGCTGCCGGGCGGGCAGGTGTTCATCACCGAAGCCCTCTTCGCCCGGCTGGAGACGGTGGGCCAGCTCGCTGGCGTGCTGGGCCACGAGATCGGACACGTTGTCGAGCGGCACGGCAATGAGCGGATGGCGAAGCAGACGATGTTCAGCACGATCGCGATGGGCGCCGGCACGATCGGCGGCGACGCGCAGAGCGTGCAGATGGCTCAGGCGGTCGCCAATATGATTCAGATGAAGTACGGCCGCGACGACGAGCTTGAGAGCGACAAGTGGGGCGTGCTGCTCACCGAGAAGGCGGGCTACGACCCGCGCGCGATGATCGGCGTCATGAAGGTGCTCGACGAAGCGTCCCCCGGCGGCGGCCCGCCGGAGATGATGAGCACGCACCCCAAGCCCGCCAACCGCGTCGCCTACATCCAGAGGGTGATCGAGGAAGTGTTTCCCGAAGGCGTCCGCCCCGGGCTAGAGCCGTAAATTCTCGATTCAGAAAGTTGCCCACGAATAAACACGAATCGACGCGAATGGGATCCACCTATTCGCGTCGATTCGTGCAATTCGTGGGCTGCTTGCTCTAAGCCGCGCGGCGCGGGCTGAGGTACTTCGCTAGCTCCTCCGACATCGGCGTCCGCGCGAGGCGGTGGTCGCCGCGCAGCGCGTCGGCGACGGCTTCGAGC
>JBGSJY010000737.1:0-2606 GCA_041741515.1 Pirellulales bacterium | reverse complement strand
CGCCATCCGCGCCGCCGAAGCGCAGCGCGTCGCCGAGATCGACCGGCTCCGCTCGCGGCTCGACGGCTGAGAGCCGGCGAGTGGCGGCGCCCGAGGTCGTTCGCTCGGCGCGCGGGGCGGGCTGCGGCGGGACGTGAGCGCTCGACCGGCGTGTCCATGGCGTCATCGATCACGCGGATCGTGCCGCCCGGCGGAGAGCGTCTCTCGCGCACATAGCCACGCGACGTGTCGCGAAGAAACGGCTCCAGCTCTGCGGCGGGCCCCTCCTGGAATCGTTCGGAGAGCATCGCCAGCCGATCGGCGAAGGACTCGCCGCTGCGGTAGATGATCCGGTAGGCCTCTTTGATCTCGGCCACCTCTTCGCGACTCATCCCGGAGCGGCGGAGGCCGACACGGTTCAGGCCAACCACGGCGCCGGTGTCGCCGTCGATCGTCACGAAGGGGAGCACGTCTTGCACGATGCGGGCCATGCCCCCGACCATCGCGATGCGACCGACGCGGCAGTGCTGATGGACAGCGCTGCCGCCGCCGAGGAAGGCCCGTTCGCCCACCGTGACGTGGCCGGCGAGCATCACATTGTTCGTCATGATGACGCGGTCAGCGATTTCGCAGTCGTGGGCGACGTGCGACGCGACCATCAGCAGGCAGTCATTCCCGATCCGCGTGACGCCGCTCTCGGTCATCGCCAGGTGAACCGTCACGTTCTCGCGGAACACATTGCGGTCGCCGATGACCAGCTTTCCAGGAGGCCCGGTGGGCGCCGCCAGCTGCGGGAGGCCGCCAAGGACGGCGCCTTCGTAAAGCGAGTTGTCGCACCCGAGCGTGACGCCCGACTTGACGGTCGAACGGGGGCCGAGCTTGCAGCGGTCGCCGATTTGGGCGCCGGCCTCGACCATCACGAAGGGTCCGATCTCGACATGGGCGCCTAGCCGTGCGGCCGGATCGACAATCGCGCTGGGATGAATCGTCACGGGGTTTCCCGCTTGCTGGCGTGCTAGCTTGCAGAGCCGTGGTGGCTCTTGGCGGAGGGGCCGTGAGTTCCGTCTCGCGGCGTCGCCAGCCGTTGGTATCGGATGGTGCGCCGGCGCCGTGTGAGCCGGATCAGTCGGAACGGATCAATCTCCGAGCCGCCCTCCGAGTCGCCAGAGGGGCCCCTGCCTCCTCGTAGCGACTCTCCTACAATCAATCTTCCCCGCAGTCCAGCTCGGTCGTCCACCGAAGTCAGAACTCCGCCCTGCTAGCACGCGAGCCCCAGCCCCCGAGTCGATGCCCGCCATGTCTGACCCCTTCGCTCTCTACGATCAGGCCGACCAACTGAAGGCCGCCGGCGACCTCGAGGGCGCCGCCGCCAAGCTCGCCGAGGCGATCGCCGCGGATGACTCTTATGCCTTGGCCCACTCGGCGATGGCCATCGTTCAGCAGAAACTCGGGCGTCACGACCTGGCGATCAAGCACGCCCAGCGGGTCTGCGAGCTCGAGCCCAGCGACGCGTTCAGCTACACCGCCATGAGCGTCACCTACCAACGCGCCTACGCTGGCACGGGCGACACCAGCTACATCGCGCTGGCGGAAGAAGCGATGGCGAAGAGCCGGATGGTCGAAGCGGGCGGCTGAAGGTCGTCTCCGCCGCACCATCTATTGGCGCAGCTGCTCCCAGGCCGCGAGCAATGCGTCGGCGGCCAACTCGATCTCTTCATCGTCAGTGTACCAACCGAGCGACAACCGGATCGCGCCGGCCGCCTCCGCGGGGTCCGCGCCGATGGCGCGCAGCGTGGGGCTGAGCGAGATGGCCGTCCCCATGCCCCCGCCGGCACAAGGCGTCGCGCACAACTCCGGGACTGCCGCCAGGAGTTCCGTCGCGACAACCCCAGGCAGAGCAATGCAGAGCGTCCCGGCCAGACGTGCTGCGCCGTCGGGTCCGTAGACACGTGAGCCCGGGGCGCCGTCTTTCAGCCGCTGCTCAAGCCGGCCACAGAGCACGGCGACCCGTTCCGCCGACGTTTCCAGCGTCTGCTGGGCAGGCCCGACGATGGCGCCGAAGCCGACGATTCCCGCGACGTTCGGCATGCCGGCTCGTTGGCCCGCCTCGTGCCCGGCCCCCCACAAGAGCGGCTCAACGCCGACACCGCGTCGTACGTACAACGCGCCGACCCCTTTCGGACCGTACGCCTTGTGGGCCGACAGGCTCACGAGATCGACGTCGAGCTGCCGCACGTCGATCGGCAACTTCGCCAGCGACTGCGCGGCGTCGGTGTGTAGCAGGACCCCTTCGCGACGACACAGCGCAGCGATGGCGGCGAGGGGTTGGACGGCTCCGATCTCTTCGTTGGCGTGCACAACGCTCACCAGTCGAGTTGTGGGGCGCAGCGCCTCGGCGATGGCGTCGGGCGACACCAGTCCGCATCCATCGACGGGGACGACGGTCAGCTCGGCGCCGAGTCGCGCCAAGAACCGGGCCGGCCCTTGGACGGCGGCGTGGTCCACGGCCGACACGATCAGGTGGGGCGTCTCGCCCGCGCGGAGGGCGGGCTCGATCAGGCCGCGGAGGGCGAAGTTCGACGCCTCGGTGGCGCTTGAGGTCCAGATGATCTCGTCCGCCGCCGCGC
>JBGSJY010000736.1:0-3619 GCA_041741515.1 Pirellulales bacterium | reverse complement strand
GAGCCCTCGGCGGGGCTCGACTCGGCCTGCGTCGATGGCGCGCTGGTCACCGGCCCCGCCTGGCCTGCCCACCCGGCGTGGCTGCGGGAGTTCGTGCGAACCCTTGGCGGTGAGCTGCGTCCGTAAAAATTCAAAATTGATTTACCACGACGGGCACGAAGTACACGACGGCCCGCCTTTCGGGGCAATGGTGCTCGGCGAGGCCGGCCGTCGTGTTCTTTGTGTTCGTCGTGGTGAATTACAAAACAACGCGACCCGGCGAATCATCGCCGGGTCGCGTCGTGCAGCGCTTCCGTGCGCTGTCTCCACCCTTTGGCATCCTTGCCAAAAGAAGATCGTAGGGGACCGATAGTTAGGCCACCAGCCGCATCGGCTCGGCGACCTCTTTCACTCCAGCCAGAAACTCCTCGAAGATCCGCAGGTCGAGGGCCGAGGCCGTTTCGGCCTCGGGGTGGAACTGGGTTCCCATCGCGAACCAGTCCTCGGTATTCGACTCGATCGCCTCGATGACGCCGTCGGGGCAACGGGCGGTTACACGGAAGCTATCGGCGAGCTCGTCGATGGCCATGTGATGCCGGCTGTTGACGCGGAGTTCCCCGTCGCCGTAGACCCGGTCCATAATCGACCCCGCCGCCAGCTCGAGCGTGTGCCGGTGGGCCGGGTCAAGGATGTCGTGGTGCGGCAGCGCCTCGGGCAGGTCCTCGGGGAGGTGCAGGAAGAGATTGCCGCCCATCGTGACGTTCAGCAGCTGCATCCCCACGCCAATGCCGAACACCGGCATGCGACGCTCGCAGACGGTGCGGGCGAGCATGCGGTCGAAGTTCTCGCGACGCGACGCCAGCGGTCGGACCGCTGGGTGGAGCATCCACCCGTCGCGACGCGGGTCGAGGTCGGCGCCGCCAACGAGCAGGACGCCGTCGACCATCCGCAAAACCTGATCGAGGTCTTCCTGAGACTCGACCGGGGGAAGGATCACCGGCAGAGCGCCGGCTTCAACCAGTGCGTCGTAGTAACCAGCGGGGACATAGGTGACTGCGGGCTTGTCCCCGGCGGCAACTCGATAGTCCGCGTTCAACGCAATAATTGGCTTCGACATCTTCGCTTGCACTCCCTGCGGCGAGGGGGCCGTCGTACAACACGCCACAAGCGTATCGACGAGCAAGACGGATCGTTCGACTGTCGTAATAGAGCTGAGGTCCCCGACCCTCCCTCGCCTCGCGAAGAGGCCCGCGCCCGGCTTTCATAAGCCCGACGCGCGGAGTCGAAGATCAGCGGGGCGTGCCGTCGGAACCGGCCGCCCCTAAGGGTCTACCGGCGCCGCGTGCCTTCCCTAGCACGCCGTTCGGCGTGCGAGTCACTCCGTTATCGGCTGATAACAGCGTGGCCTGAAACGCCGCCACTTCGGTTGTCGCTCGATCCCTCGGCGCGGCCCCTGTAAGTTACGACCGTAGTCAGCGGTCTGGTGGTCAGTGGGGTGCAAGTAGCGGGTGAGGTTAAGGTTTCGTAACGACCGCACAACCAGATTCAAATATTTTGGCCCCGCAACCCGTTGCTAGCACAAGATGGCGTGCTTGGAGTGCGTAAATAGGGCCGAGCGGCAGGGCCCGGATCAAGCCAACCCTCTCTTCCAAGTCCCGGAGCGACCGGTTTCCGTGGGCGCGGCAATCGGCTAGCCTCGGGTAACGGCGGGGCCGCTCGTGCCCCGTGTGTTGACAGTCTGAATACCTTGCACCAATTCCAGACAGGGGCGTCGCACGTGTGGTTCGATCGGGTCTTTGTCGAAACGGTTGCCCACGTCCTCCCCGACGAGGTCGTCACCTCCGACGCGCTCGAAGAGCGACTCGCACCACTCTATGAGCGGCTGCGGCTGCCGCCGGGGCGGCTGGAGCTAATGTCGGGGATCCGAGAACGGCGTTTTTTCCCTCCCGGCACACGTCCCGGTGATATCAGTTGCCAGGTCGGCGAGCTGGCGATCGCGAAAAGCGGTCTGCCGCGCGAGGCTTTCGGCGCCTGCCTGCACGGCTCGGTCTGCCGCGATTGCCTCGAGCCGGCGACCGCTTGCCGCGTGCATCACGCCCTGGGATTGCCTAAGGCGTGCATCGTGCAGGACGTGTCCAACGCCTGTTTGGGCATCCTCTCGGGCGCCCTGCAGATCGCCTCGATGATCGAGCTGGGCCAGATCGAGGCGGGCATCGTCGTCGGCACGGAGTGCGGCAGGCAGCTGGTCGATAACACCGTCGAGAAGCTCAACTCCGACCTTTCGCTGACGCGTGACTCGGTAAAGAACTCGTTCGCCTCGCTGACGATCGGCTCGGCTAGCGCCGCGATGGTGCTATGCCACCAGCGGCTGAGCCGCGACGGCGCCCGGCTGCGAGCGGCGACGGTCTACGCCGACACGGCTCACCACGGCCTCTGCCAGAGCGAGGGCCACGCCCAGGTCATGCAGACCGACAGCGAACGCCTGATGCGCGCCGGCGTCGAAGCGGGCGCCGCCAACTTCGAGCGGCTGCTGGACTCTTCGGGATGGTCACGAGACCGCATCGACCGGACGTTCTGCCATCAGGTCGGCGCGACGCATCGCAAGACGATGCTCGAGGAATTGGGCATGCCGACCGAGCGCGATTACGCCACGGTTGATTGGCTTGGCAACACCGGATCGGCCGCGCTCCCCAGCGCCTTGTCGCTCGGCTTGGAAGCGGGCGTCATCCAGCGTGGCGACCGTGTTGCGCTGCTAGGCATCGGTTCGGGCGTCAACTGCCTGATGATGGCGCTTGAGTACTGTTAGCGCCCGCTCGCGCTATTGAGCCTCCGGTCATTTAGCCCCCGGTCACTGATCGGGGGCTACTTGCCGATGGAGGCCGCCGCGCGCTACCTGCTCAGCTGTTGTGGACCAAGGCCACGAT
Source organism: Pirellulales bacterium (assembly GCA_041741515.1). Classification (GTDB taxonomy): domain Bacteria; phylum Planctomycetota; class Planctomycetia; order Pirellulales; family Lacipirellulaceae; genus Botrimarina. The sequence goes on along the minus strand of JBGSJY010000736.1, from coordinate 716 downwards.
GCCGATCACGGCCAACAAGAAGATCACGCCGACGACGTACACCCAGGCCGGCGTTTTCGTGTAAGGGTTGACGTACCCAGGGGGATGCAGCGGGTCGTACTCGGCCTGCGCGGCGCGCTGGGCCCGGCGCTGGATCGGGTCGTCGTCGGTCGGCGCGGCGTACTCCTCGTCGAAGATCGACTTTGGCTTGACCGCTCGGGAAGGCGAGCTGAGCGACGCGGCTTCGCCTTCGCCGGCGGATGCCGGATTGCTGGGCGACGATTTGGAAGACCCACGTTCGGACCTTGCCGTCGAAGACTTAGCAGACGCCGGTCGGTCCGAGGAAGACTTGCCCTCCTTGCTGCCGCTCGATTTGGACCCGAGTTTCGCGCCGCTCTCGTCGGAGAGAACCCCCGAGGAGGCGGCGGCCTTCTTCGCCTGCCGGGCGTTAGGGCTCTTCTCTTCGTCGTCGAGCGGCGCCAGTCCGATGTCCTCGTCCGTATCGACCGACGGGGCCGAGTAGAGTGTCGCGGTTTCGCTGGCGGCCGGGCGGATGCGGCTGCTGCCCGGCTTCGACGCCGAGCCCGGAGGGGGCGTCTGCGAACTCCGCGCCTGTTTCGGATGTCGATGTCTCGCTGTTCGCATCCGCTAGGAAGTCCAAACGTTCCTACGGTTTGGGCGCTCGCACCGTTCGCGTTCGATTCACGGCTACAGCGCCCACCGGCTACGCTCAGAAT
>JBGSJY010000735.1:0-1516 GCA_041741515.1 Pirellulales bacterium | reverse complement strand
CGCCGACGCCGAGCTGTTCGTCCCCTCGGTGGCCCTGGCCCAGGCGATCCGGGCGGTTGTTAAGAACGGGATCGACGCCAGCGACACGGTGGACCCCGCCGGCCGGGTGACCCTCCGCGGCGACTTGCTGGCGAACAAATTGCGGCTCGAGATCGCCGACCGCGGCCCCGGGATGCCCGCGGCGGTAATCGCCCGTGCCGGCGAGCCGTTCTTCACGACCAAGGCGCCGGGGAGCGGCATGGGCCTCGGCCTGTTCCTCGCCCGCAGCGTGATCGAAAGACTCGGCGGCTCATTGCGACTAGAATCGCCCCCAGCGGGCGGCGCGCTGGTGACGATCGTCCTGCCGCTGGCCGATGCCTGACAGCAGAGGATAGATGGCAGAGGATAGATGGCAGAGGATAGATGGCAGAGGATAGATGATAGTGAAGGCTTATCGCTCAATCAGCCGCGGGGCCTTAGCCCCCGGTTTCTTTCTATCCTTTATCATCTGCCATCTATCCTCTTCTACCCCCCTTCAGCCCAACCGCTGACCCAAGATGACCGACTCCCTTCCGCTCGCCGGCAAGACTCTCTTGCTCGTTGACGACGACGAGTTGCTCCGCGAACGGATGGGGCGGGCGCTGGCGTCACGGGGGCTGGTCGTCCGTGTCGCGGCGAGCGGCGAGGAGGCCCTGCGACTGGCCCGCGAGCAGCCGCCGGAGCTTGCGGTGCTCGATCTGAAGATGGCGGGCATCTCGGGCCTCGAGACGCTGCGCGAACTCAAGGAGATCGCCCCCAACGTCCGCGCGGTGATTCTCACGGGGTACGGCTCGATCGCTAACGCGGTCGAGGCGCTCCACCAGGGCGCCGAGAACTACGTCACGAAGCCCGCCGACGCCGACCAGGTGCTCGAGGCCTTCCACCGCAGCGGCGTGATCTCCGACGACCAGGCGCCTCCCGCCAAAGAGGCCGCCATCCACACGCCCAGCCTCGCCGAAGCGGAGTGGAACCACATCCAGCAGGTCCTGGCCGACTGCGGCGGCAATATCACCCGCACCGCGGAACGCCTCGGCATCCCGCGGCGCACCCTGCAGCGCAAGCTCAAAAAACTCGCGCCGTAAATCGCGGGCGGATGCTTCGCTAGGTGCGTTGGCATTGTTGAGCGACGCAGTCACCAATAATCCCCCTCCTTCTTCAGAGGGAGGGGCTAGGGGAGGGTGCTGAAGCGGGTACCCGAGTCGCCCCCTCCCCTAGCCCCTCCCCCTAAAAAGGGGCGGGGGATCAAGGCAACCGCGTCGCTCAAGGATGCCTACATGCGCTCACGGCATCCCCGCCCTGCGCCGCACGAGCCACTCCGACGTGATCAACCCTGCGAAGACGAGCAGCAGCGGCCACTTGTCGTAGAGCGTCGTCCGCGCTACCACCTCGCGGCGTTCGTCGAGTTCCTCAGCGGCGAGTTCCGCCAGCAGCGTGGGCAGCTCTTCGAGCGCCAGCGTGCGGCCGCCGTCGGCCTCGGTCGCCTGCGCGAGCCGCGCGA
>JBGSJY010000734.1:0-1685 GCA_041741515.1 Pirellulales bacterium | reverse complement strand
GGCCCGCCGCGTTGAGCCGCGGGGCGATCGAGAACCCCAGGTCCTCGCCGTCGAGTTCGGGCTTCTTGGTGAGCTGCGCGACCTCTTCGAGCGCGCGGAAGCCGGGCACCGGCGAGTGCCGCAGCGCCGCCAGGCCGTGCCGCACGAGGATGCGGTTCTCATCGACGAGTGGCACGACGTCGGCGACGGTGCCGATCGCCGCCAGGCCGGTCGCTTGCAGCAAGAAGCGCCGCATGGGTTCGCTGACGCGCTTGCCCTGTCCTGAAGACGTGGTACTGGCGTGTTGGCCCCCGTCGCATGCGCGTTGGCATAGCGCCCAAGCCAGCTTGAACGCGACCGCCGCGCCGCAGAGGCCGAAGAACGGGTAGCTGCCGCCGTCCTCGGTCGGCAGTTGCGGATGGACGATCGCCGCCGCGTTGGGCAGGCGGTCGGCCATCAAGTGGTGGTCGGTGATCACCAGCCGCAAGCCGAGCTCGCGGGCCGTGTCGGCTTCTTTCACACTGGCGACGCCGCAATCGACCGTCACGACGGTGCGGGCCCCCTCGCGGGCGAGCGTGCGCAGCGCGTCGCAGTTGAGGCCGTAGCCCTCTTCGATGCGGTGCGGCACATAGAACCGAGCCTGCGCGCCCAGCAGCCGCAGGCAACGCAGCAGGATCGCCGCGGAGGTCATGCCGTCGGCGTCGTAGTCGCCGTAGACGACGATCTGTTCGCCGTCCCGCATGGCGCGGCCGATCTCGTCGGCGGCGCGGTTGACGCCCGGCAACAGCTCGGGGGCGCGGAGGCCGGTGAGCTTGGGCTCGAGAAACTCGCGGGCCTGATCGGGGTCAAGGATGCCGCGGGCCACCAGCAGTTGGGCGACGACCGGGGGCAGCCCGGCGGACCGCTGCAGCTCGGCAATGCGGGCCGGGTCGTGCGTCGCGATTCGCCAAAGGCGTGGCATGCCGTCCCTGCGAAGTGGAAAGTTGGAAGTGGAAAGTTGGATACGAACCAGCCGAGGCGGCTCCCACTTCCCACTTCCCACATCCGACTTCGAGCCATCGAGCGGGCCGACTCAGCGACCTCGCTGCGCGCCTCGTGGGCGCTTACTTCTTCTTCTCAACGTGCAGCGTGTGGCGGCGCAGCTTGGGGCAGAAGCGTTTGAGCTTCAGCTTCTCGCCACCGCTCTTGCGGCGGATGGTGTAGTTGTACATGCCGGTCTCCTCGCAAACGAGGAACACGGTCTCGACCTTCTTCTTTCGCTTGCCGCTGGCCATCGCCGCACTCGCAGGGATATCTGGTTGGGGGTCTTCGGGGGGCGACGCGTCTCTCCAGGGGAGAGGTCGCCGCGTCACAGCCCGGGTGGGGCCGCTCCCGTTGACGCCTCCTTCGGTAAACCACCTAGAAGGCCTTCGCCCGGGGCCGCGGCCGAGTCCCGTAGCGTATCGCTTCGGGGCCGGGCGGAAAAGGTCCGATTTCCCCCGAAGAAGGGCCGAAGCGACGCCCCGTCCCAACCGCCCCCCCTCTCGGATCGTCTGCGCCGTGGGCGCTAGCCCTCGGAGGGAAGCGGGTACCCGGCGCCCTCCGAGGGCTGGCGCCCCCGGCTCAGACGCAGCGGCAGGCAAATCGCAGTGAGCTCTATTCCCGCGGCGGCGCTGGTGTCGCGGCCGCTGGCGTCGGGGGCGTCGCGGGGCTGCTCGAAGGGGTCG
>JBGSJY010000733.1:0-2863 GCA_041741515.1 Pirellulales bacterium | reverse complement strand
TCCGGCGCGCGCCGCTCGAGCCACCAGACGCTCGCCCGCCAGTGCCGCTCGTCCTTGGCCGCCTGCTGCAGCGTGCGCATGTGCGCCAGCTCACAAGCCGCCTCCGCCCGCCGTAACTCCCGCGCGAACCCCCCGTCCAGCGCCAGCTCATCCAGCAGCAGCTCCACCCGGCACCCGACATAATTGGCCGCCGTCTCCCGGTCGCACCCCACCGAAGCGATCAGCACGACCTCACGCTTTTGTTCGTCGGAGAGGGGCACGGGGGTCAGGTGGTCAGACGTTAGGGATCAGGCATCAGGCATCAGGCATCAGCAGTCGGAAGCGAAGCGCCCGCCCCCGTCCCCCTCCCTTTCAGGGAGGGGGACGGGGAGGGTTAAGCGTCACGAGCATGCTGCCGCAATAAGCATCAATTCTCGAACGATTCGGACAGGCACTCATTGCGGACGCGCGCCGGACGCCGTACCCCCTCCCCTAATTCTCCGGAGAATGGCCTCCCCCAAGGGGGAGGGGAATTTTGCGCTCGGTTCGTTGCGCTCCTGACCCCTGTACTCAAACGAAACCACCCCCCGTCCCGCCGAGTTGCGATACGCCGCGAACGCCGATTGTTTACTGGCGACCGTTTGGCCACGCTTCTTCACCGCCACCGTCCGCCACTTCGGCGAGCGCTGGCAGTGGGCGATCATCGCCGGATGGCTGCTGGTGAGGTTCACGCGCAGGCCCTCTTCGAGGTAGAGGTCGGCCACCGCCTCCATCAGCCGTGTGCCGATCCCGACGCCTTGGTAGTCGGGCAGCGTCACGAGCCGCGTGAACCGCCGGCGCCCCTTCTGGGCGATGATCGGCAGCGTCGCGGCGAAGCTCACCGGCTCACCGTTCCAGGTCGCCAGGTAGCAGCGGGCCTGCTTGGCCAGCGACCCGCTCAGATAGTGATGCCGCGCAAACAGTCGCCAAGCCTCCAGCCGACAGCGATGGACCTCCAGCTCGATGGCGGGTCGCCGAAGACGCCTCCGGGTTAGTCGACCGATCGCCATGTCGAGCACCCAATCCGGCTCCAACCATTCCGCCACGTCGTAATGACAAGTCACCGCGACCAGCCGCGCCGTGATCGCGCCGCTGCGGATCTGCTTGGCGATCGCCGCCGAACCGATCCGCGCGACGTTGCGATCGACGACGCTCGTGAACTCGTCGAACGCGATGATCGCTCCGGGCCGCTCACAGCCCACCGCCAGAGCCCGCGCCAGGTCACAGCGGAACCGTTCGCCCCCGCTGAGCACCGCGTAAGGCTTCATCCACGACGGCGGCGAGCCGAAGCCCACCGCCGTCAGCAGCTCGATCACCTTGCGCACCGGCGTGTCGCCAAATCCGTCGATCACCCCCCGTTCCGCCGGCCACTCGGCCGGCCGATACAGGCAATCGCCAAAGGCCTCGCGGGCGACGCTGCTCTTGCCACTCCCTGAAGGACCCACGACGAGGCCAATCGACCACTCCTCGTCCCGCCCCGGCAGCTCCACCTCAAACCGCTGCGAGGCCCGCTCCCCCACCGGCAAGTCAAACATCCCCGCGACCTGCTGCACCCGAAACGAGTCCTGCACGAGGCATTCGACTTCGATGCTGTAAGCTGGCACTTCTTGTACTTCCTTTTGATTCACCACGACGGGCACGAAGAGCACGAAGAGCACGACGACTCAGCCCGTGGGTCCAACGGTATTCAAATTGCGAGAAGAAAAGAGAGAGGTTATCCAGGCAAACGCTCGTCGTGGCCGTCGTGCACGTCGTGGTGAATTTCCTTCTTCAAAGCGTCAGCACTCGGCAACGAAAGCCCTCCGCCCGCATCCGCTCGTAGACGTAGCGCTGCTGCGCTTCGCCCTGGACCTCGACGACGAGCTGGTAACACGGCTCGATCGAAACGTCCGCCGTCGGCAATAGGACCGGGTCGCCGGCCTCGCGGGCCAGCTTCGCCAGGAGCTCGCCGACGGCTTCGCTCTGCAACTGGCAATGCCCCAGCAGCTCCCCCAGCCGCGCCTCGTCGACACCGGCGAGCGACCCCAGCGGGTCGTGCGTCAGCAGCACCTTCTCCGCTTCCTCGTCGTCCAGATCGAGCACCAGCACCGACATCACGGCCGCGGGGTTGGTCCCGGCCCGCAGGTGCCCGTCCACCAGTTGCAGCGAGCCGTCCGGCAACTCCCGCGCGAGCAGCGCCCCCGCGATGCCGACCTCCTTGAGCAGGCCCCGCAGCACGTCCTGCTGAAAGCGCGAGTGCGTGCGCCAGTTTTTGGGATGCGGCGCCAGGTCCCCCGCACGCACGCGCCGCAGCTCTTTCACCCGGTCGCGGACCTTCACGGCTGACTCCTGCGCGCGAGGTCACGGATATCGACCTGCAGCATGACGACGCTTTGCTTCAACCCCGTCAGCTCGGCGTCCACCGCCGCCAACCGCTCGCGGTTGGTCTGGGCGATATCGTGGACCTTGTAGAGCGTCGCCCCGCCCAGCGAAAGAATCGCCAGCGCCAGCGAGCACAGCCCACCCCAGTCGGCCGGCGCCAAGTGAACACGATCGGAGTTGTCAGCAGCGCGAACCATTTGGGCCAGTAATCAGGAGTCAGTGGTCAGGAGTCAGTAGGCAGGCGAGCCGGGAGCGTTAGCGACCGGAGTGAACACCTTTCCCGCGTTCCATAAACTCACCACGACGGACACGACGAGCACGACGGATCATCACTTACTTCCATGTTCTCCAAGTATTCGAGGGGCCTAGGCCCCTCGCTCCCGCTCGTCGTGTCCGTCGTGCCCGTCGTGGTAAAATCTTCTTTACTCACGGCCCCGGCGCCGGCGGGATGATCGGCGCGACGGCCGCCGCAGTCGCGCCACCG
>JBGSJY010000732.1:0-1928 GCA_041741515.1 Pirellulales bacterium | reverse complement strand
CGCAGCCCTCGGCTGCCGTTGGCGGGCTGAAGAGCGGCCCCTTCGAAGCCATCGCAAAGGGCGCCGGCGAGGGCGGTTGGCCCCAGGCAACGCCAGCGAGCGCGCACCACAAGACGAGGCGCGTTACGAGGCGTCGCGGCGATCGGCTGGCTCCGTCCATAAACGGGCGGAGGTTAGGGATCGGTCGCCCGGCGGGCAAGGGCGGCCGGGGGTGATAGCAAGCGTCGAGCTTCACCCCCCGTAGAGGGCCTTCCCCACCGTTCCGAGCCTGCCCTGGCGTTCCGAGCCTGCTCAGTTCACTGAGGCGGTGCTGCTGGCGGGGTCGGTAGCGGCCGAGCCGCCTTTATCGCCCGCGGTCGCCGGCGCGGCCGTGATCGTGGCGTACACGTCGCAGCTAGCGGTGAAGGTCTCACCGAGATCGGTGACGAACGTCACCGGCGCCTTGAGGCGACGGGCCGCCCCTTTGGCGGTGAAATTGAGGGTCACAATCTGCTTGGTGTCGGCCGAGTCGCTCTGCTGGAAGGTGAGGCACTCCTCCTCGCACTTCACCTCGACAATCCGGAACGGCCGCTTGCCCCGCACCAGGACCTTCTTGGTCACCACGTTCCCTTGCTGCACGTCGCCCAGGACGATCGTGTCGGGCGCGACGGTGAGTTCGGGCCGCACGTCGGCGGACACCTCGAGGGGGATTCGCGGGTTCGAGGCGTCGTTCGTCACCAGCACCAGCTGGGTCTTCAGAAAGCCCGCGGGCGCCGAGTCGCGCAGCCGCGTAACGAGGTCGTAGACCACCCGGCCGCCATTCCGCTCGCGTTGCACGAGCTCGGCCTGGAGATAGTCGCTCGACGAGCGCACATCGTCGATGTTCCATCCGCTGCGGCCGGCATAGCTGATCGAGATCTTTTGTTCTTGAGCCGTCCCCTGGTCGACTTGTCCGAATTCAATCGAGCCCGGCTCGAAGACCACATCGCCGCGGATGTTGCCGTGGACCCGCACCTGCACCTGGGCGGGATAGGGCTTGGCGATCTGCACCGTCAGCGTGGCGCTGTGGATGCCGGTGAACGTGCGGGTGTTGAATTTTGCGACGACGTATCCGGTCTCGAACGACTTGATGATTGGGTGCTCAAGGTCGGCTGTCGTGCAGCCGCAGCTCGAGCGGACGCTCTCCAGGACGACGTCGTCCTTGTAGATGTTAGTAACGGGGAACTTGAAAACCGTGTCGGAGCCGCGGGCCACGACGCCGAACTCATGGTCCGTCTCCTCGAACATCTTCCGCGCCCAGTCCTGGGCCAGAGCCGGTCCGGCGAGGGAAAGGACCAGCAGGGCGGAGGCGACACGGCGGGCGGAGCGGGACATGGCGGGGGGGCCTTCGAGCGGCGTTGCGATCTTCCGGAAACGTGAGCGCGTACCTACAGCTTCGGAGAAAGGTACCTTACTCGGCAATCCGCATCGACGGTTTCGTACGGAAGGCTTGGCTGGAAACCCGTGATTTCTGCGGGTTGGGCAACCGTTTAAAACGATTGGGCCGGACCTGGCGCACGCGACACGTCGGGCTTTTAACGGGGTGGCGTGACGCTTCCATTGCGGCTCAACCCCGGGGGGCGGTGCGACCGAAGCGGCCGCCGCGTATAACCGTCGGCTGACGAGCCCGATCCGCCCGCTCCCCGCCCCGCCGCCCGTGCCTCGACCCCCTTACCGACGTGTCGCCGTGATTGGCGTCGGCCTAATTGGCGGGTCGGTTGCGCTGGCGCTCCGCGAGCGGAAACTCGCTAAGCGGGTCATCGGCGTTGTCCGTTCGGCCGATCGCGTCCAGCGGCTGCTCGACTGCGGCGTCGTCGATGAGGCGTCCGCCGATCTGGAGTCGGCCTGCTCGGGGGCGGACCTCGTCGTCATCGCCACACCCGTGGCCCAGATCGCCCGGGCGGCCCTCG
>JBGSJY010000731.1:0-1789 GCA_041741515.1 Pirellulales bacterium | reverse complement strand
GGCGGCCTCGACCTCCTGCGCCCGGGCCCCGTGCGGCGCTAAGAGGAGCATCGCCGCCAGGGCGGGCGCCAAGATCGCCAGCATCAACGTGCTTCGTTGCATCGTTTCTCCGCGTCTTCCGTCGAAGTCATTGGGGAAAGGGCCGCCGCGTCGCGCGGCGCGCCCGCATTGAACGCCCCCGGGAGGGGCGCTGTCCAGGTTGGTTGGCCGCCTCAAAAGTGGTTCCTTTGCATCCCGCGGGCCTGGGGCGAGGCGGCGTACTGGCGCTGGAGCCGCGTCAATGCGTCGCGCGCTGCCTCGGGCTTGCCCGCCATCTTCCACAGCGTGCCCAGGTGGTTCAGCGCCTCGGCGTGGGTCGCGGGGTCGCTGTTGAACAGCAAGTCCGTGTGCAGGAAGGCGAAGAGGGCGTCCTGCGATTGCCGCGCCGCTTCGTAGCAGCGTCCCAACGCGTTGTAGCCCGCCGCCATCGCCGCCACATCGCGCTCGTCGGCGGCGCGGATCGCGTCGCGGGCGACCGTGAGGCCTCCCTCGAGGTCCCCCGTCGCCGCCAGGCTCTCAGCCTTGGCCAGCTTCGCCAGCCGCTGGGCCTCGACGACGCCGGGGTCCTTCAACTTAGCGCTGATCAGGCCGTCGAATCGCTTCAGCGCTTCCTCGTGCTTGCCTTGAACCTGGAGCATTCGGCCCACCAGCAGGGCCGCCCGTGCCTTCAGGGCGATGCCCGCCGCCTTGGCCAGTTGGCTATAGGCGTGCTCCGCTTGGTCGAAGTCCTTCAGCGAAACACGCAGGTCACCGAGCGTCTCGACTACGCCGTAGTAGTGAAAACTGTCGCCGTGCTCGCGGATGAAAGCCGTTAGCTGCCCAATCGCGGCCTGCGGGTCCCCGGCGCCGCCGATCGCCAGTCGGGCCGCGGCTTCCGCCTTGTAGAAGGCGGCCTCTTGTCGGACGAGTTTCGAGCCGAGCTTGGTCTCATCGAGGCCGCTCAGCTTCTCGGCGGCCGTCTCGTACCCGCCGTTGCCGAAATTGATCCGCGCCTGGGTGAGCTGCGTCGGCTCGTCTTCGAAGATCACGAAGCGGATGTTCCCAACCTGAACCTCCTCCGTCCCGTCGACCGTGTCGATCGCGACGCCGTCGCGAGTCGCGCCGGTGATCTCGCCGCTCTTCGATCCGCCGCTCGCGAGGCGCACCTGATCGGCAGCCGGCGCCGACGCCGCGGTCGCCACCGCAACGCCGATCGATAGCAGAAGTTTTGTCGGCGTCATGCGTCTCAGGCCCCCGCCTTGGGAAGGTGCGCCTGGATCTGGCGGAGCAACTCGTCGTACGCCCGCTTGCTGTCGGGACCGCCCAGCTCGGGGCTTTTTCGCCGCACGGCGATGAGCGTGCCGGCCGCCTTCTGCAACTGCTCGGCGCGCTGGGCGCCGCTCGTGAGCATCGCCGCTTGGTAGCGCGACTCGGCCACGCGGCGCCAGGCGTCGAAATACACCTCGCGCTTGCTGGGGTCGCTAGCGACATAACGGCCGGTCACCGCGGCCAGCTTGCTCCAGCCCCAGATCAGGTTCTTGCCGTCCGCGCCGGGCCGCGCGCCGCCGATCGCTTCTTCGAGTCGCTTGGCGTCCTTCGAGCTCTGGCCCCACGCCTGGAGCGTTTCGGCGGCGACCCGTTGCACGTCGAGCAGCACCGGCCCGCCGTCGAGCATCGCCGCCAGCGTATCGACCGCCTCGGCATACTCACCCAGAGCCCGTTGGCACTCGGCGAGCTTAAGCCGCGCGGCGAGCACCGAAGTCGGCGTCGG
>JBGSJY010000730.1:0-3239 GCA_041741515.1 Pirellulales bacterium | reverse complement strand
TGTGGCGGCACAAGCCGTCGCCCGAGGCGGCGCCCGTGCTCGACGACGAGACGCTCGAGACGCTCAAGCCGATCATCGAGTCGGTGCGCGACGCCGAGCGGCTGGTCGCCGACGCGAAGAAGGAGCTGGACGCCCTCCGCGGCTACGAACGCAACTACGACGCCCAGCTCGAGGGCGCGATGACGTCCAGCGAGCAGCTCGGCCTGCCGAACAACCTCGAGCAGGCGGGCGAGCTGGTGGCGTCGCTGAGGCGGCGGCTCAAGGCCGAGCAGAAGGTCGAGCAGGCGCGGCGGACCGTCGCCGAACTGGAAGAGAGCGAGGCCCGGCTAGTCGAGTCGCAGGTGCTGCCGATCGAGCTGTTCCTACTGCTCACCGCGGCGTTCAGCGCGGCGGTGGTCGTCGTCTTCTGGGGATGGATCGCGCCGACCGACACCAGCTGGCTGGCGAAGGCGTTCTTGCCGGCGATGCTGGCGGCGGGCGCCTGCTGGTTCGTGCGTTACTTGCTGGAGGACGCGCAGGCGACGCAGCTCGACACGTGCCGCCAGCAGCTCGACGCAGCGAAGCGGATCGTGAAGAACACGCTCGTTGAGCAGGAGGTGATCGACGACGACCTGCCGCTCAAGGAGGGGTCCGTCGTCGTCCGCTTGCAGCACGCCGAGAAGCACCTCGAGGAGCTCGAGCGGATGCTCCCGGTCGAGGCCGAACGACGCAAGGCGAGCCAGCGGACGGCGTCGTCGGAGGAGTACTACCGCTCGGCCAAGGAGGAGCTCGCCAAGGCCGAGAAGGAATGGCGCTTAGCGCTCAAGTCGGTCGGCCTCCCCGACGAGACAACCGCCAGCGAGATCGAGAAGCTCGCCGGGCAGTACCGCGCGCTCTTTGAGCTGCGGAGCAAGGCCGAGGTCAAGCACGAAGAGATCCAGCGTTGCGAGCGCGAGCACGAGAAGCTCGCCAAGCGGATCGTCGCCCTCGCCGAGGAGGCGGACCTCGTGGTCGAGGGCGCCGACCTGCCCGACCAGCTCGAGCATCTGCTCAGCGAGCGCCGCTTGCAGCAGGGCCGTATCGACCACCGCAAGAAGCTCCGCGAGCGTTCCAAGGAACTCCGTGAGAAGGAGCAGAAGCACGCCGCGGCTGCCGAACGTGTCGACGCCGACCTCCACGGGTTATTTGCGATGGCCCGCGTCGAGAATGAGCAGGCGTTCCGCCAGTTGGTCGCCGACCTCGAGACGGCCGCCAAGCTCGACGAGACCCGCGGCCGGCTGACACGCGAGATCACCGCGGCGATCGGCGCCTACGGGACCGAGGCCGACTTCCTCGAACTGATGAACCGCGAGGGCGTCCTACGGCTCGACGGCGCGTGGGCCGAGCTGACAGCCGAGCACGACGCGCTGGAGATGCAGCTCCGCGACCTGGCGGTGCGGCGGGCGTCGCTCGCGAAAGAGCGGCAGGCGATGGTCGAGGACACGTCGCTCGCCGACAAACAGGTCGAGCTCGACCTGGTCGAGGCGCAGATCGAAGCCGCCAAGCAGCGCTGGCGCGAGCGGGCCGCCATCGGCGCGATGCTCGACCTGATCCGCAGCGACTACGAGGAGCACCGCCAGCCCGAGACGCTCGTCGAGGCGTCACGCTACCTCGAGCAGCTGACCCGCGGCCGCTACACGCGGGTCTGGACGCCGCTGGCGGACGACATCTTGATGGTCGATACGGCCGACAGCGAGTCGCTGCCCGTCGAGAGCCTAAGCCGTGGCACGCGCGAGCAGCTGTTCCTCAGCGTGCGGATGGCGCTGGTGGCGACCTTCGCCCGCCGGGGCGTGTCGCTGCCGATGATCCTCGACGACGTGCTGGTGAACTTCGACGACAAGCGGGCCCGCGTCGCGGCGAGCGTGCTGAGCGACTTCGCCAAGGACGGCCACCAGGTGCTGCTCTTCACGTGCCACGAGCATGTGCGGCGGATGTTCAACGACCTGGGAGCCGATGTGCGCCGCCTGCCGAGCCGCTACGAAGAAGAGCCCGACGAGGAGCCACTAGAAGATACTGGCGAAGCGGTATTCGTCGCCGAACCTGTGGTCGAGGAAGTCTTCGACGAGCCAGAAGTCGAAGGGCCAGAGGTCGAAGAGGTCTTCGAGATGGACGAGCCCGTCGATGAAACCCCCGGTTTCGTTGACGCCGAGTATCTGCCGCTCGCGCCTGTCGTCGAGACCCGGCGGATCGTCGAGCAGGTCGTCGAGGACGTCGTCGAAGAGGCTGCCGAGCCGGTGGCGACGGCCACCGGACCGCTACCCCCGCGCGCGGAGCCCACCGCCGAACTGGCGTACCGCTCCGCCGAGGCGGGTGGCGTCGAGTATGGCCGGGCCACGGAGCCGATCGCCTACGGCGAGCGGCGCGCGTACGCCGAGGCTTATTACGATCGGCCGGCGCGGCCCGCCTACGAGATCGACGATTTCGCCGGGGAGAACGGCTACTTCACGTACGGTCCGCCGTCGATGAACGGGCAGGCGCTGGACCCCGAGACGCCGATGAGCTCGTCGTGGCTCGACGAAGCGCAAGCGGCGTGGGCGGAGGCTTGAGAGGCGGAACGCCGATACGACGTTGACGGCGAGCCGGCGACGTTAGTCGTCGGTAGGAAGCTGCAGCGGTGGTAAGTGCTAGCCGGGTTCCACCCACGATTGACATCGTGGGCTCGCCTTCAGCTCGCTCGCTCAGCCCTCGCTGACAACCTCGCCATTCTCGCCATAGTTGCGGCGGTCGGTCGCTCCCTCGGTGGACATGCTGGGCTCTTCGTCCGACGGCGAGTCGGAGCGTTCGGCGGCCTTCACGGCGGCGAGGCGGACCGCTTCGTTGTGGTAGGCGATGGCCGCCTCGATCTCGGCGGGCGTGAAGTAAGGATTACGTACCGTGCTGCGCTCGGTGCCGTCGAGCTTCGCGGCGAGTTCTTGCCAGCTCAGGTTGTCGGTCGAGTGCCAGACGGCCGCTTGGGCGGCGCCGCGGTTGAGCTTGCCTTCGCCGAGGGCCGTTAGCAGCTCGATGACTTCGGGCTTCGAGGCGAGTTCGTCTTCGGGCGGGACGATTTTGTAGGGCTTCTTGGCGGAGGGGATACGCTTGCCGTGTTCGAGGCAGACGAGCGGAACGTTGATCTTAGCGGCCTTCTCGGGCTCGACGCTGAACGCGCCGCCACCCGCGCCGCCACCTCCCAAGCCACCGCCGCCCAGACCGCCGCCACCGCCGCCGACCGATTGCGTTGC
>JBGSJY010000729.1:0-2723 GCA_041741515.1 Pirellulales bacterium | reverse complement strand
GGCGTCACCGTCGTCGTTCGTTGCGGCAGCCGTCGCCGGTTGGGACTGATCCGCCGGTTGGGAATGGCCCGCGGGGGGCGAAGTGCGTTGGCAGCGGCTACAGCGGGGACCGCTCGCACCGGACAGGCCGATGGCGGGGGTCTCTTGCTGGCAGTGGCGGCACCACATGGCGGGGCGACTCACCTGACGGGAGGGCGTGACTTACGAGACGACAGGGGCTCATCGTCAGTGGTCGGCCCAGCAGCGCGCGAAACTTTAACGGTTGCGCGGGGGATGTCGTGCGAGCCGGGAAGCGTAAGCTCCCGGAGAGAAGCGAGTACCCACTTCCCTCCGGGGGCTGACGCCACCCGGCTTGCACTTTCTCAAACGTCAAACTGATCGGTGATCGCTGCTAGCAGCGCGGCGCGGGCCTCGGCGATCGTGCCGCGAATGCGGACGCCGGCCGCCTTGGCATGGCCGCCGCCGCCGAACTTTTCGGCGACTGGCCGCACGTCCACGAGCGAACGGCTGCGGAGACTCGCCTTGATGAGGCCCGGCTCCATCGTCGCCAAGAGGACCGCGGCTTCAACGCCTTCGACGCTCAAAAGGCGATTAACCACGTCCTCCGTGTCCGCCTGGGCGGCGCCGGTGGCGAGGAAGTCTTCGTCGGTCGCCTGGCCGAACGCGACGCGCCCGCCGAGTTCGAGAGAGAGGCTCTCCATGATCCGGCCGTGCAGCCGCACGCGGCCGGCCGTGTTGCGGTCGTAGAGTTGCTGGAACAGCTCGGAAGGGTTGGCGCCCGCCTCCATCAGCCGGGCGATGGTGCGGTAGGTGATCGGAGTCACGGACGGGAAGCGGAACCAGCCCGTGTCCGTCGCGATCGCGGCAAAGAGGGGCGCCGCCGACTGGGGCAGGATCTTTACCTGCAGGGCGTCCATCGCCTCGACGATCAGGCGCCCCGTCGCCTCGGCCGTGTCGTCCTTGAGGACCGTCGCGCCGAGGTCGTCACCGCTCTGGTGGTGGTCGATGACGAAGCGCTGGGCGGGTGTCGAGCGGATGACGTCCGCCATCGCGCCGAGCTGTCCCCACGCGCTGGTGTCGCAGACGATGTGGGCGTCGGCTTGGTGGACTTCTTCCACCGAGACCCCTTCGCCCCCTGCCGATGAAGCCAAGACTTCAATGCGGCCTTCGACGTCGAGGAAGCGGATGTGCTCGGGCGGCGCGTCGGCGTTGACGATCCGCACGCGCTTGCCGAGCGACTCCAGCGCAAAGAGCAGCCCCAGCTCGCTGCCGATCGCGTCGCAGTCGGCCCGGGTGTGCGTCGTGAGGGCGAACGAGTCACACTCGGCGACGAGCTTGCGGAGCGGGGTCCAGTCGATGGCCATGTCTTTCGTGATGCTGCTTTACCACGGAGGCACGAAGGACACGAACGAAGAAGTTTGGGACCGCGAATGACGCGAATAGACGCGAATAAATTAGAAGCTATTCGCGTTGAGTCGCGCCATTCGCGGGCGCCTCCTTTTTCCTCCTTCGAGCCCTTCGTCCCTTTGTGGCTAATTGAATTGGTTAACGATGTACTGAGCCGCGGCGACATCTTTCTTAACCTGCTCGACTAATTCATCAGCCGTGGCGAAGGCTCGGACGTCGCGGAGGCGGGCGAGGAAGTCGATCTCGACGGGGCGGCCGTAGACGGCCTCGTCGCAGCCGATGAGGTGGGCTTCGACCTTGGCGTGGACTTCGCCGAAGGTGGGGTTCGGGCCAACGTTCACCGCTGCGGGCCAGACGCCGGTCGGACCGTCGCGGCCGACGAGCCTGCCGACGCCGGCGTAAACTCCTTCGGCGGGGAGGATCGTGTCGATCCCTTCGAGGTTGGCGGTGGGGAAACCGATCTTCGCCCCACGCCCCGCGCCGTGGATGACGATCCCGCGGATGCGGTACGGGGCCGTGAGCATGGTGGCGGCGCGGGCCACGTCGCCGTCGTGGCCGATGAGGCGGCGGATACGCGAGCTGCTCACGAGCTCGCCCCCTTCGGAATTGGGCTCGACGACGTCCAGCGTCATGCCGGCCGAGTGGGCGAACTTGCCGAGCAGCTCGACGTCGCCCTCGCGGTCGTGTCCGAAGAAGAAGTTGGGGCCTTCGACGAGCGCCTTGGCGGCTAGCGATTCGCGGAGCACCAGGTCGAAGAATTCGCGGGCCGTGAGCCGCAGCAGGGCCTCGTCCGTGGGGTAGGCGACGACGTGATCCACCCCCAGCTTCGTCAGCAGCGCGGCCTTACGCTCGGTCCAGGTCAGCGGCGGGGGGCAGTCGTGCGGGCGGAGGACGCGCACCGGGTGAGGGTCGAACGTGAAGACCACCGCCTGACCGCCCACCTCACGGGCCCGCTCAACCAGCCGCTCGGCGATCTTGGCGTGCCCGCGGTGGACGCCGTCGAAATTGCCGATCGCCACCGCACCGCCCCGGGCGTCGGGTGGGAGGTCGGTGAGGTGACGGGTGATGTGCAAAGGGAGGGGTGAGGGGCTGAGGGGCTAGCAGATAAGGAAAAGCGAGTCGCGTCGTGCCGACGCGGTGTTGTAATTAAATATCCGCGCTGAGTTGCGTCAGCTTGGTCGTCTGAATCCAGGCCTCGGGCAGATAGTCGAGGAGGTCGGCGGCGGTGAGCGATATCTCGCCTAGCTTGGCCGCGGCGAGGTCGCCCGCCAACCCGTGGACGTGCGCCGCGAGCCGGGCCGCATCGAACGCGCCGA
>JBGSJY010000728.1:0-3104 GCA_041741515.1 Pirellulales bacterium | reverse complement strand
CGCGGCGGCGATCCCCGAGCCCTCGACCGCGATCCTCCTGCTGGTGGGCCTCGGCCTGGCGGCGCGTCGTCGTTAGTCCCTCTGCACTGCCGACCGCCATGGGTAGGCAGTCCGGCGGCAGCCCTCGGGGTGGGGGCTGCCGCCGGTTTTTTGTTTCTTCGTGCTTCGTAGCTTGGAAGACTCACGCAAAGGCGCGAAGACGCAAAGGACTAAGCTTCGTCTTCTTTGCGCCTTCGCGCCTTTGCGTGAGTCTTAATCGTTCAAAGTAGAGAAAAGAGACCGTCGATGAGAACGCCTTTGACGTGTGTCGTGATTGCCGTTCTATTCAGCGCGCCGACGTTGCGTGCCGAGGGCCTTCCCGGCTGGGACGATGTGCCGGCGATCCTCGCCGCGATCGAGACGCCCGACATTCCCGATCGGGACTTCTCGGTGACGGACCACGGCGCGAAGGCCGATGGCAAGACCGACTGCCGCGAGGCCATCGCTAAGGCGATCCGCGCTTGCCACGAAGCGGGCGGCGGGCGCGTCGTGCTCGGAGAGGGAAAGTGGTTCTGCAAGGGTCCGGTGCATCTGCTCTCGAAGGTGAACTTGCACCTCATGAAGGGGGCGACGCTCCAGTTCAGCAACAACCCCGACGACTTCTTGCCGGAAGTCCACACGCGGTTTGAGGGGACCGAGGTGATGATGTGGTCACCGCCGATCTACGCCTTCGCGCAGCACGACATCGCCATCACCGGCGAGGGAGTCATCGACGGCGGCGCCGACGACGACCACTGGTGGGTCTGGAAGCAGAGCGGCTCGAAGGACATCCAGCGGCTGGGCGAGATGGCCGAGAAGGGCGTCCCGGTGAGCGAGCGGCGCTTCGGCGGCTCGCAGCTGCGCGTGAACTTCGTGCAGCCCTACCGCTGCGAGCGGGTGCTGATCGAGGGGATCACGGTGCACCGCTCGCCCATGTGGTGCCTCAACCCGGTGCTCTCGAAGAACGTCACGGTGCGCGGCGTCACGGTCGATAGCCACGGGCCCAACAACGACGGCTGCAATCCCGAGTCGTGCTCGGGCGTCTTGATCGAAGAGTGCTTCTTCGACACGGGCGACGATTGCATCGCCATCAAGAGTGGCCGCAACGCCGACGGCCGACGCGTCGGCGTGCCGAGCGAGAACATCGTCGTCCGCGGCTGCACGATGCGCGACGGGCACGGCGGGGTGGTGCTCGGGAGCGAGATGTCGGGCGGCATTCAAAACGTCTTTGTCGAGGACTGCGAGATGGACTCGCCCCACCTCGAACGGGCGATCCGCCTGAAGAGCAACTCGATGCGCGGCGGCTACCTGCGCAACATGCAGGTCCGCAACGTCCGGGTCGGCGAGGTCAGCGACGCCGTCTTCCGCGTTAACCTCGTCTACAGCGAGCCCGAGTCGGGCCCCTACCCGCCGGCGGTCAGCGACGTGGTCTTAGAGAATGTCACCGCCAAGAAGTGCAAACGCCCGATGCACTTGGTCGGCCTTCCCGAGTCGCCGATCCGCGGGCTGACGATCAGGAACTGCCGCTTCGGGGGCGCGAAGCAGGCGAGCCTGATCGAGCACGTCGCGGACCTGAAGCTGGAGAACTACACGCAGCCGGAGAAGTGAAGCGCGAGCGAAGCGAACGCCCGTGTCCCCCTCCCTTAAAGGGAGGCCCCTGTTATCGAGAACGGGGGGAGGGTGAGAACTCGTCAGGTGGAGAGCGGCTTGTGTAATGAGCCCGTCGGTACCCGTCGTGGCGTCGTAGCGGACAGCGAAAACCCTCCCTCGACCCCTCCCTGAAAGGGAGGGGGGCTTAAAGCGCTTACGCTTCGGCGGCTTCGCCGTCGGCTGGGGCTTTGGCCGGGGCGACCGTCTTGCGCTCGGTGGCGGTGCCGGGGACGATCTTCGGGCCGGGGCTGGCTTGCTCGATCAGCTCGCCGAGCTTCGGCGCGTCGATGACTTCTTTCTCCAGTAGCTCGGCGGTGATCGCCTCGAGCGCCGGGCGCCGCGACGCGAGGACGCGCCGCGTCTGTTCGAGCGCCTCGTCGATGATCCGCTTGACCTCTTGGTCGATCTCGCGGGCCGTCTGCTCGCTGTGGTGCTTGTTGTAACCCGCCTCGTGGCCGAGGAACCCTGTCGTGCGCTCGCGGTACGTGACGCGGCCCAGGCGGCTCATGCCGTAGTCCATTACCATGCTGCGGGCGACCTCGGTGGCGCGGTCGAGGTCGTTGCTCGCGCCGGTGCCGACGTCGTCGAAGATTAGCTCTTCGGCGAGCGTGCCGGCGAGCATCACTTGCAGTTGGCTTTCGAGCTGCGACTTGGTGACCATGTAGCGGTCGGCCTCGGGCCGCTGCTGCATGTAGCCCAGCGCCGAGAGGCCGCGGGGGATGATCGACACCTTGTGGACCGGGTCGGTGTTGGGCAACGAGTAGGCCACCAGCGCGTGGCCCCCTTCGTGCACGGCGAGGCGGTGCTTCTCCTCCTCGAGCATAATGCGGCTCTTCTTCTCCAGGCCGATCGACGCGCGTTCGACGGCCTCGTAGAACTCGACCTTGCCGACCATCTCCTTGCCGTTCCGCGCCGCGAGCAGGGCGGCCTCGTTGACCATGTTCGCCAGGTCGGCGCCGACGAAGCCGCTGGTGATGCCGGCGAGGGCCTCGACGTCGATTTCGTCGGAGACCTTGATGTTGGTCAGGTGGACTTCGAGGATCTGCTTGCGGCCCGCGACGTCGGGGCGATCGACCAGCACGTGCCGGTCGAAGCGTCCCGGGCGCAGCAGGGCCGGGTCGAGCGTCTCGGGGCGGTTGGTAGCGCCCATGATGATGATGCCGGAGTTCGTGCCGAAGCCGTCCATCTCGACGAGCAGGGCGTTGAGCGTCTGCTCGCGCTCGTCGTGGCTGCCCATGTTGCCCGCGCCGCGGGTCTTGCCGAGGGCGTCGAGCTCGTCGATGAAAACGATGCACGGGGCGCGTTGCGCCGCCTGCTGGAACATGTCGCGGACGCGGGCCGCGCCGACGCCGACGAACATCTCGACGAAGTCCGAGCCGCTCAGCGAGAAGAACGGCACGCCCGCCTCGCCGGCGACGGCCTTCGACAGCAGCGTC
>JBGSJY010000727.1:0-5954 GCA_041741515.1 Pirellulales bacterium | reverse complement strand
CCTCGGTCCCCGGCCCGCCGGGCGTCGAGTGCAGGGCCGCCGGGCGGATCGCTGGCTCGGCGTCGTCGTCGGCGGGAAGCGGATCGTCCATTCGCATGGGTGTACACCGTTTCACTATCGACCGCCAAGGGGCGCCACGGAGTGCGAGGCGCCCGCGCGGGTGAGAGGGGGGGGGGTAGAGAGAGAGACGATTTTCAAAATCCGACACGAACGAGGAGTTCGATGCCGGTGCTACCCGAAGGGGGCGGGGGGCACGGGATGGGACCCGACCGCCCCCCCCGGGTTGTTGTTGTCCTCCGGGTTTGCAGCGCCGCGCGAACAAAGTCGGGTCGATACGCTACCCGGCTAGCCCCGGAGGGGTTGTCATCATCATTCGATATTTGCATTGCCCCGCGCACAAAGTTGGTCCGATGCGGGGCTACGCCTACCCCGCGGCGCCCCCTCACCGGAGAACCTAAGGCCCGGGGGGAGGGAGTGTATGTCGCGGCCCCTCGGCATCGGTGGGAACGACCGCGAGCGGATCACCGGTAGGACCCGAGAGACCCCCCGGGGGCGTTCGGGTCCTCGGTAGGGCGCCCCCCGGGGTAGGCGAAAGCCCCGATCCCGGCACTTTTGCGCCCGCAACGTCGCCGAGGGTAGGTAAGTAAGTAAGCCGCGCGGCGGGTCCTTCCCGGCCCGCGAACAAAGCCAGTGAGGGGAACTAGCGGCAGACCTAACTCCCTTTATTTACCCCGCCCCCAAGGGTCCTAGTCGCTCCGATCGCGAAGCGACTGAGCGGAACTAGCGGCAGGCGTCACTGCCTTACCCCACCCCGCGCGAAACGCGGGGAAAACGCGACAACGCCAAAACGGTAAATACCGTTTTGCGTGCCGCGCTCGAATCGTAAACCCTACTGCGTATAGGGGAAAACGATGCGCCGCCGTGATTGCGTTTGCGACGGAGTGCGAATCGGCTAGAGTGCTTAAAGCACCGAAGAAAACGCCGATTACAGCGGTCGCTTCCCGGGCCTTCCCAAGCTGGATGTCGAGGGTTCGAACCCCTTCGCCCGCTCTTGTTGGAACCCCTTTCGGCGTGGGCACTTGTTTCGGCGTGCGCACTTACAGCCCGACCCTCTGACGTTCAGAGGAGCTGCCGGCGAACGATTTACCGTTACCACGTAACGGTTACCTCTCCCCTCGGCGGTCTTCATCGGCCTGGCTGGCGAGGGTTTGAGCCCCGTCCGCCCGCTGTTGTTGCTTACCGAATGCAAGAGCACCGGTGGGACCTTTCCCCCGGGGCCCATTGCATCCTTTTTGCCTTCGCGATCCCCTAGCGGGTGCGGCGGGCCACGCCGCCGAGGGTCATCGCGCCGGCCACGGCAAGGGCCAACAGCGACGACGGCTCTGGAATCGCCGTGGCGCCTGCGGCGGCGGAGCCGTAGTTGGCGAGCCAGACGTAGTAGTCGGCGGAGTTAATCACGCCGTCTTTGTTGCCGTCAGAAGCGGCCGCCTGGTCGCGCCAGCGGGTGTAGTCGGCGGCGTCGACCTTGCCGTCGCCGTTGTAGTCGCCCCGCAGCGGCGCGGTGACGTAGGTCGGCGTTACGGTGACGATCGATCCACTGGCGATGTCGTGGTACTGGAACGTCAGGTCCTGGGCGCCACCCGCGAACAGCGGCCCAAGCGCGACCAGCTCGCCGGCGACGAGCTCCGATTCGCCGAGCAAGAACGACTCGCTGACGACGCCCGGTCCGGCGCCGCCGGCCTCCACCCAGTTTTGGCCGGCGCCCACGCCGACCGCGTCGGCCTTTTGATCTGACAGGCTGACCCATTTGCCCGTATTGAGTTGGCCGGCGTCGCTGGCGATTCGATAGGAATCGAAGCTGATGGGTGAACTAGTCGGATTGATGATTGAGACGCCGCCGGTCAGCGTGTTGACCTCCAGTGAGAGTGACGTCGCCGCCAAGGAGCCCAGCGGGTCCGTGTCGGTCAGGTAGACGCGGTTAATGTCGAAGAACTCGCCGTCGCCGCTGAAGTTATCGCTGATCGCGAAGCGGATCGAGTTGGCGTCGCGGCCCGGGGCGATTGCGCCTGACCCCAACGGAGCGAAAGCCGCGGCGGCCCCGTCCTTGTAGTACACCGAATACGTTTGCACGGTGTCGGTCACGTCGACCTCCAGAGCGACCGTGAAGGGCGTCGAACGGTCGTTGGTGAGGGGGTAGGAGCCGGCGATGTTGGTGCTCCCCGTGCCGGCCGTGTTGCCAATCAGTTGCACGCCGCCCGCTGTGTTCCGCTCGATCTGAAACTGGCCCGTCAGTGTGCTCCCTGAGGGAGGGCTATTGTTGTTGTTAAGGAAGCCGAACCGCACCTGTTCGAGGTTGGAGGGATCGAAGTTAGCGGGGTTGGTGATGTCGGTGTTGAAGGACCAGCCGGCCATCTCGACGACGAGCCATGCCTTGCCGGTCGTGATGTTGGCGATATCGAGGTAGTTCGATTCCAGGTTCGTGGTGCCGCTGCGGATCCGCAGCGAGCCCAGCCCGTTGGTGGTTGTGTCGGTGATATCGGGATCGACCACCCAGGTGTTCGCCGGGTTGATCGAGTTCACCGCCTCGTCGAGCGTGGTGCCGAGCGTATCGTTGAACAAGAATTCCTCGAGGAGGGCGGCGGAAGCGGGCGTCGGCAGCGTGGCGATGGCGACCGTCAGGATCGCAGCACAGAGCGTCAGGGGGCGCATCGGAATGGGTCCCGAGGGGAGGGCGGATTGGCAGGATTGGCCGGATTGGCGAGTCGGCCGACGGCGACGCGTCAGGGCGCCCAGCGCGGCTGCCGAAATAAGTCCCAGCGAGGTCGGCTCGGGGACCGACGCGAGCATCCGGGCGAACGAGCCGCCACCGTTGGCCGCCTCGTAAATCGTTTTGAACTCGACGAAGTCGAAAAGGTTGTTCTCGCCGTCGCCGTCGAGGTCGCCGCGGTTGAGCTGCGCGGCGACGGAGAGGCCCGTCAGATCGGTCTCAGCGTTGGCCGCCAGTATCAGGTAGTCGGCCGTGTCGATCACGCCGTTGAAGTCGAGGTCGCCGACGGCCCATTTCGCGCCGCTGTTGCCGACAAAGTTGACGTCGACCGTGCGCGGCCCGCCCGCCGTGGCGAGCTGCGCGTCGATGTCCTCGATCGGGCTGCGGACCCACAGCCCCGGCGCCGCGCCGGGCGCGATGTCGAGGGGGACCGATTGACCGACCCCCAGCGTCCCGCTGAAGCCCACCAACTGGCTGAGGTCGAGCGCCCCGGAAGCCGACGTCAGCGACACCGACGAAACGCCCGACACGGCCGCTCCGGACGTGTTGATGAGCGTCATCGCGCCGGTGTCGCGGTTGACTTCGAGCGTGAGCAGGTCGGTGAGGGGGTTGGTGTTGCTGACCACCAAGCGGTTGAGATTCACGGTGTCCGAGACGAGGAACGGCGGGAAGTCGGCGGCGCCCGTGTTGAAGTTGGCGGTGACCATCCGGATCGAATTGACGTCGCGGACGCG
Organism: Pirellulales bacterium; assembly: GCA_041741515.1. Lineage (GTDB taxonomy): Bacteria > Planctomycetota > Planctomycetia > Pirellulales > Lacipirellulaceae > Botrimarina. The sequence continues at coordinate 2,453 of JBGSJY010000727.1, read as the reverse complement.
GGACACGCCCCCCATGCCGAGGACCTGCGAGGGCGACGAACCGTCCTTGTAAAAGACCTCAAAATTGTTGACGTCCTTATCGACTGCCAGCACGAGCGTGAACGGACCCGTCTGAGCGGTGGGAAGCTCGACCGTGTTGGCGATGTTAAACGACCCGGCCGTGCCGATCGCGTCCCCGAAGAGCTCCATCATGCCGGTCGTCGTGTTGCGGCGGATCTGCACCTGCGCGGTGACGGTCGCGCCGCTGTTGCCGGTGTCGTCGTTGAGCATCGTGAAGCGGAGCTGCTCGGTGTTGGTGTCGATCGCCCCGAAATCCCAGCCGGCGAACGTCGCGGTGAGAAACACCTTGCCGCTGGAGACGTTGGCTATGTCTAGGTACCGGGTCTCGATGCCGGTGGCGAAAGCGCTGTTGGTCTCGATTCGGTACGACCCCGACTGAACCGCGGAGATGTCGCCGGTGCTGTCGTCGCCGGGCGTGGTCGCGTCCTCGGCGTAGAACCACCGGTTGGCGGGGTTCACCGCGTTGGCGGCGGCGGTTAGCTGCGTGCCGTTGGGGTCGTTGAACTCAAACCGTTCGAGGTCAACGGCCAGGGCGTTAACGGCGCCGGCGGAGGCGGCGAAGATCGTAAGCAACGGTCGGAGGCGGTTCATCATGTCGGTCTGCAAGGGGTCAGACGGTTCGATCCAGGCGGCGGGGATGCGCCGCACCGAGGGTTATCATAGCCGCGACCGCGTACGCCACGGCGACGGGTTCCGGAACTCCGGCAATTAACTGCGAAAACGCGGCGGGCCCGTGCAGCGCCACGTAGGCCGCTTTGAAGAGCACGAAGTCAACGATGTCGTTCCGCCCATCGCCGTCGAGGTCCCCGGCAGAGTAGGCGTCGATCGCCGAGAGGCCCGAGAGGTCGGTCTCGGCGTTGGCCGCCAGGATCAGGTAGTCGGCCGCGTCGACGCCGCCGTCGAAATTGAAGTCGCCTTGGGTGACGAGCGCATCCCACCACGACAGCCCAAAGTTCTCGCCGAGCGTCAAGAAACGATCCGAGTTCTCGCCCGGCATGAACTGAGTCTCGAACGTGAACGACACCTCCGCGCCCAACTCGTCGCGGCCGAACTTGGCCCCCGTAAAGTCCACCAGCGACGCCCCGAGGGTCACCAGCTGTGGTTCGCGGTCGAGCACCGCCTGCCAGAAGGGGTCTTCCGACATCGACCCGTACAGGTAGCCGAAGTGATAAGGCGCCTCGGCCTTGTTTACGGTCGAGTGAAAATCGACGAAGTAATCGACGTCGCCCCCCGTGTGGAAACGCATCGACTGACCGACGAGGCGGATGTCGGACTGGTTGTTGTAGTTCGTCGCCGGGTCCCACACCCGGTTGGGGTCCTCATTCTGCTCCTGGACCGTCGTGCGGTTCATCCCCGCGTAGCGGCCGTCGGGGTTCGACATCGGGTAGACGTAGAAATCGGCGCGCTGGCGCAGCTGGGCCGCCCGCAGGTCGTCGCTGACGAGGAAATCGACGAGCCCTTCGAGCGTCCAATTGCCGAGCGTTTCGTTGGCGTGCGTGCCGCCGAGGAGGACGACCTTCGTCTTCGGCGCCGTCGCGCCCGGATCGGTGACCCGAAAGCCATACATGTCGTGCCGCGGGATCGTGCGGCCGATGTCGTCGACGCCGCCGGGCGACTGGCCGATCACCAGCCCCGACGTGCCTGCGCCGAGCGACGCCACGTACGGCGATTCGCCCCACGCCGCGACCTTCGCATCGACCCGCGCCAGAGGGTAGGGAACCCCGTAGGCGACATACACCTCGCTCTGCGTGAACGGCGTGTTGTTCGAGAACGAGTACCGGCCCAGCGATGACTGCCGCTGATTGTTGTCGAAGAAGAACCAGTTCTCTTGGTCGTAGCTGTAGACCATCGAGTGATTGTTGAGGTTGCTCCCCCCGGTCTCGAAGTCGTCGCCGATGCGGAACTGCACCGTCTGGCCCGACACGCCCGACGCGCGGAAGTAAACCCACTTCCAATCGCCCGGGCTGAAGTTGTCGCGGCCCACGAGGGTGACGGTGTTGCCGCTCACCGAGCTCGCGACGCCGTTGTCGTCACAAGCGTCCGACGCGACGAGGCACAGCGACCCGCTATCGAAGTCGGCGTCCAGCGTGATCTGGCCGTCGGCGTGCGGCGCGACCCCTAGCGCGGCGAACAGAGCGATGGCGATTCGGAGGTGGGTCATCGTGACGTGCAAGAGGTGTCTCAATCGCCGGCGGCGTCGTTGGTGCGTCGCTGGTCGGCCACGGCTTCGAGGCCGTCGCCCGCGCCATTTTTCGAACGCGTCCAGCGGATCGCGCTGCCGCCCCCGAAGTAGTGGCCGTCGGCCGTGTGGCGCGCGGTGCGGTAGCCGAGGGCCTCTAGCTGGGCGTCGAGCGCAGCCGGCGAACCCGCTTCGAGGTCCACCACGTTCGGCG
>JBGSJY010000726.1:0-1891 GCA_041741515.1 Pirellulales bacterium | reverse complement strand
GTCGGCTGGCGGCGGATCGCTGATCCGCACGAGGCCGCAATCGAGCTGATGGTTGACGCCCAGCGAGCGGCCTTTCACGCGGTGGCCGTCGGGGAAGCGCACAGCGACCTCGCGGTTGGGTTCGATGCTGACGTGCCCGGCGGTAAGCACTAGCCCGTCGGCCGAGATAATGACGCCGGACCCGACCGAGTCATTCATCTCGATCGCCACGGTCACCGGCCGGCCGACGGCGACGACGCGACGCACTTGCTGCTGCAACAGCCGCAGTTCGGCAACCGACTTGGGAGGACCCGGCTGGAGCGATTCGGCGAGCGCCTCGGGGATTACGAGCGGCGCCGCCGGGGGCTCGGATACAGAAGATTGGGCAGCGGAGGGCCGGACGGCGGACGAACGGGCCGTGGGACGTTCGGCCGTCAGGGGGGGCTTGGCCCCGACAGGCCCGGCGCCCGCTAGCACCGTGGCGACGATCACCAAGGCGCCCCTCCCCCACGCTCTAACGACGCGACCGCGGGCGAGGGGGGTAGTGTACATCCGCACTTGACAGTAAACAGGTGTTTAGCAGAATGAGTGACGGCGACACCGCCGCGTCACGGCTTCAGGGATGCGAACCGACTCCGAAATTATAGCTGACCGCTTCCAATTGAACCGCCAGGACGCCAAGAGCGCCAAGAAGACGCCAGGAGGATAATTCGGACAGGATCAACAGGATTTACAGGATGTCTATGCCCTTCGGCATCCTGTCGAACCTGTAAATCCTGCCAAAAACTTGGCGTTTGTTGGCGCTCTTGGCGTCCTGGCGGTTCCAAAAAAACCGAGGTTCCCCGTGTCCGACGCCCCCATCGTCTCGCTCGACTCGCTCACCAACCGCCAGCGGGAGGTGCTCGACTTCATCCGCGATAAGATCGAGAGCCGCGGTTACGGCCCGACGGTCCGCGAAATCGGCGAGGCATTCGACATAGCCTCGCCCAATGGGGTGATGTGCCACCTCAAGGCGTTGGAGAAGAAGGGCCTCATCAGCCGCGAGGCCAACCGTTCCCGGGCGATCCAACTCTCGCCCGAAGCCCAGACCCAGACCGGCGTGCCGCTGGTCGGCTCGATCGCGGCCGGCAATCTTACCGAGGCGATCGAGGTCGCCGAGCGGTTCCAGTTCGAGGACTGGTTCCCCGCCAAGAAGAGCCACTTTGCCCTGAAGGTGAAAGGCGACTCGATGATCGAGGCTCAAATCGCCGACGGCGACCTCGTCATCTGCCGCAAGGCCCGCACCGCCAATAAGGGAGACATCGTCGTCGCGACCACCGACGAGGGCGAGGCGACCCTCAAGTACTGGTTCCCCGAGTCGAGCCGCATCCGCCTGCAGCCCGCCAACAGCAGCATGAAGCCCATCTACTGCCGCAACGCGCAGGTGCAGGGCGTCGTGACGGGCGTCGTGCGGCGGCTGTGAACTCGTTCCTTCCGGTCGTTGATTGAACCACGACGGACACGAAGGACACGACGAGTGGCTTCGGCGGACGGTAGCGCCCTGTCAGGCCGGCCGTCGTGTTCTTCGTGTCCGTCGTGGTGAAATTCTTCTCGGCGCTAATTTCTTGCGGCGCCCGCTCGACAGCCAGCGTTGCATCGGCATGATGGCCGCATGTTGCGTAGCCGCCTGTTCTGGAAACTCTTCCTCGGGTTCACCCTGGTGAACCTGGTGACGGCCGCTGCGCTGGTGGCGGCCACCTGGGGTTGGCAGCAAGAGGGCGCGCGGCGGCTGGTCGAGCACGAGCTCGCGACGACCGCCGCCTACCTCACCGACGCCGCCACGGCCTGGGCCAAAGACCCTACGCCAGCAACGGAAGAGGCCCTCCGATCGCAGACCGCCAAAGTGGGCGCGGCGGTGCGGGTCCGGCGCGGC
>JBGSJY010000725.1:0-3114 GCA_041741515.1 Pirellulales bacterium | reverse complement strand
CCACGCCCGCGCCCAGCAGGGCGAAGTTAGCCACGCCGAGCCCGATGGCGGCGTGGAGCGGCTCTTTGAAGACGCCGATCACCGTCAGCCAGAGCACCAGCCCCAGCGTCAGCAGCCCGCCCCCGCCGAGCATCAACGCCTGGAGGCTGCGCGGGTCCAGGAGCGTCCGCACCCACCCCAAATAGCTTCCATCGGCGGGGGCGCTATCGCTGGGGGCAGCGGCCGGTGTTTCGGCGTCAACCATGGCGTCAGTCCTTGAGTCGAGTGCGGGAGGCCTAGAGCAGCGGATCGCCGTAAAGCAACGCCGGCGCCAATGGGTCCTCGTTGGGTTGCAAGCTGTTGATGCTAAGAGACTTGCGACGATTATCGGGGGACACGGTCGGCCCCCAAATCGGGTTTCTATCAAGTGCGAGTGTGCATCTGGCGCCGCCGAGCATTCTTTGGATGTACACTCCAAGCGCCGCCCTTCCCTCCCGCCAACCTGTCCCCGGACGCCCCTATGTCGCGCCTTGCGGATGACGAGCACCACTTGCTCCGCTCGTTGTCGGATCTGACGTACTGCAACCCGTTCTTGCCCGAGCGGATTACGCTGGAGCAAGCGGTACTGCGCGAGGCCTACACGCCCGAGGCGCTCGTTTCGTGGAGCCGGACCGCCGGCGCTGACCGGATCGAGCGACCCAACGTCGCCGCAATCACCTCGCTTGCGGGCGAACTTGTTGAGCGGCTCGCGACGCGTCAGTCACGCGAGGGGTCACTGGGTGGTGAGGACGCGGTTCTCTATGACGACGCGGTCACTTACACGCTTTACTACCGCCACATCGTCAGCATCCCCAAGGAACTTGTTTATCCGCAGCGCGGTGATCGCCGGGTCGCAAAAGTCTGGAAAGAGTTCGGAGGAGATCGCGACCGACTCCTTGCGCACCTCGACGGATCCCAGCGCGCCCAGCTCTCATCGAGCGAGCACTTGTTCGCGTGCCTCTATCAGGTGCGGCGCGCTTTCGACGGGATCTACAGCTGTCTGATCGGCGATTCGGCGCCGGCGACGCGTCTGCGGGCGGCCGTTTGGCAGTCGATCTTCACCCACGACCTGCGGCGCTATCGGCGGCTGCTCTATGGGCGGATGCGGGAACTAGCGACGCTCGTCACCGGACCCTCCGGCGCCGGTAAGGAACTTGTCGCCCGAGCGATCGGACGCGCGCAGTACCGCCCCTTCGATGCTGCCGCGGGCTCGTTTGTCGATGACGATGAGGCGCTTATCGCCCTGAACTTGTCGGCATTGTCGCCGACGCTCGTTGAGTCCGAGCTCTTCGGCCATTGCAAGGGCTCATACACCGGCGCCACGGCGGACCGGGTTGGCTGGCTCGAGCGTTGCCCGGCGCATGGCGCCGTCTTCCTCGATGAGATCGGAGACGTCGATCCGTCGATCCAGGTTAAGCTGCTCCGCGTCGCGCAGTCGCGCGACTATAGCCGGCTGGGGGAAACGCTCCCGCGGCGCTTTGCGGGCAAGTTGATCGCCGCCACCAATCGCGACCTGGCCGCCGAGATGCAGGCCGGGCGGTTCCGCGAGGACCTTTACTACCGACTTTGTTCGGACCGGATCGAGCTTCCGTCACTGGCCGCGCACCTAACCGATCGACCCGAGGCGATCGAGGGACTGGTTCGGTTCCTCGCCGGCCGACTCCTTGGCGAAGGCGCTACGGCCGAGGCCGATAGCCTGACGGGCGATGTTCTCCAGTGGATCGAGCGGCGTCTCCCTCCGTGCTACAGCTGGCCGGGAAACATCCGCGAGCTAGAGCAGTGCGTCCGCGGCGTGCTGGTGCGTGGAGAATACCTCCCGGCTACGCAAGTGTCGTCCACGGGCCAGGCGGTTTGGTTGAAGCACGCGGAGCGGGGCGATCTCTCGGCCGACGAGCTGCTCACCGCGTACTGTCGCCACGTTTATGCGCAACACGGCGGGTACGAGCCGGCGGCCCGCGTGCTGGGGATCGACCGCCGCACGGTCAAGAGCCGCGTCGAGCGATCGCCGATCGAGGTGACCCCGGACGAAGTGATTCAGGCTTAGAACGGCTTGGGCAGCGCGCCGTCCGCCCGGTCGCCGATCTGGCGGAGCACTTCGGTGTCGAGCCCGTCGCTGAGGAACCGCGTCGAACCGTCCGCGAACGCTGCGACGATCCCCCCCGGATGCGCGCTCGACAGGCCGCCGACGTAGGTTGTCGACAACTTTTCAAGGTCGCTTTCGTCGGTCGCAATGGCGGGGTTCGTGAAGCGACGGGACTCGATCGCGCTAGTGTTGCGAAGGGTCGCCCGCGTGCCAGAGACCCACCCGAGCGCCTCCTGCGGGTCGGTGAGCGCCTCGGAGAGCAGCAGCGTTCGGCTAGAGCCGTCGAGGATATCGCTGTACCGCACGGCGCTGTTGAGAAACAAGAGGCCGTTGTTGCCGTCGTCGATCGGCGTTTCTTGGTTGTGGTGGATGCCCACGTAGCTCGACCGGGCCGCAACGCCGTCGTTGTCGATGAACGGCTGCCATTGCGAAGGGCATTCCAGGATCTCCAGCGGCAGCTGGCGGACCGCTGCGTTCGCCTCGGCGTAGGCGCCCGCCTTTTGGTCGAAGTGCTCATAGATCGTTGTCGATTCCAGGTAAGGCAAGGCCTGGACGATCCACCCGACATCCTTTCCAACGGGAAGGCTCGGGATCGGCCCTTCGGGGTTGATGACGCCGGGAGGCAAGGACTGGTGGGCGAACTCATAGTTGTGCAGGGCGAGGCCCAACTGGATCAGATTGTTCTGGCAGCTGCACCGCCGGGCCGTCTCTCGGGTAGCCTGCACGGCGGGGAGCATCATCGACACCAGGATCGAGATGATGGCGATCACTACCAGCAGCTCGACCAGCGTGAAGCCGCGATGCGGCGTGGAGTGAAAGTTCGTAGGCATGACGGTTATTCCTCGGTGGAGAGGTCAGTAGAGAGATTGGCGCGAGTGAACACGAAGGATCGTGATCGGCGGACCGCTCGAGGGTCGCCGTCGGGGTAGGCGGCGGAGACGGTCACGCGGGTGGCGCCCTCGCCAGTTCGCTCGACGGCGATCGCGACCTGGGCGTCGTTGCCGCCGTTGACC
>JBGSJY010000724.1:0-1671 GCA_041741515.1 Pirellulales bacterium | reverse complement strand
TCGCCTTGGGGCAGCCGCACGCCCTCGGGCAACCGCCTGCCGCGGGGCGGGGTCTCGATCCGTTTGTCGAAGCGGCTCGGGTCGCTGGGAGGCCGATGGACGCCCCGTACGGCGGCGTCCAGTTGACTAGCGCGTACGAGGCCACCCCCTACGGTGGCGCCGCGTATCCGGCCGCCGAATACGGGTCGGGCGGCGGTTACACAGCCGCTGACTACGTGCAGCCTTCGGCCCCCTACTCCAGCGGCGACCTCGTCGGCCCGGTGGGGTCGTGGGGCTACTCGGCGCCGGCGAATGGCTGGGGTTGGCAGGTCATGCCCAGCGGACTGATCTATCGCAGCTACCAAGCCGGCCCGCGCGAGCCGCGGCTCGCGCTGCACACGATCCAGAACAGCTACCCGGCGAGCGGGCCCTACGCCGGTCAGAAGAGTGAGATCGCCTGGGACGCGACGCTCGGCGGCCGCCAGGGCGTTATCCGCTACGGCAACTACGACGCCGCCAACCCCGTCGGCTGGCAGCTCGACCTCGAAGGCGCGACGGTCGTCCGGCTCAACCTCGACCAAAACCGTGACGTCGATTCGTCCGACTTCCGCTTTGGCGTCCCGCTCACCTACACGTCGGGTGACGGGGTCGCGTACAAGTTCGGCTACTACCACGTCAGCTCGCACCTCGGCGACGAGTTGATCTTACGCAACGGCGCCAACACCCGCGTCAACTACGTCCGCGACGCGATCATCGCGGGCGTTTCGTACCAGATGTTCCCGAGCTTGCGGGTTTACGGCGAGACCGCCTACGCGTTCTTTACCGCCGGCGGCGCCGAGCCGTGGGAGTTTCAGTTCGGCGCCGAGTTGTCCCGCCCGGGACCGACGGGCTTTTACGGCACGCCGTTCGTCGCCACGAACGCCCACCTCCGCGAAGAGGTCAATTTCAGCGGTGACTGGACCCTCCAGACCGGCTGGCTGTGGCGTGGCGAAACGGGCAGCACCCTGCGTGTTGGCTTGCACTACATGAATGGCAAGAGCACGCAGTACCAGTTCTTCAACCGCAACGAAGAACAGGTCGGGCTGGGGCTGTGGTGCGATTATTAGGGCTGACTCCCTTGAGACTTGAGGCTTGAGTCCTGAGGGTATTGCAGCGAAGCTGCTGCTGATCCTCACGCCTTTCGCCTCAAGCCTTACCCGATCTTGTGCTTCGTCTCCTCTGCCTTGAATCGACCTGTGACGAAACCGCTGCGGCGGTGGTGACCGATTCGCTCGAGGTGCTCGGCGCGGTGGTCGCTTCGCAGAACGCGCTGCACGAGCGGTTCGGCGGTGTGGTGCCGGAGATCGCTTCGCGGGCGCACGTCGAGCGCGTGCTGCCGGTGATCGACGAGACGCTGCGCAAGGCGGGCGTGCGGCTAGCGGACCTCGACGCGATTGCCGTGGCGAACCAGCCCGGTCTTGTTGGGTCGCTGCTGGTGGGTGTGTGCGCGGCGAAGGCGTTGTGCGTGGCGACGGGGCTGCCGCTCGTTGCGGTGAACCATCTGCAGGCGCACGTTTATGCGTGCAAGATCGCCAGCGGGGAGGAGGTTTTCCCCTGTGTGGGGCTGATCGTGAGCGGCGGGCACTCGAACCTCTACCGCTGTGACGGGCCGACCGACTTCACGCCGCTCGGCGGGACGATCGACGACGCGGC
>JBGSJY010000723.1:0-25061 GCA_041741515.1 Pirellulales bacterium | reverse complement strand
GTGGCGGCCCGGCTCGACTCGGCGACGCCCAACGCGGGGGTTGCTTACGAGCTCGACTCAATTGCGGCGGTCGTGATCGGCGGCGCCTCGCTCTCCGGCGGGCGTGGATCAGTGCTCGGCGCCGTGCTGGGATGCCTGATTATTGGCGTGCTGAATAACGGGTTGGTGCTGCTGGAGGTATCGCCCTACTGGCAGCAAGTGATTAAGGGCGCCGTGATCCTCGCCGCCGTGGCGATCGACCGCGCAACGCGGAGGGAGGCCTGACGACATGGTACACGACCCCAATCGGCTTTACGCCACCTACCGCATCGAGACGCCCCTGCCGCTGGCGGACGCGGCCGCGCAACTCGCCGGCGAGCAGTCGTCGGGGACGTTCGTCGCCGTGCCGGCCGAGAGCGAAGAGCTCAAAGCCCGCTTCGCCGCGCGAGTCGAGAAGATCGTCCAGCACGACGTGACGCCGACCCCGAGCCTCCCCGGCGGCAGGCCCGGCGATCGCTTCCAGCGCGGCGAAGTCACGGTCTCTTGGTCGGTGGAGAATTTCGGGACGAATCTGCCGACGATTGTTTCAACGGTCCAGGGCAACCTCTACGAACTGCGCGGCTTCACAGGTCTGAAGCTGCTTGACCTGGAGTTCCCCGACTTGTTCGTCGCCCACTATGACGGACCGAAGCGTGGCGTGGAGGGAACCAAGCGACTGGCTGGCGTCGAGGATCGACCGATGATCGGCACGATCATCAAGCCAAGCGTTGGCCTCTCTCCGGCCGACACGGCGGAACTGTTGAAGCCGATCGTCGCGGCGGGCATCGACTTCATCAAGGACGACGAGTTGATGGCGAACCCGCCCCACTCGCCGTTTGACCAACGAGTGGACGCCGTCATGCGCGTCGTCAACGACCACGCCGACCGCACGGGCAAGCGCGTGATGGTCGCTTTCAATGTCTCCGACGAACTCGACGCGATGCTGCGCCACTACGACAAGATCGTCGCCACCGGCGGGACCTGCGCCATGGTGAGCGTCAACACCGTCGGCCTCGCCGCGGTGAAGAGACTCTGCGAGCACGGCGAGCTGTCGATCCACGGCCACCGCAACGGTTGGGGCATGCTCACACGGCACCCGATGCTCGGCGTTGAGTTTGCCGCTTACCAGAAGTTTTGGCGGCTGGCCGGCGTCGATCAGTTGCACGTCAACGGGATCGCTAACAAGTTCTGGGAGTCGGACGATTCGGTCGTGAGGTCGATCGAGGCCTGCCTCGCGCCGCTCGGCTCGACACGCCGCGTCTTGCCGGTGGTTTCGTCGGGCCAATGGGGCGGTCAGGCCTTCGAGACCTATCGGCGCACCCGCACGGTGAACCTCCTCTACATGGCGGGCGGCGGCGTCATGGCTCACCCAGGGGGTCCAGGGGCGGGCGTAACGGCTCTACAGCAAGCATGGTCGGCGGCCGTGGCGGGGCAGTCGCTTGCCGAAGCCGCTGCCGCACACAAGGAGTTCCGCCAATCCGTCGCGAAGTTTGGCGACACTGAGGCGAAGCAACAAATCGCGGGGGGGCGCCGCCGGATGACCCTGCGACTCGCCTACTACGCCGACGACTTTACCGGCGCCACCGACGCACTGGAGCAGCTCGAGATCGCGGGCGTGCGGACGCGGCTGTTCCTGCAACCTCCGTCGTCGGAGACGCTCAGCGCCCTGCCCGGAATCGAGGCGATCGGCGTCGCGGGGCGGACCCGGAGTCTGCCGACCGCCGAGATCGACGCCGAGGTCCGCCCTGCACTTAAGGCGCTGCGAGAACTGGGGGCCGCTCATGTTCACTACAAAGTCTGCTCCACGTTCGACTCTTCGCCGGAGGTCGGCAGCATCGGACGCGTCATCGATATCGCCGCCGAGGAGTACGCGCGTCCGTTCATACCGCTGCTAGTGGGCGCGCCGGGACTCGGTCGTTGGTGCGTGTTCGGCAACCTTTTCGCAAGCTACGGCATCGGCGCCGACACGCCGGCCTACCGACTCGACCGCCATCCCTCGATGAGCCTTCACCCGGTGACGCCGTCCGAGGAAGCGGACATCTTGGTCCATCTCGGCAAGCAGACGGCGAAGCGGACCTGTCTAGTTGACTTTCGCGCGCTCGATCGTGGCGTCGGCGACGCAATCGCCGCCGTCGAGGCAGGGTTGGCCACGGAAGCCGCCGAAGTCGTCTTGTTCGACTGCTCAACCAAGGAGCACCTGCGGACCATTGGCGCCGTGCTCGAGAATTACGCCAAAGCGACGCACCCGTTAATCACGGTGGGGTCGTCGGCGGTCGAGTCGGCGCTGGCCTCGCAGTGGGACCTGCCTCCCCGACGAAGCGACATGGCCGAGGCGCCGGCCGGGCCGGTGCTGGTGTTAGCCGGCAGTTGTTCCCCCGTCACCGCAACGCAAATCGCAACCGCAAAGCAGGCTGGTTTCGCCGTTGTCGAGATCGACGCCGATCGCATCGCTGCCGCGGACGACTCCGTCGCCGAAGAGGCGGCGAAGGCGGTTGCGAAAGCTCTGTGCAGGTCACCCGGCGCCATCGTCAGCAGCGGTGGGGGGCAGAATCGCGGCGGATCGCTCGACGCACGCCTGCTGGGTCAGACTCTTGCCCACGTCTACCGCCATCTGAAGAATCAAACGTCGATCGGGCTCACTGTCGTCGCGGGAGGGGATACGTCGAGTTACGCCGCGCAGTCGCTGGGGATCGATTCGTTGTCTTTCCATGCGTCGCTGACGCCAGGCGCTCCCGTCTGCCGCGCCCAATCGGGCGACTCGCTCGTTGACGACCAGCTCTTCGTGTTCAAAGGAGGTCAGGTCGGCCGGCCCGAGTTCCTCGCCCGTCTGGCGTACGAAGCGACGGCAGAACGATAACTGCAAGGCCCAGGTAGCATGAAGAAGCTCGGACTGATCCACACCTCGGCGACCCTCGTACCGGTCTTCGCCGACCTCTGCAAAGAGCTGTTGCCGGGTGTCGAGACCTTCAACATCGCCGACGACAGCCTCATCAAAGAGGTGATCGCGACGGGCCGGCTGACGGCCAGCGTCTCGCATCGCGTGGCGGGACATGTCTTTGCCGCCCAGGAAGCGGGCGCGGATCAGGTGCTGGTGACTTGCTCTTCGATCGGCGAGGCGATCGAGCGCGCGGCCGCTCTCGTGGATATTCCCGTGTTGCGTGTCGATCAGCCGATGGCCGACGAGGCGGTTCGCACCGGCAGCAGGATCGGCGTCGCCGCGACGCTACCGACAACGCTGGCGCCGACGACCGACCTCATTAACCGCCGGGCCGCCGCCGCCGGCGCTTCGCCGATTGTCGTTAGCCGACTCTGCGAAGGGGCGTTCGACTGCCTGATGTCGGGTGAGCCGGCTAAGCACGACGCCATGGTCGCCGAGGCCTTGCTCGATCTCGCCTCGACGTGCGACGTCGTCGTTCTCGCCCAGGCGTCGATGGCGCGCGTCGTCAGCCAGCTCGGCGAAGAGGCTCCAAAGACTCCCATCCTGTCGAGCCCCCGGCTAGCGGTCTGGTACTTGGCGAACTCTCATTCGGCGGCAGAGTGATCGGCAATCCTCTTCATCACCTGTTGCGAGCGTGTCTCGTCCTTTCGCTGCTGCTGCTTGCCGGCGCCGCGGCGCTACGACTGGCCGGCGACTATGAGAACGCAAAGCTGGCGCTGATGACCGGCCTCACGGCGCTGGCTTGTGGACTGTCGAGCGTGGCGTCGCTGCGGACGATGACGTTCACGGCATGGATTGTCGCGGCGGTCGTCACCGCAGTGCTGGCGCCCCATGTGTTTCAGCCGTTCCCGCCGGGCTCCGCCAGCTACAAACTGCTGCTCCTCTTGCTGGTGCAGGCGGTGATGTTCGGCATGGGAACCCAGATGGGGATCCGGGACTTCCTCGGCGTTGCGCGGACGCCGCTCCCGGTGGCCATCGGCCTGCTGTGTCAATTCATGATTATGCCGCTGGTGGGCTACGGATTGGCGATCGCCTTTCGGCTTCCGCCTGAGATCGCCGCGGGGATGGTGCTGATCGGGTCGTGTTCCAGCGGGCTGGCGTCGAATGTCATGGCGTACATCGCCCAGGCGAACCTCGCGCTGTCGATCACCCTCACGGCGGTGGCGACGCTGCTGGCGCCCCTGGTGACGCCGTTCTGGATGAAGTTGCTCGCTTCGTCGTTGCTCGAGGGGACTGAGCTCGCCATCAGCTTCGTCGGCATGATGGCGAGCATCGTCAAGATTGTTCTGGTGCCAACGGGCGCGGCGCTCGTGCACGACTACCTGCTGCATGCGGGGCCGCGGGGCAAGGCGATAACGTGGGCGGTTGCCCTCGCGGGCTCCCTCCTCGGCGTCGCGTACGTCACTGGCGCCATCGCTGTTTCCAGTCCGGGTGCGGCCCTCGGCATGGAGCTGGCGGCGTGGATTCTTGGCGGCGTTGCTTTTGGCGTCCTCTACCACCTCGCCGTCAGCACAATCCCCCAGCTCGCTCGGGTCATGCCGGCCCTCTCGATGGCGGGCATCATCTACGTTACCGGGATGACGACGGCCGAGGGGCGTGAGCACCTGCTCGCTGTCGGACTCGTCCTGATTGTCGCCGCGGGACTGCACAACGTGCTCGGCTATTTGCTCGGCTACTGCGTGAGTCGATCCTTGGGGATGAATCAACAATCGGCTCGGACGGTGGCGATCGAGGTCGGTATGCAGAACGGCGGGATGGCGACCGGTATCGCGGCCGAGATGGGCAAGCTCTCGACGCTCGGCCTTCCCGCCGCGATTTTTATCGCTTGGATGAACGTGTCGGGATCGCTTCTAGCCAACTACTGGCGACGCCATCCGATCACCGAAACAGAAACCGTTGAATAGGCGCGGATATGCAAGCTTTTCAAATCATCGCCGTCGGTCTATTGACTCTTGCCTCGCTACCAGCGGCGGCAGCGACGCCCCCACAGGTGTCGGTCGGGCCGGACGGCAAGCTGGCGTATTGGGCAAACGATCACGGCGACCGCATCCCCGATTTCTCTTCGTGCGGCTACGCCGGCGCGGATCGTGAGATTCCTTCGCCTCCGACGCGGGTCGTTGTCGACGCCATCGAGGGAGACAACGGCGATCGTATCCAGGCGGCTATTGACCATGTCGCCAACTTGCCGGCCGATAAGAGCGGCCTACGCGGCGCCGTGCTGCTCGGGCCGGGACTCCATCGCGTTGCCGGCGACCTGCGGATCGAACGAGGCGGGGTCGTGTTGCGGGGGTCGGGCGCCAATCGCACGACGATTGTCGCGACTTGCAAGGGGCGTCGGCCGCTGATGCGGATTGGGGGTGCGGCTTCCGCTAACCCGCCAGCGGCGAAAGCGATCGATGTCGTCAATGACTACGTGCCGGTTGGCGCCGTGGCGCTGCGGCTAACGTCCGGCCACGACTTCCACCAAGGAGACGCCGTTCGTGTCACGAGGCCTTCCACCGCGGAGTGGATCGATGTTCTTGGCGCGCGCGTCGACGGCGTTGGTTGGCGGCCCGGCCGCTGCGACGTCCAATGGGAGCGGACGATCAGCGCGGTCGATGGCGACACCATCACCCTCGACGCGCCCTTGACGACGGCGCTCGAGGCGAAGTACGGCGGCGGAACGGTCGCCAATGTCGCTCATAACGCGCGGCTACGCGAAGTCGGCCTCGAAGACTTGACGCTCCGCAGCGAGGTGACGGGTGACAATCCGCTCGATGAAGAGCACAGTTGGCACGGCATTGTCGCCAACCATACGGAGAACTTGTGGGTTTGTCGGGTGCGCTTCGAGGGCTTCGCCGGCGGCGCCGTCCTGTTGCGCGAAGGGATTCGGCACGCGACGGTCGAGGACTGCCTGGCGCTCGCGCCGGTCTCCGAGATTGGCGGATATCGCCGCCAGTCGTTCTTCACGCAGGGGCAACAGACGCTGTTTATGCGGTGTTGGTCCGAAGAAGGGCACAATGACTTCGCAGTCGGTCACTGCGCGCCGGGGCCCAACGCCTTTGTCAACTGCTACGCCTACAACGCCCAGGGGCCGAGCGGCCCGCTTGAGAGCTGGGCGTCGGGCGTGCTCTATGACAACGTGCGAATCGACGGCAATGATCTCTTTTTTGGCAACCGCTGGCTCGATCCGCCCGGCGTTGGATGGTCGGCTGCCAACTGCGTCGCCTACCAGTGCCAAGCGGCGCAGCTCCATTGCTTCTCGCCGCCGACGGCCCAAAACTGGGCGGTGGGCTACTGGGCGCAGCCGGTGGGCGACGGCGTGATGTCCGGCCTCAGCGACTTCGTCCGGCCACGGAGTCTCTATCGCGCTCAGCTGGCCGAGCGCGTCGGCGAAGACGCTGCCAAACGAGTCGATCCGCTACTGCTTAACACGGCCGAATCGACGAGCCCCACTCGAGTCGAGACCGAGCGCTTCGTCGCGCAATCGAACAAGCCCAACAAGACGTTGCGGGACGCTATCGAGGAGCGGCTGGGCAGCGTGGAGACGCCACGTGACGAAGAGAGCCTGCGATTCGATTCCATCGTAGAGGCGCCGTCGCGGAAGGCCGACGTGTCCCGTCACGAGCTGAAGATCGTCAATGGCTGGCTGACCATCGACGGGCAGGTGCTCACCGGCGACACGATGAGTCCGACGTGGTGGCGCGGTGTGATCCGGCCGGACGAGGCGCCCGAGTTCGGGCCGTCGATCACCCGCTGGGCGCCGGGGCGGTACGGACTTGGGCTGACGGACGACCTCGTCGCGGTCGCCGAAGGCCTGCGCGCGGCGGGCTTCGCGGCGTACGACCATCACTATGGCTTGTGGTACGACCGCCGCCGCGACGACCACCTGATGGTCCGCCGCGGGACCGCGCACGTCGCGCCGCCGTTCTACGAGCAACCGTTCGCACGTACTGGCGAAGGGCGTGCCTGGGACGGCCTCAGCAAGTACGATCTGACCAAGTTCAACACGTGGTACTGGCGGCGCCTCCGCGACTTCGCCCAGTTGTGCGACGAGCGGGGCCTCGTGTTGATGCACCAGTGCTATTTCCAGCACAACATCCTCGAGGCCGGCGCCCATTGGGCCGACTGCCCCTGGCGCCCGGCAAATAACGTCAACGCTACGGGCCTCACCGAGCCGCCCCCTTACGTCGGCGACAAGCGCATCTTCATAGCCCACCAGTTCTACGACCCCGACAACGCCGCGCTCCGCGCTTTGCATCGCGGGTATCTCTCCAAATGCGTCGAAAACTTCAAGGGCAGCAAGAACGTCATTCAGTTCACGAGCGACGAGTACTCCGGCCCGCAGGAGTTCACCGAGTTCTGGCTCGACGAGATGACTCGCCATGGCGGCGACAAGCCGCTGCTCGCCATCAGCGCCACCAAGGACGTGCAAGACGCGTTGCTCGCCGATCCGCAGCGCAGAGACGCGATTGACGTCATCGACATCCGCTATTGGTGTTACGGCCGCGACGGCGCTCTCTACGCACCGCCGGGGGGAGCGAACATGGCGCCGCGGCAACACCTACGACAGTCGCACGTGAAGGCGGGCGACTTTGCGTCCGTCGCGCGGGCCGTACGTGAATACCGTACCGAGCATCCCACCATACCGGTGCTCTTCAACGCCAACCGGTTCTGCAACACGCCCCGCGACGGGTGGGCCGTGCTGATGGGGGGCGGTTCACTGGCGGATGTCCCGCCGCTGCGGGAAGAGTTGAAGCGAGCGCTTGTCGCGATGCGGCCCGCGTGGAAGCAGGGGGACCGAGTTATGCGACTCGCCGATGAGCACGGCTTCGCTTTGCTCTACGGATTAACGCCCGACGCCTCCTTCGCGGCAGAGCGCGGCAGTCGCGTGCGCTGGATCGATCCGAATTCGGGTGAGGTGATTGGCGATTTTCGCGTGAAGAAGGGCGAAAGTCGCTCGCTGGAGGGGCGTGTCGCTTGGATTACGCCGCTGAACTGACGAAGTCTTCCCCCGCGTGAGAAATGGCGACTATTCGGGAAGCTTGCCGCGAGGCAGCCAGACGCTCATCTCTCCCTTGCCGCGGTTACCCCACGCGTAATACGGGACGAACTTGACTCTCGCCGTCCGTGACGGCGATTCCGTCGCGGGCCGGTAGAGCTTGTCCCACGCTGCCGATTCGACGTTGGGTAGTTCCGCTTCGATAACGGCGACGCCACCGAGTAGTCCGTCGTCATAGCGGACCGTGAAGTCGGCGTCGGGGTCGATCCGCACCTGCCCGACGTCCACGCCCTTCGGCAAGTCGGCGGACTCAAGACAATAAACTGTCGGGCCGCGCTTGATCGCAAGCTGGCCGCGGGTCTCTTCCACCAGCGGGTGCGATTCGAGGCAGACGACCGGCATCGGCAGGCTGATCTGAATCACATCTCCAGCGCGCCACTCCTGACGCACCACGGCGTATCCGTTGTCCACCTCAATCGGGGCGGGCTTTCCGTTCACCCGCACGGACATCGCGGCGGCCCAACTGGGTTGTCGGAGGCGGAGCGTCCACCGGAGGGCAGGCGCCCTGTCGATACGGATCGTGACGTCCCCCGACCAAGGGAATTCTGTCTCTTGGACGATCCGCAGCGGTACGCCATCGAGCATCGTAGCGAGTTCGCTCGCTCCGTAGAGATTGATGGCGACACCGTCGGTCGCGACGCTGTAGGCGTAACCTCCCAGTTGTGCGAGCGTGCGGACGACATTCGGCGGGCAGCAATACGACACGACGAACGGCTGACGCTGTCGCGACCAGCGCAGTTCGACCGGCGGTGGGTCGGTCACTCGCAGCGGATTGGTGTAGAAGTAGTCCGTCCCTTCCAGGCTTACGCCGGCGAGCACGGCGTTGTGCATCGCCAGTTCGATCCAGTCCATGTGCCGGCCTTCGCCCGTCGCCAAGAATCGACGCCAGTTCCAGAGCACGGCGCCGATCGCGGCGCAGGTCTCGTTGTGTGAGGTCTCGCTGGGCAGTTGATAGTTGCGCCCGTACGCTTGGTGGATGCGGGTGATCTGGCTCTGGTCAGGCGATCCGTCGGGCGACGCGCCGTCGAACAGCGCGCCGCAGGCGCCCGTGACGTAGAGCTTCTTCTGCGTGACGTTGGTCCAGACCGCTTCGAGCGCCGGCAAGAGTCGTTTGTCACCGGTTTCCAAGTAGAGGTCCGCCGCGCCCGCGTAGAGGTAGTTCGCGCGGACGGCGTGGCCGACGGCTTCGCGCTGCTCGACGAAGGGGATGCGGTCTTGGTTGTCGTCGCCTCCGCCGCCTCCGACGCCCGCAGCGATGCTGCGGAGATCGATGACCTTCTGCGCTAACCGCAGGTAACGTTCGTTGCGCGTCGTGCGGTAGAGCTCGATCAGGCCCATGTAGTGGGACGGGCAGACCGCCTGCCGCGACATCTGCGGGGTGGGGTTGGCGAAGGCCGCCTCCAGAAACTGCGCGGCGCGCTCGGCGACGCCGAGCAGGTCGCGCTCGCCGCTCGCGCGGTAGCGGACACAGCCAGCCGTCATCAGATGGCCCAGATTGTAGACCTCGAAATCGTGCCGGTCGGCGAATGGCTGGGCCGACGCGTCGCCGTTGCGCTGGCGGATGAGCACGGGCGTATGCAGATAACCGTCGTCGCGCTGCGCCGCAGCGATGGCGCGAACCGACTCGTCGATGGCGGCTCCCATCGCCGGGTTCGGCTCGCAAGCGACGGCGGACGACGCCGCTTCGATCCACTTATAAAAATCGCCGTCGTTCCACGGGGCGCCGTGGTAGTCCCCCTCCCTTTCGCCGGCGGCGATCAAGAAGTGCTCGTAGAAGGGCTTGTACTGCGAGCCGCGCATGAGCTCCCACATCGCCGGGATGGACTGTTCGCGGCAGACACGCAAGCGCTCGCCCCAGAAGCCATCGGTCCAGGTCACGTCGTTGACGGCGATAGGCCGAACAACGGCATGGAGACTTGCCGACACATCGGCGACGACAAGGGGGTCGGCGTCGACTGGCGCAGCCGCTAACAGCGCGGCGAGAGTCAAGTGTGGCAAAGCGAACCGCATAAAAGAGCCAACTTACGATGAAGGAAGGTTCCCCTCCTTTGAGGGAGGGGCAGGACGATCGCGCCAGCCATGCTCAGTCTTCCACCCGCGTAATCCGCAACGCCATCCACGGCTTGCCGGAGAGTTTCACCGAGCGGCCCGCCGCGTCCTTAAAGAGGTACTGCGAGTGTTGCTTGGTGACGAACTCGCCTTCGATCGGGGTGATGGTCATGTTCCAGGTATCGAGCGCCTCGACCTTGAACCGCATGCCGTCGGCGAGTTCGTGCTTGGGCAGCGAGAACTCCCACGTACGGGGCGTCTGCTGGCCAAAATAAACGAGATAGTACTCGGCGGGCTGTCCGGCGATGGTTGGGTCCTGCCATTTGTCGATCTGGTTGATGCCCTCCGCGGGCGAGGCGTCAAGCACCTCTTTCAGGAAGGCGATTCGAGCCGGGCTTTCGCCCTTGAGAACGCCCCCTTTTGACCACCAAAGGATGTCGTCATCGGACAGGTAGCACTCGCCGTGGGTGACGTAGCAACCGGCAATCGTCCCTTCCCAGAAGCGGTGGACCATCTCCTCGGCGGAAAGATTACCCCAGCGGAGTGGGATGTCCCCCTCGTACTTCACCTCATCGAGCACGACGGGCTTCATATAAACGTCGCGGTACAGCGCCGCGCGGCCGGCCTCTTCGGCGGCCGAGCCGTTCTGGATGCTGGCGTGCGTGAGGTAGGGGTGGTTTTGGTCGTAGAGCTCCCAGCCATTGTGGATGCTGAGGAGCTTGCCGTAGGGGTCGGCGTCGTGGACGACGCCGATCATCCGCGTCCAATCGTCGCGGGTCTTGTTCTTGTCGAAGTCCCACTCGTTCGCCATCGACCACCACACGTTGCGGTATGCGCCGAGGCGGGCGACGATATATCGCAGGTAAAAATCGCACGCCTTGGGGGGCATGTTGTCGAATCCCCAGCGGCCGTTGTCGTAAGGGTGCAGCAGGATTAGATCGCACTCGATGCCCATTTCGCTGAGCTGCTCGATCCGCTTCTCAAGACTGCGGAAGAAGGCCGGGTTAAATCGCGAGAAATCCCATTGATCCGGAGCAGTCCTCTCGTAGGCGTACTGAGGCGGATCGACCTCGTTCCACGAGTACCACTTCGGAAAAACGCACATGCGGATTTTGTTGAACGGCGCGGTGGCGAGCGTCTTGAGCGTTTGCTCCTGGAGCTCCGCCGGTTGTGAGGTCCAGGCGTAGCAGGTGGTGCCTACCGGCTTGTAGGGCGTGCCGTCGGCGTAGGTGAAGTGGGCGGCGTGCGCCACTTGGACGGGGCCATGATTGCCTGCCGAAGGCTCACCAACCTCGAGGGCGCCTTCTTGGGCTTTCAGGTCGGCGGCGTTACTTGCCGTTTTGTAACTCCACTCGCCGGCGGTCGGAGGGGAGAAACGGATGCGGTACACGCCGTCGCCGTCGTAGAAGCCCGGCACGTCGATGGTGCGATCCCCTTGCGAGAACGTGGCCGAGAGCTCGACCCCCATGAAAGGGTTACCCTTCGTGGGACCATTGAGCTCGACCTCGTAAACGCCCCACTGCTCGCAATCGGCGGCCATTAACGTCGAGGAAGCAAGCAGAACGAAGAGCACAGCAAGGGTGGTGAACGCTTTCACAGTTGGGTCTATCCTGTTGGGTTCTTGACTGCCCGCGAATCACGCGAATGAACGCGAATAGAATTAGTGTCGTGGCCAGATCGCGATTGCTTTATCCGCGCCTATTCGCGCGGTTCGCGGGCCGATTTAGCGGTGAGCTCGGGGCCGAGGCGCAACGCCTCGCCGGCGGCGAGTTTCACTGGAGTGGTATGGGGGCCGTAAGAGAGAAGGGCCGGTTTGCCGAGCCGTGACCGCACGCGGCACTCAGTCAGCTTGCCCTTACTCCAGCTTATGGAGACCTCAAAGCCATCACGGGTGCGTAGACCATCGACCGTGCCCTCTGCCCAGGCGCTGGGCAGCGCTGGGAGGAGCTCGATCATGCGCTCGCCGCTGGGCGTCGTGCGGTGGGACTGCATGAGCATCTCGACGATGCCGGCGGTCGCGCCGAAATTGCCATCGATTTGGAACGGCGGATGGGCGTCGAACAGGTTCGCGTAGAGGCCGCCGCCCCGGTTCTTCGACTTGGGCGAGCCGGTGAGCGTCATCAGGCCATCGAGCACCTTATGGGCGTGGTCGCCGTCGCGGAGCCGGGCCCAGAAGTTCACCTTCCAGGCGCGCGACCAACCCGTGCCCGCGTCACCACGCATCTCGAGCGAGCGCTGCGCCGCCGCAAAAAGCGCGGGCGCGTCGGGGGTGATTTCGACGCTCGGATACAGCCCCCAGAGATGAGACACGTGGCGATGATCGTTCGTCGGATCGTCGACGTCTTCGAGCCACTCTTGGAGCTGACCGTGTTGGCCGACTCGGTTGGGGGCGATGCGGCCCCGCAGCCCCTCAAGTTCTTCCCGCAGATCGGCGTCCACCCCCAGCGTTTCACTCGCCGCGATGGTGTTGGCGAAGAGGTCGCGGATGATCTGATGGTCCATCGTCGGGCCCATCACAAGCCCCCCCTGCTCGGGCGAATTGCTCGGTCCGCTGATGAGCCGCCTATCGTCGCTGCGGGGGTCTTCGACGAGCGTAGCGGCGAAGAATTCGGCCGCGCCCATCATCAACGGGTAAGCGGTCTCGCGCAGAAACGATGTGTCGCCCGTGTAGAGGTAATGCAGCCAGAGATGCTGACAGAGCCAAGCGCCGCCCGTCGGCCAGATGCCATGGTCAGCGGCATTGATCGGCGCGGCGCCACGCCAGCGGTCGAAGTTGTGGTGCAACACCCATCCCGGCGCGGCGTAGTGCTCGCGGGCCACTTCGGCGCCCGATTCGGCCAGCTCCGCCAGCGCGTCGAAGAGCGGCTGATTACACTCGCCGAGGTTGCACGGCTCGGTGAGCCAGTAATTCATCTCGGTGTTGATATTGACCGTGTACTTGCTTCCCCAGGCCGGTGAAAGATCCTGGTTCCACAGCCCCTGCAGGTTCGCGGGCTGCCCGCCGGGGCGGCTCGAGGCGATCATCAAATAGCGGCCGTAGTGGAAGACGAGCGCCGCCAAGTCGGGATCGCTCTCGCTCTTCGACGCAACGAGTCGGTCGTCGGTCGCCAGCTGCGAGGCAACCTCGGACCGCTGGCCCAACGAGAGGGCGATGCGGTCAAAAAGCTCTCGGTGGTCGGCGACGTGACGGTTGAGCAACTTGGCAGTGGAGTATCGCGCAGCGGCGTCGAGGTCGGCGGCGGCTCGCTCCGACGGATCCCCCGAAAGGTCGCGGAAGTCAACGACGTTGGTCGCGGCGGTCAGTAGCAACGTGGCGTGCGATGCGCCCGTGACGCGGATTCGATCCTTCAAAGTCTCAACCTTTCCATCGCTCTCTGAGACGCGCAGCCGCGTAGCGAACTCAACTTGGCCTACCGCTAACTCTCCGGCGGCGATCTCGTTGTCATTGACCGACGCTCGCAATTCGATCGTCGTGTCATCGACGGCGGAACGGTGTTGCCGCTTGTGCGGGGTGGGTAGCGTGGCGACGAACGCCAACTTGCCGGGCTTGTCGGCCCGGAGGGTGACCGTGATGACCTGGTCGGGGAAGCTGGCAAAGACCTGGCGCTCGTAGCGGACGCCGCCCGCCGAGAAAGTTGTCGTCGCGGTCGCTGTTTCAAGGTCGAGGCGCCGCCGATAGTCGGTCGCGCTAGCGTCTTCGACACCTTCGAGTAGTAGATTCAAGTCCGCCATTGGCTGGTAGAACTGCTGACGCAAGGGCTGCGACATGAACTCTCGGCCGGCGAGGTCCTCGGCCTCGCGCTGCTTGCCTGCGAAGAGCAGTCGCCGGATCTCTGCCAAGTGTTTCGAGGCGCCGGGGTGGGCGTAGTCGTGCGGGCCGCCGGTCCAGACCGAGTCCTCATTGAGTTGGATTCGCTCTTCCCCGATTCGCCCGAAGACCATCGCCCCCATGCGGCCGTTGCCAACGGGGAGCGCTTCGACCCATTCGGTGGCGGGCTGGTCGTAGTGCAGCGTCCAGCGGCTGTCGCCGGCAGCGGCGATCGAGCAGGCCGCGGCGCCGACCATGTAAAGGAGAGGGCGTATCATCGGGAAGATTCGCTTGGTGGAAGTTCGACGACAAGACGTCCGAGATCCGGCGAGGTCGCGACGACACGACCATCGATGAGCACCGACAAACCGCCGCCGCGATGGTAGCGAGACCCGTCTCGATCCCAGACGACGCTCAGCGAGTGACCGTGATAGCGCGCCCCGTCGAGGCAGAACCAATCCCAGGCGTCGGCGGGCAAGAGGGGATCGACGAGCACGGTGTCGTCCGCCTGCGGCACAATCCCCACCAGCCCCGTGATCACCAGATCACAGAACGTCGAATGGTTGTAGTACCGACTGCGTTTCTCCTTCTCGCCCGTGATGAGCCAATCGCCAGTCACTTCGTCGAGGTACTCGCCGAGGTAGGCGACGCCGTCTTTCTGGTGGGACGACGCGTAACGCAGCAGGTGGTCGAAATAGTCGCGTCGAGTGACATAGTTTTGCTCGGGACCACGGAGAACGACCGCCATCGCGCCGAGCGTTTGGCTGCTGGCGAAGGGCCACACTGCGCCGTCCCACTCGCAGGTGCCGACGCCGTGCGTGCGGAAATCGCGATGACGGCGCTCGGCGGTGGTCAGTCCGGCGGGCGCCCAAAAGCCGTCGTGATCCTGTGTCTGGCGCCAGGCCACGGCGTGCTCGGGCCGCGCCAAGCCAGATAGCCAAGGGATGTACCCGATGGCTTCGCGAGCATCAGAGAGTTCGCCCGATTCGAGTCGCACCTTGAAGAACGCTGCGTCCGCGTCCCACATCGCCTCAACGGCCCTCGCGGCGAGAAAGTCGGCCTTCTTGTCGAATTCAGCTGCCAAGTCGGCGCGGCCGGCGTCGCGGGCGATGTTGGCGATCGCCCGGGCGTTGCCCACCATGTAACTATTGATCGTCGGCCGGATGTTCCGTACGCGACGGCCACCGCTGATCGACTCTTCCATCCCGTCCGCAACGTCGCGTTGCCAGAAGAGCCCGCCTGGCAACTGCCGCTCAGCTTCCCAGGCGTGGTAGTCGGCGACCAAGGAATCGAGCAACTTGACGGCGATCGCGTCGTTGCCGGTCACCCGGCGGCGCTGGTCGATCGCGTTGGCGATCCAGCCGCTGAACTTGTGGAGGTGGGGCTGCGGACCGCCATCGGGCCCCATGCCGAACCAAAACCGCAGATACTCGTCGAGCAGCGACTCGTCGGAGAGCCAGCGGCCCTCGGCCAGATGATGACCAATCGCGCAGGCGATCGTGTTGTAGGCGCCCGCGTGGCTGACGGGCGTAATGAACTCCGTCAGTACGCGGCCGTCCGGCGTGGATTTGATATGCCTGCGATAGGTCCACCAGCGGTAGTAATACGTCTCGACGAATCGGCTCGAGGGGCAGTCGAAGCGCGGCGCGTTCGCGGCGATCCACTCGGCCGCTTCGGCGTTGGGGACGAGGTTGACGACGCTCTCATCGTCGGCCGCATTAAACCGCTCGACGAAGGAATCGCCATGGCTACGCGGCAAGACGGCGTCGCCCGCCAGGGCGGTGGCGCCGACCAGCGCAGCGACGAAGACGATCGACACACGGGCGACGAGTCCCTTCGCAAGCTCAGAAGCTCTGCCAGAAGAGATCGACATAGGTGCGCGGTGCGGGCCAGGCTTTCACCGGCGCCGCCGGGTCGAGGCCGTTGAGGAAGTCTTCGATATTGGTGTAGCCGTCGCCATTGAGGTCGCCGGCGGCGTCGGCCGCTTCGCGCGGATTCAGACCGTTGGACAGCTCCCAGTCTTCGGGCATGCCATCGGAGTCGGTATCGTTGTAGGGCTCGCCACGATAGTCAGGATAACCGCCAACCTGGGCGATGTCGGTGATGATTCCCTTTCCTTCTTCATAAGTCACCGTGCCGGTGCGTACCATTTCGACAATCCGCTCGTCCACCGGGTCTCGCTTGGGGAGTGTCGCCCCGGCGTTTTTAAGCACCGACGCGTAGGCGTCTTTGGCCGACTCGATCTCGAGGTAGGCGTGGGGGTAGGGCTCACTAGAGCGAATCTCCGTCAGTACCTCCTCTTCGGAGAGAACACGAACACCTTTCTTGAGGGGCTCGCGCGGCTGGGGGACGTCGACCTGGACGCCGCCGTCCCAATTGTCGGCAGTGACGCGTTCGTTCCCCTCGACGATGTTCCCTTCAACGTAGGCTTTGCCGTAGTCCAACAGATAGTATGAACTGCGGCGTTGTTCGGGCTTGAGGAGGCGGTAGCCGATGGGCTCGTCCCGCGGCGTTATTGGGCCGGGCTTATAGTAGTTGTTGATGATGGTGTAGAAGCTGAGATGGTCGCCGCCGTCGACCGTGCGGTGGCGCCAGTTGTAGAGCACGTTGTTGGTGAACGTGAAATCGTAGTTCATCCCGACGCTCGGGTTGCGGCCCGTGTTGCACGCCCACAGGTTGTGATGGAACGTGCTGTTGTGGCCGCCGAGCGTGCTGCCGAAGGCGTGGTTGTAGGTGTCCAATCCCTCGCTGAAGATCGAGTTTTGGATCGTGATGTTCACCGTGGGCAGCTTCAACTCGGGTCCGCCGTCGGGTGGCTGGTACATGTGGCGGTACATCGACAGATTTTCGTCGAGTCCCCAGCTGGCCGAGACGTGATCGAGCATGATGTTGCCCACCGGATTGCCGCCCAGCGAGTCGTTGCGGTCACCTACCCAGGTGTCGCCGCGGCGGAACCGCATGTGACGGATCACGACGTCGTGCGTCTGGAGCTCGACCGTGTCGCCGGCGATGCAGACGCCGTCTCCCGGGGCCGTGGCGCCATTGATCGTGAGATACGGCGCGCGGACAATCAGGCGGCTCTTCAGGTCGATGATCCCCGCTACATTGAAGACGACGATGCGGGGACCGCCCGCTTCAAGCGCCTCGCGAAAGCTCCCGGGGCCGTCGTCGGCGAGCGTCGAGACGACGAAGACCTTGCCGCCGCGGCCGCCGAAGCTGTACATGCCGCCCCCTTGCGCGCCGGGGAACGCCGGGATGTCTGCCTGCGGAAGGTCCTTCGGACGCCGCGCGCCGGGCAGGTACGGCTTGCCCGCCTTCTCTCCCGCTTCGACGGCTGGGAACGCCTTTTCCCAGGCCTCGTCCGAATGACGAAACACCTTCTCGAGGCGGCGTTGGGTTTCAGCGGCCACGTCGGACGTAATCTTGGGGTACTGCCCCTCGACCGACTGACAAAACGCAGCCACCAAGACAAACAGACAAATCGAACGAGAGATCACTGCGAGTTCCGTAGGGGAAAGGCGCCCAGGGGTCGCCACTTAGTTCTGGCTGTCTTGAGCCGCTTCGCGAGCTGCTAAGTCGCCTTCGGCCTGCTTCAGGTCGATGCCCGCCGCCGAGAGGCGATTGTTGATCCGGCCCTTGTACTTGCCGAACCAGCCGTGCTTCTCGTCGGCAGAACCGGCGTCCATCGCGTACTCGCGGGCCTCGAGCAGGTTGGCGAGGATCATCCGCTTCTGGTCGTCGTCCAGGTTGGGCAGCAGCCGCAAATAGCCCTTGTAGGTGATCGGCACGATGCCATAGGTCATGCCGTTCTTCACGCCTTCGACTTGCTCCGCCGTCAGATCCGCCGATAACGCGGCGACAAACTTTCGATGCTGCTCGACAACGGTACGGTGCGAGGCGTCTCGTGCAGCCTGAGCGTTGACGATTGCGGCTCCTTTGAGAGC
Source organism: Pirellulales bacterium (assembly GCA_041741515.1). GTDB lineage: Bacteria > Planctomycetota > Planctomycetia > Pirellulales > Lacipirellulaceae > Botrimarina. Next base: position 7,263 of record JBGSJY010000723.1, on the reverse strand, counting down.
CGAATCGAGGGCTGCGTGGGCCTCGCTGAGCGCGATGTATTGGTCAGCGATCAATGCGACAATCCGATCGCGCTGCGCGTCGTCCTCAATAGCAAGGCCGTCGATGATGCCTCGGGCGCGCTGGGTGACGGTCTGGCGGTACGCGTCATCGCTATCCGCCATCGCGGCCGCCGCGCCGAGCCACGCCGTCGCGCCGATCGCTGCGGCGAGCAGCGATCGGCAGACGACGATGTCGGCTGCTGATCTCACCCAACAGCTCATGCGGCCTTCCGACGCGAAAGGAACGCGGCTGCCGCGAAGCCAGCGAGTAAGACAGTGGCCGGCTCGGGCACGCTGGCCGCTAGCGCACCGGCGGTCCGCCCGTAGTTATTCTTCCACTGCGTGTACTGCGCCGCGCCGACCACGCCACCCGCGGGATCATTGACGAGCGTGCCGGCAGGCTGGCCCACGTTGTCGCGATACTTCGTGTAGTCGGCGGCGTCGACGAGGCCGTCGTTGTTGTAGTCGCCCGGGATGCCCGTCGAGACAAGTTGAGCGACGTTCAGGATTCCGGCGCCGGTGAAGTACGAGCTCTTAAACGTCGCCGATGACGCGAGCGAGCCGTACGTGCCGGCGCTCTGCGGCGTGCCGTCAAGGAACAGCCCCCGGATCGTGTCGGTCCCGACGAAGCTGAGGTCGAAGATGGCGCCGCTGTCGATCATTACGTCTGCCGTGTCGGCAAGATACGCCTTGGTGATGCTGAGCGTGCCGGCCTCGACCGAGGTGTCGCCGGTGTAGGTGTTCATGCCATCGAGGATCCACTTGCCCGTGCCGGTCTTGGCGACGTTGACGACATTCGTCGCCGAGTCGCCGATGATCGGCCGCAGGGTGTTGTTAGCGGTGCTGCTGCCGGTCAGCGTAAAGGTGCGCTCGACATCGATGAAGGTGATGTTCGCCGCCGTTGGATTCCCGCCAAAGAGGTTGACCGGATCGCTGAAAGTGACCCGAGTCGGGCTTTGGATCGACGTCACCGTGATTACGGAGTCGGTATCGGTGGTGCTTTCCGTGAGATACTGACTAGCGATCTGCATCCCCGGAACCAGGTCGCTTGTATCAGGCAGTCCGTACGCCACGCTCGTGCTGGCGGGCGTGACGCCTGGCTGATTCGAGAAGCCGAAGCCATAGATCTTGCCGAGGCGGGCCTCCGCGGTGTCGATGGCTAAGGCCCCCGTGTTGCTGAAGGTCAGCGCCCCCGATCCGGAGGCGTCGATTGTCGCTCCGCGGGTGCCGATCGTGAACAATCGATCCGTGGAGGTTGCGGCGCCCTCGTAGCGGAGCGTGCTCCCTTGGATCTGCAGGTTGTCGGCGGCGTTGCTCGAAGCTCCGATGCCGCTGGCGACGCCGCCGTTGGCCAGCGAGGTCACCGTGAGCGTCGTGCCGTTGTACTGGCCGGCGGCCGGCACGCCGGAATTCGTCACAGCGGCGTCCTGGTTGGTCGTCATCGTCCGGCCCTGGATCCGCGTCATACCGGTGTAATTGTTGTTGGCAGTGATCCGTACGCCGCCGAGCCCCTGGCGGGCGCCAAAGTCGTGGCCATTCATGGCGACCAGAGAGTTGGCGCCGGTGAGCTGGTTCGCGTTCGGCAGCGTAATGACGCCGGCGCCGCCGCCGAAGCGGTAAGTAGCGTTCGCCGGGGTGACCGTGCCGGTGTACGACATGCCTTGCTCGGGAGCGGCGACCGACATATCGGCCGCGTTGGCGAGTGTCGTCGTAAAGTTCAGATTGGTCGCCGACTCCGAAGCCGCCAGCATCAGTCCGCCGCTGGCGAAGTCGTCCGTGCGGACCGGATCGGCCGCGGTCACCAATTGCGAGCGGCTGTTGAGCAGGTTGAGGAACGCTGCGCTGTCGGGGCCGGTCACGGTGCCGTTGTCGATGCCGATGGCGCCGCCGGTGGACTTGATCTTTTGCGTCGCGCCCAAGTCCGCAACGGTGGCTAAGTGGAAGTTGCCGCCCTGGACATAGGTGAAGCCGCGGTAGGTGCTAATCTGCGGTATCGGTTGGATGCTCCCTTGCAAGTAGAGGGCGCCGGTGCCTCGCTTACCGAAGGAGCGCTGGACGTCGTTCCCGGGGAGGTCGGCCCGGGCATGATCCCGCAGCAGACCCGTAACGACGGTCTTCCCCGATCCGTCGAACGTGTAAATGGTGTCGCCGGCGGGGATCGGGTTGGTGTCGGCGGGACTTTGGTCGTCGGCGGACTGTATTCCGGACAGGGTGAGCGTCTTGCCGGCCGGCAGCAGGTTGACCCAGCCGCGGGAGTTGGTCTGCGCTACGTTGCCCGAGAATGTGATGCTGTTTTCACCCTTGATCGTGACGAACTGGGCCAGCTGAACGGGCGTGGCGATCGTGCGGGCGTCGTTATCGGAGATCAGGTTGACGCCGAGGGTTCCCGTATCGCTGTTCTGCCGGAGCGTGCCGGTCCCGAACGCGTTGTCATTCTTGATAATGAAGTCACCCGACCCCAGCGTGACGCCGCCAGCGACGGTGTTGCTGCCTTGCAGAATAACCGTTCCGCGAATTGGGTCCTTGGTGCGTGGGCCGATCTGCAGCATGCCCGTTCCACTGATGTTCCCCTGCAGGATCAGGGTGCCGGTGGACTCTTTGCTCTGATTGAAAGCAAGGTCGGGCGTCAGCCCTGTCGCCGCCGTGTAAATATCGTCGACGACTTGGTTTCCCGTAATCGTCAGGGTCCTCCCCGCGGCCTTCATATTGAGGCTGGTGCTGCCGGTCGTGCTGTTGAACAGGATGGGACCGCTGATTGTCAGGTCAGTCGTCATGACGTCGGTCTTGTAGGACCCGACGTCCAGGCCCTGGTCGCTGATAAAGAGCGGCGCCGAGATCACGTTGGTCGATCCGCCCACGCCGGCGCTGACAATCAGCGGAATGCCGAAGTTGTAGGAGGGGGTCACGTTATCGGGCACGCCGGTCATTGTGCTCGGAATGACGTAATTGTTCTCGTTGTTCTGCATCACGAGCCGTCCGCCTGCCCCGGCCGAGATCGTCGTGTTGACCGGCGTTACGGCGCCGCCGAGCTTAAGAACCGCGACCGTGACGTCGCTCTCCCCGACGCTGAGATTGAGGTTCGCGCCGAGGTCCACCGAGACGTTCGCGCCGACGACATTGGAAATCACCATGTCGTTCCCGTCCACGCGATCGGGATCGTTGGGGAACGCTGGCGTGCTCCAGTTCGCGTCGACCTGCCAGAGCTGGGACCCCGTCAACGCGGGATTCCAGTTGGAGTAATCGACCTGAGCAACCGCGACGCCATTCGTCAGTACGACGAACGCCCCGATGAAGGCGGTAGTCGCCGCGACGAGATATCCCCAACGTGCCATGGGAAGCGAGCCTCAATGCGTGCCGGAAAAGATGGGAACAGAAGAGGGACCGGCCGCTGGCCAGATCCGCCTAACCCCTATTCTAAACGAGATCAACGAGCGGCGGCCCGGCTTGCGCGGGCTTATTTCAAGACAGCTACCACCTTAAAAAGCCAGGGCCCCCATGCCGATGCGTGGGGGCCCTGGTCGTGCGTTTTCAGTGACGTTGTTCGCCAAACGATCAACCGCGACGGCGGATGCCCGTCATCGCGGCGACAGCCAGGGCCCCAAGCACGGCCGAGGTCGGCTCGGGAACGCTGGCCTTCAGCAACAGCGAGGGCGAGAACGCCCCGGTGCTGTTGTCGGTGCCGAACTTGTTGCCGATGTTCCCCAGGCCGTCGCCGGCGTTGTAGTTGTCACCCTTGAGCGTCGTCTGCTCTTTCGGGTTGAAGATGTAGTTGAAATTGATCCAGTTGTTGAACTGCTTAAAGAAGGTGCTGGAGTCGTGCAGCGTGTGCGCGACCAGTGTCACCTCGGTCTTGCCGGCGGCGATCGCGTCGGAGACGAACTTGTCGAGGTTGGGGCTCACGAAGTCGAGCGCGCCGCCGATCGGCAGGTGATTCTGCGTGCCGATCGCCTCGAAGGTCTGCGTGCCGAGGAACTTCAGTGTCGTGAGGTTCAGGTCACGCGTACCGACGTTGCTGTCACCGGGGAAATTGATCCCCGGCGCGGTGGCGTAGTTGATGGTGCTCTCGTCCCACGACGGCGCCGAGGTGCTGAGGCCGTAGTAGGCCATCCCGGTACGGAAGTTCGAGTTCGGGGTGATGTAGTCCGCGATCCGCGACGAGACCAGGTTGTTATTACCGTAGGTCATCCGGAACGCCGTCTTGCCATCATCCGGCATCTGGTACCCGGTGAGGTCGATCCTCACGTAGATCAAGGCGTTACGATCGCCAGCGTCCTCCGGCGTGCCGGCAGCGGCCTTGTCGCTGATGCGAGAAGCGATCTCGATGCTCGAACCGCGGTTGAGGAAAGGGTCCTCTTCTTTAACCTCAGCATCGGCGCCATTTCCGTAATTCGTCGGCACCCAGACCGATGCCGACAATGCAGGCGCGCAGAACGCTCCCGCGAGGAGAAGGGAGAACAAACGTGTGCAACTCATGAGGTCACTCCGCGGAAAAAAGAACGAGGCGTCGAGGGAGAAGTTTGTCGTGAGACAGTTTTCATGAAGAGGGGGCCGACCGGTTCTCTCGGCGAGTCGGAAGCTTATGCGACCGGCCTCACTGAGCAAACGGGCCCCGCCCGGCTGACGGACCCCTACGGGAGCCCCTCTGCGGGAGGTCAGGCCTCCAACCACATCATCACTCTAATCCGAATCGCCCTAAATCCTACACGCGTTGACAGCCCTATTTTAGGACAGCTTGCGATCGCCTTAACATCTTGAACCCCAAGGGTTTGCGTCGCTGCCGCTCGTCCGAACCGAGAAATAGTTTCTCTGGTGTCTCAATTCAGGTCCGAGGGCGGGTCGGGTGGGATTGGCGACCCCCAGGGCAAGCTCGGAAAGCGAGGCATGCTGCGGAAGTGAGTCGAGGCAAGCAGCCGTCTTCGGTTGGCGAAACGCCCGCTCGACACTCACTCACGGAGCCTTATCGCGAACCGTTGGAATCCCCCGGGACGCCGACAATAGCAGAAGGCATTCGCAACGGCAGGAAGTTGCGAGAGGACTCGGACCTGAATTGAGGCCCCGAAAGCAAGTTTCCGATTGGGGGCCAGCTGCTATTTTGAAGGGTATGCGACCTTCTCTACCAACCCGAAGCGTCTGGGCAACCCGAAGCGTCTTGTCCAGCGGCGTGCTTCTCTTCTCGGCGTGCGCCACCGTGGCCGCGATTGCCGGCGAGGCTGCGCGCGTCGAATTCAACCGCGATATCCGCCCGATCCTGTCGGACAGTTGCTTCTCCTGCCATGGGCCCGGCACGCAAGAGGCCGGGCTCCGCCTCGATAGCTTCGACGCGGCGACCGAATGGGCGATCGTCCCCGGCGACCCCGACTCGAGCGAAGTCATCGCCCGTGTCACGTCGGACGACCCCGACTACCAAATGCCGCCCCCTCCGGCAAACCGACCTCCCGTGACCGCGGCGGGGGTCGAGAAGCTACGCCAATGGATCGCCGAAGGCGCCGAGTACCAACCGCACTGGGCCTACCTGCCGCTGCGGCGCGAGGAGCCGCCCGTTCCGACGGACGAGGCGTGGTCGCGTAACGCGATCGACCGCTTCGTTCTTGCAAAGCTCGAAGGCCGTCGCCTTTCACCCTCGACCGAAGCCGACCGCGAGACGCTCGCCAGACGTGTCTACCTCGACGTAACGGGCCTGCCGCCGACCACCGAACAGCTCGACGAATTCCTCAGCGACAATCGGCCCGACGCCTACGAGCGACTCGTCGATTCGCTCCTCCAGTCGCCACGCTACGCAGAACGGATGGCGACCTGGTGGTTCGACCTGGTTCGCTTCTCTGACACGGTCGGTTACCACGGCGACCAAGACCAGCGTATCGCCCCCTACCGCGACTACATCCTTAAGTCGTTCAACGACAATCAGCCGTTCGACCAGTTCACGGTCGAGCAGCTCGCCGGCGACCTCTTGCCAAATCCCGACCTCTGGCAGCGCGTCGCGACGGGCTACAACCGCCTGCTGCAGACGTCGCACGAGGGGGGCATCCAGGACGACGAGTACCGCGCCAAGATGATGGCCGACCGGGTGCGGAACGTGTCGGAGGTTTGGCTTGCCGCGAGCATGGGCTGCGCCGAGTGCCACGACCATAAATTCGATCCGATCTCGCAGCGGGACTTCTACCGCATGGGGGCGTTCTTCGCCGACGTGGATCACTACGCGTCCTTCGTCCCGGTCGCGGAAAATACCTCCCCGGCAATGCGCCCGCCCGAGATGCTGGCCTGGACGTTGCCGGTTTACGAACAGATGCAGACGATCGACGGCCAGATCGCCGAGCTAGAAAAGCAGCTTTCCGGCAAGATGCCGTCGCCTGACAAGACGCCCGACCTGATGAAGAAGCTCACCGTGCTCCGCCACCAGCGGGTCGATCTCGAGGCCCAGTTCACGCCGACCATGATCACGCAAGCGGTCACGCCCCACGAGGTACGCGTGCTGCCACGGGGCGATTGGATGGACACGTCAGGCGAGGTCGTCACGCCAGCGACGCCCGCGGTGCTCAGCGGCCCGGCGAGCGCCGAGGGCCAGCGCTTGACGCGGCTCGACCTGGCAAAGTGGCTGGGCCAACCCCGTCACGCCGCGCGTCGTCGTCAATCGGCTCTGGCGGCTCTACTACGGCGCCGGTCTCACCAAGACGCTGATCGATATGGGCTCGCAGAGCGAGCCGCCGACGTATCCCGAGCTGCTCGACTGGCTCGCCGCCGAGCTGGTCGATAGCGGTTGGGACCTCAAGCACGTAATCCGGCTGATGGTAACTTCCAGTGCGTACCGGCAGGACTCGGCGCCGCGCTACGACCTGCAGGACCTCGACCCGCAGAACCGCCTCCTCGCGCGGCAGTCGCGATCGCGCCTCGAGGCGGAGCAGCTCCGCGATACGGCGCTGCAAGTTGGCGGGCTGTTGAAGCACCAGTTCGGCGGCGGGTTCGCCTACCCCTACCAGCCCGCCGGCTACTACGCGCAGCTGGCGTTCCCGGAGCGCGATTACGCGACATCCACCGGCGACGACCAGTACCGCCGCGGCGTCTACACGCACTGGCAGCGGCAGTACCTGCACCCCTGGCTACTGGCGTTCGACGCCCCAACCCGCGAAGAATGCACGGCCCAGCGGCCCGTCTCCAACACGCCCAGCGCGGCGCTGGTGCTGCTGAACGACCCGTCGTTCGTCGAGGCGTCTCGGGCGCTGGCCGCGC
>JBGSJY010000722.1:0-9040 GCA_041741515.1 Pirellulales bacterium | reverse complement strand
CTTGGTGCTGAACCGGCCGATCTCGCGGCGGCACAGCTCGGCGTCCGGACCCATCAGCAGGCTGCGGCCGTCGGGCAGCGGCGTGAAGCTCGACGGCGTCCGCGGCAGCACCGCGAAGCCGTTTTCTTTCAGCTTGAGGTCGCGGATGATCTCCGGCAGAAAGAGGCTAATGACGTAGGCGGCCGTCGAGACCTTGTAGCCGGGCCACAGCTCCTCGGTCGTCGCGGCGCCGCCGAGGATGTGGCGGCGTTCGAGAACGACGACACGTTTGCCAGCTTTGGCCAGATAGCACGCGCAGACGAGGCCGTTATGGCCGCCGCCGATGACGATCGCGTCGTAGGAGTTGGTGGGTGCCGCCATCGGTGTAGGCCTTAGCCGGGGGCGGCAGCCCACGGTCGAGTGTGGCGCGGAGGGCCGTGGGCTGCCGCCCACGGCTGAGAGTTGGTCTTCAAGTGTAGCGCCGCCGGATTCTTTTCCTTGATCGGCAAACTCGACGGCCCTCGTTCCAGAACGCCCCGCGTGGTTCAATTAGGGGGCTTACAACAGTCGCCCCGCCTGACCGTCGCGTTATCTGTCATGCACCGAATCGGCCTTGCCCTCAGCTTGCTCTCCGCCATGCCAGTCGCCCACGCCGTCGAGTATCCGGTCACCGCGCGCGAGGAAGTCCTCGACAAGTACCACGGCCCGGACGGCAAAACAATTGAGGTGACCGACCCCTACCGCTGGCTCGAGGCGGACGTCCGCGAGTCGGACCGCGTCGCCGCCTGGGTCGCCCAGCAACAAGCCGTAACCGAGGCGTACCTGGCCGCGCTCCCCGAGCGTAAAGCGTTCGAGAAGCGGCTCACCGATCTGTGGAACTACGAGCGCCGCAGCGCGCCCAGCCGCTTCGGCAAGCCGGGCATGAGCCCCGAGCGCTACGTCTATTCGAAGAACGACGGTCTGCAGAACCAGAGCGTCCTCTACCTCACCGACTCGGCCGACGCCGAGGGACGCGTGCTGATCGATCCCAACGGGTGGAGCGAGGACGGCACGATCGCCCTGGCCGGCACGGCGGCGAGCTACGACGGCAAGTTGCTCGCTTACCAACGCAGCGAAGCGGGCAGCGATTGGCGCGTGATCCGGGTGATGGACGTCGAGACTGGCGAAGAGCTTGACGACGAGTTGCACTGGGTCAAGTTCGGCGGCGTGCAGTGGGCGCCGGACGGCAAGGGCTTCTACTACAGCCGCTACCCCGAGCCCGAAGAGGGCGCGGCGTACCAGGCGTCGGCCCTCAACCGCAAGCTCTGTTACCACAGGCTGGGCGACCCTCAAGAGAAGGATGTCGTCATCTACGAGAACCCCGAGCACCCCGACTGGTCGGCGGGCTTGTGGGTCAGCGAGGACGGCGAGTGGCTCGTGGTCGCCGAGAGCCGCGGCACCGACCACCAGAACCGACTCTTCGCCCGTCGCGCCGACGCCGAGGGTGGCGCGTGGGTCCCGTTGGTGCAGGACTTCGAAAACGAGTTCAATCCGATCGCTAGCGAGGGGAGCCGCCTCTACCTGGTGACCGATCAGAACGCGCCGCAGCGACGCGTGGTGTCGTTCGATCTGCAACGGGCAAGCGACGTGGTCTTCCGCGACACCCTGGTGGAGGTCGTGCCCGAAAGCGCCGCGACGCTCGAGTCGGCGTCGCTCGTCGGCGGCGTGGTGTTCACAACTTATCTGGAGGATGTCGCCGCCGTCGTGAAGCGCTACTCGCCGCGCGGCGAGCCGCTCGGGCAAGTTGAGCTGCCCGGCGTCGGTTCCGTCTACGGCTTCGACGGCTGGCAGGACCAGGAGGAGACCTTCTACACCTACACCAGCTACGACGCCCCGCCGACGACCTACCGCTACGACATCGCCTCGGGCGAGTCGAAGCTCTTGTTCCGACCGGATGTCGGCGTGGACTTCTCCCAGTTCACGGTGCGGCGCGAGTTCTACACGTCGAAAGACGGCGCGCGGATCCCGATCTTCCTGACGCACCGCAAGGACTTGAAGCTCGACGGTGCGAATCCCACGCTGCTCTACGCGTACGGCGGGTTCACGATCTCGATGACGCCGGGCTACTCGGCGAGCCGGATGGCTTGGGTCGAGAAAGGGGGCGTGCTGGCCGTCGCCAACCTTCGGGGCGGCGGCGAGTACGGCGAACCCTGGCACGAAGCGGGCAAGCTCAAGAACAAACAAAACGTCTTCGATGATTTTATCGCCGCCGCCGAGTGGCTGATCGCCGAGAAGATCACCAGCCCCAAGCACCTGGCGATCCAAGGCGGAAGCAACGGTGGGCTCCTCGTCGGCGCGGTGATAACGCAGCGGCCCGACCTGTTCGGCGCGGCGCTGCCGGCGGTTGGCGTGATGGACATGCTGCGCTTTCACACCTTCACCGCGGGCCAGTTCTGGCGCGACGAGTACGGTTCGGCCGACGATCCCGAGATGGTCGAGTACCTGCTGGGTTACTCCCCCTTCCACAACGTGAAGCCGGGCGTCGCCTACCCCGCCACGCTCGTCACCACGGCCGACACCGACGACCGTGTCGTGCCGATGCACAGCTTCAAGTTCGCAGCCGCGCTACAGCATGCCCAGCAGTCGAGCGAGGCCGGCGACAATCCGCTCTTGATCCGCATCGAGTCGCGAGCCGGACATGGCGCGGGGACGCCCACCAAGAAGCTGATTGAGCAAGCGGCCGACTTGTGGGCCTTTCTATGGGAGCACGTCGGCCCCGACGCGGGACACTGATGGCGGCTGCGAACGCGAACGGGCGCCGGCGCCCGTTCGGCGCGAGCGATGATCTGTTAAGCTAGGGCCCCGGGGCGACTTTCTGACCCCACGACTCCCTACCAACGAGGGTTCGCCGCTTCCGCCCGCGGCAGACGGATTGTTATGTACCTGCAGCTGATTAGCATCCACGGCTTGATTCGTCCGACGAACGTCGAAATGGGGCGAGACGCCGACACGGGCGGCCAGATCCGTTACGTGCTGGAGCTGGCGAAGAGCCTCAGCGAGCATCCCGACGTGGAAGCCGTCGATCTCTTTACGCGGCGGCTGAACGACAAGCGCCTGGACCCGGGGTACGCCGAGCCGATCGAAGAAATAGCGCCCAACTGCCGGCTCGTACGACTGCCATGCGGCGGTGGAAGGTACATGGCCAAAGAGCGCTTGTGGCCCCACCTCGACGAGTACGTCGATGCGATGATTGGATTCACCCGTGCCGAGGGGCGGACGCCCGACATCGTGCACGGCCACTACGCCGACGCGGGGTACGTCGCGATGGAGGTCGCGGCGGCGTTTGGCGCGCCGTTCGTCTTTACCGGCCATTCGCTCGGGAAAAGCAAGCTCGAGTACCTGACGGAAGAGGGTTGGACGCTCGAGCAAGCGAACAAGACGCTGGCGATCGAGCATCGGATTTCCGTCGAGCAGGACTGCCTCGGCGTCGCCGACCTGATCGTTACCAGCACCCGGCATGAGCAGGCGTCTCAGTGGGGGCTCTATCCGAGCCGACCGGACGCAAACTTCAAGGTCATCCCGCCGGGGACCGACCTCGACCGGTTCTTCCCCTACTACGACTACGACCTGCCGGCCGCCGCCGATATCGACGAGCGCTTCAAGCAGGCGCGGATCCGGATGTCGAACGAGTTGGCGCGCTTCCACTTCGTGCAAGACAAGCCCTTCCTTCTCGCCCTGTGCCGGCCCGATCGTCGCAAGAACATCGGGGCCCTCATCGAGGCCTACGGCCATAGCAAGCGTCTGCAAGCGATCGCCAACCTCGTCATCCTGGCGGGGATCCGCGTCAACATCGAGGAGATGCCCGACAACGAACAACGCGTGCTGACCGACATGCTCCTGGCGATGGACCGGTTCAATCTCTACGGGAAGATGGCGATCCCGAAGAATCACGATTCCGAGTTTGACGTGCCGGAACTCTATCGTCTCGCGGCCGCGTCGCACGGGGTCTTCGTCAACACGGCCTTCACCGAGCTCTTCGGCTTGACGGCGATCGAGTCGTCGGCGACAGGATTGCCCTTCGTCGTCACGCAGAACGGCGGCCCCCAGGACATCGCCGCGAACTGTGAGAGCGGCGTGCTGGTTGACGTCACGGACCGCAACGCGTTGACCGAGGCGCTGCTCGACACGCTCACCGACCAAGCCGCTTGGGAGCGGATGTCGAGCAACGGCGTGAACCGTGTCCGCGAGCACTACAGCTGGACGACGCACGCGGAGCGCTTCGTCGAGGCGATCAAGCCGCTCGTCGCGGCCCGTGGCGAATCGGCCGAGGAGATCGAAGCGCCAGCGGTCGGCAAACGTTTGGCGGGCATCGAACGCCTGCTGATCACCGACATCGACAACACCCTTCTCGGGGACGACGAGGCGATGCGCGCCCTTTGCGATCGCCTCGCCGAGCATAGCGGGCGGATCGGCTTCGGCATCGCCTCGGGCCGATCGATCGAGCTGACACGAGAGGCCCTCGCCTACGCGGGGATCGAAAAGATCGACTTGGCGATCTGTTCCGTGGGCGCCGAGATTTACTACGGCGCCGACTTTACGCCCGACCGCGGTTGGTCGAGCCGGCTGCGGGCCCGATGGCAGCCCGATCGGATCCGCGAGGCCTTGTCCTCGTTGAGCTTCTTGACGCTCCAGGACCGCGATTTCGCCCAGCGGGAGTTCAAGATCAGCTACGACGTCGACGCCCAGATCGACAAGACGATGGCCCTGCGCAAGGTGCGCGAGGTCCTGGCGACCACCAAGAGCGCCTACTCACTGGTCCTCTCGCACGGCACGTTCCTCGACGTGCTCCCCCACCGGGCGTCAAAGGGCAAAGCCGTCCGCTACCTGGCCGAGAAGTGGCGCCTGCCCATCGAGCATATCGCCACCGCGGGAGACTCGGGCAACGACCGCGACATGCTGCAGGGGCAAACCGCGGGCATCGTCGTCGCCAATCACGACGCCGAGCTGGCCTCACTGCGCCAGGCGAAGGCCGCCCGCATCTACTTCGCCAACGCCAGCCACGCCGCGGGGATCCTCGAAGGCCTCCGCCACTACAACTTCCTCTAGGCGGAGCTTTCTCTAGGCTGAACTTTCTCTAAGCGTCGCGGTGGACGCCGTGCGGCGTCCCCGTCGCCAGCACCATAAACTGATAGGGCGCGAGCTCGAGTTCTCGCGCGGCGGTGATCACCTCGCCCTTGAACATATCGACGACCGTTTTTCGGAGCCCCAGGTTCCGCAGCCGTTTCGCTTCGATCGTCTGCGTATGCTCTGAAAAATTGCCAATGACGAGCGCCGAGTGCTCGCCCCGGCTGCGAAAGAAGGCAAACAGTTGGTCGTTGCCGACGTCGACGAACTCGGTCTCGGCCCGGTCGAACGCGATGCCCTGAGTCCTCACCTGGATTAGCCGCATCAGCCCTTGGTAGACGCGGCTCTCGGGCGAGACGCCGTCGTGACGCCGCTCGCTGCGGACCCAATCGAACGGCGGGCGATGCACCCAACGCGAGTCGCTGAACTTCTCTCGGTCTTCCGAGAAGGCGTAGTCATTCAGCATGGCGATCTCATCGCCGAGATAGACCAGGGGCATCCCGCCGATCGTCATGATGACGCCGTGCAGCAGCAGGATACGGCTGATGGCGAACTCGACTTCTTGGGCGTCGTTGTTCTCCAGCGCGTATTCCAGCCCGGCTAGCGAGGCCGTCATCCCCGAGACCCGCGCGTCGCCCGTCTCTGGGTTTTCCTGGAAGACGAGGCCGTGACTGAAACTCCCCTCGTGACGCCCCGTGTAGAACTGCGTCAGGAATCGTCGGTGGCTGCGGGGGTCGAAGCCGGCCGCTTCGATGTCGTCGTCGGAGAACGCCCAGCCGATGTCGTCGTGGCAGCGGATGTAGTTGACCCACGCGCAGCCCTGGGGGATTCGGAACCGCTGTTCCATCGCGGTCCGTAGCGCGACCGTCTTGCGAGTCGCGAGGGCGTCCCACAGCAGCGCCATGAGCTGGGGGTTGTAGGAGAGCTGGCACTCTTCGGGGCTGATGTACTTGCGGACCTCGTCGGGGTGGACGATCGCCTCGGACTTCAGCGCCGTGGCGGGCGCCGCGATGCGAGCCGCCGCGCTCATCGCCCGCAGGACGTTGTGGGCGTTGGGCAGGTTCTGACAATCGGTGCCGAGTTCCTTCCAGAGAAAGGCCACGGCGTCCATCCGGATCACCTCGACCCCCAGGTTCGCCAGGAACATCATCTCCTCGATCATCTGGCGCAGCACGGCCGGATTCGAGTAGTTCAGGTCCCACTGGTAGGTGTGGAAGGTCGTCCAGACCCACTTTCGGATCCGCGGCCGATAGCTGAAGGCGCCGTCGTGGTCATCGGGGAAGACGTCCACCAACGTCCGCTCGTAGGCGTCGGGCAGCGTGCGGTCCGGGTACATCCAGTAATACGCTTGATGCTCGGCGCTGCCGTCGAGGGCGCGCTTCGCCCACTCGTGCTCATCGGAGGTGTGGTTCAGCACGAAATCCAGCGCGAGCGAGATGCCGTGCTGGCGAAAGAGGGTGGTGGTTTCCCGGAGCTCTTCCACCGTGCCCAGCCGGGGATCGACGTCGCGGTAGTCGCTTATCGCGTAGCCGCCGTCGTCCTCCCCCAGCGGGCTGCGGAAGATCGGCATCAGGTGCAGGTAAGTGACGCCCAGCTCCTTTAAGTAGGGCAGCTTGTCACCGAGCGCCTTGATGCCGCCGGCGAACAGATCGACATAGCAGGTGGCGCCAACCATCCGATGCGACTGGAACCACGTGGGGTCTTCTTCCCGGATGGCGTCGAGCCCGCACAGGTCGGCGTTGCGATCGATCCACGCCTCGGCGATCGTGTTGGCGATCGTCTCGAAGTGGAAGAAGAAGTCGTACTCCCCTCCGTAGAGGGCGAAGACCGGCGCGAACAACGCATCGAAGTTATTCTCTAGCCGCCGCTGGAACGACTCCCATTCGACCGGATCGACCCGATGGGCGAACCGCTCTTCTAGCCGCGGCCACAGCCGTCGGAGCGTCGTTTGCGATCGTATCGATATTTCGGCTGGTAATGGCTGCACGGCGCCGTGGGGTCATTCGAGGTGGGTTAAGGTCGTTGTCCGATTTTAGCTTACGAGCGCCAGAGTTCGATGGGCGCAGGGGGACCCAAGAAAGAGAACGCGCGGTCGCATCGCTGCGTACTGCCAATTCCAGCCGCCCCGGCCCCGTCCGACTTCTACGTCGAGGCGCAACGACGGATACTACGCCGCTCCGCCCCCGCAGGTCGCTAGATGGAGATAAGGGCCGCTCCGTCGGGAGTCGCCTAGCCGATTTCCGCGGCAGCCGGCTTCTGCGCCGCCCGCGCGCCGAGTCGCCGGCGCCAGTGACGCAGCCGTTCGCGACCGGAGTAAGAGAGGCCGCGGATCTGGTTCCGCAGCCCTTGGCCCGGGGTGAAGTAGGTGAATTGCCGTATCGGGCGGCCGCCGAGACGGTGCTTGTACTCTTCGTCTCCGCGGAGCATATCGAGGGTGTGGGCGCCGCCGTCGATCGCCATCCGCACCAGCGCGAAGTTGAGCATCCAGCCGGCGTGGCGGTTGTCGAAGCGGGGGTCGCGTCCCGTCAGATAGATCGACAGCACGCCGGCGTTCAGCACGCCGATCGCCGCTGCCGCGGGTTCACTATCGATTTTCAGAACCGCAAGCCGCAGCAAGTCTTCTTCGAGCCACTGCCGGGTGACGCTATCGATGAACGGCGCGAAGTGTTGATGCGCGAAGCAGCCGCCACCCGGTAGCGACGCCCAGCGGAGCTCGTGTAAGTTGGCGGCATGGGCGAGTAGCTCGCGCCGGCTAGCGTCGTCGTGGGCGATTTCGAGTGAGAACGTTTGGGGCTCGTTGTCGAGACGCTTCAACACCTGTCGGGCCAGGCGCCGCGAGCTCTTGCCGAGTCCGGCGAAGTACCCGTCAAGGCTCGCAGGCAACGGGCACGCCCAACGCGATTGGTCGGTGATCCTCAGCATGTCGAGCGACGATTTGGCGAAGTGTTCGCCTACGAAATTGAGGCCGGGGTCAGCCTCGCTGACGCCCGATATCCATAATTCGTCCCAATGACCGGCGCCCCGGTCCTGGAGCAGCCAGTCGGCGACCACTCTCCCGACGGGCCCGGTGAAGTTCTCGGCGGCAAGGAGTGAGAGATCGTCACCACATGCCTTGCCGCCGCCGATGATCTCGAGCGCCCGCGTCGAGCCGCTCATCCTCCGGAGGCAGAACGGCGCGACGCCGACCAGCTCTCCCGCCGAGGTGCGGACGAGCGCGACGTGCGGCTCGCACTCGGCGCCGAAGGTCTCGAGCCAACACTGTGCCCACTCAAACCGGCGGAAGAGCTTCGCTCCCGCTAGCTCGTTCCACTCTCCGCGCAGGCTCTCGTCGAGCGAAGCGACCGTTGTCAGTTGTAAGTCGGTTGGGTTCATCGGTCTTTTCGGATGCATCGAAGGAAATCACCTAGATGCTGGCGGTAGGAATGCCTCTGCCGGGCACAGAGAAAGCAAGCGCCCCGTCAGTCTATCGATCATTGATATGCACCATCCCGCATGAGTACGTCCCACCGCACGACCATCCCCTTTATCTCCAGGCATCCCCCAATCTCCTTCTCCTGAGGTCGCCATCAGCCGTTGCGCGGCGTCAGAAGCGGAAGTAAAGAAACGGGCTCGCCGAGTCGAAACGCAGCACACAGACGACGAAAACCAGGGCAGCGACGACGCCGGTGTAGGAGTTGAAACGGAAGGGGATACGCCATGCGTTGGGAGCGAACCAAGCGATCGCCAAGAGCACAGCGAGCACCGCCAAGTTGCCGGCGCCGCCGACCGCAGTGAGCCCGTTGGGCTCGAAGCCGTGCGTGCCCACCATCGCCAGCGCGACGGCGCCGGCGTGCGACAGAGTCTCGCAGCGGAACAGCACCCAGCCGAAGACCACCGCGACGAAGGTGAGCGTCGCAGCCAGTGGGTAAGGGAGGCGCACCGGCGAGACGTGGCGCCACACGAGGCCCGCCACCAGCAG
>JBGSJY010000721.1:0-3799 GCA_041741515.1 Pirellulales bacterium | reverse complement strand
AATCGGTAACCCGTCTCACGTTGGCGGAAGCCCTCAAGGTCTTCCGCGCCGAGCGAATAGACGATGCCGTTGACGCGGTCCGTCGGTAAGCCCGTCACTCGCACCCCGAGCGCGGCGACGTGCTGCGGCGTTGGACCGGCGCCGTAACGCTCGATCGCGTCGAGCGTCAGCGGGTAGTTGAAGACACGGACAAGTCCGAACGCATTGGCGGGCCGGCACTCGTCGCGCCGCCAACCGGGCATCGTCCGGAGCGCTGAGGCGGCGTTCAGCAGCGAGCCGTAGGCGAATAGCGGCAAGCGACCATCGTGATGGGCGGCGAGATACGCTTCGAGGTCGGGCCAAGGGTAGTCGAAATGTGGCATGGCGACGTTGGTAGCACGCAACGGATCGCGATGAAAGACACGCTTCATGCGAGCCGGGAAGCGTTAGCTCCCGGAGTGAAGCGGGTACCCACTTCCTCCGGGAGCTGATGCTTCCCAGCTCGCACGGAGATTTTCCTTGACATCGATTCGAATGGTGATAGCGTGTTCACCAGTTAGGCTTCGGGATTTTTTTGAGGTTGCGAGTCATGCATTGGCTACTCACCAGCACGACGTACGGTACCTGGCTACCGGGAGACAATCGCGGCAGCGTGACCTCGGTGCGGGACTATCGAGGCACGGATCGAGCAACGAAGTCGCGCGTCGAGCATGACCTGCCTGGCGAGCCTTGGGAGCCTGCGATCAAGGGTCTGCAACGAAGCGCCGGTGCGCTGATCGGGCAATCACCAGTGCTGCTAACCGGCGATCAAGCTCAGCTTGTCTGCAAGCAGTTCGTTGAAACAGCTGAGGTTCGCGGTTGGCGACTTCTCGCCGCTGCGGTCATGGCGAACCACTTTCACATCGTGGTTGGCGCCGATGCTCGCATTGATTCGACGAAACTTCTCGGTGACTTCAAAGCGTGGGCGAGCCGTGCGCTATCGCGACACTCAGGCGAGCGTGAGAAGGGTCGATGGTTCACTACCGGCGGTTCCCGCCGACCATTGAAGGACGATCACGCCATTGAAGCGGCCGTGAACTACGTCCTGCGGCGACAGCGTGGCGTGCTGGCTCTCTATGGCGGAACGCGAGCGCGGCGCGAAAACTCCGGGAGCTAACGCTTCCCGGCTCGCATGAAGCAAGATCGATTGGCCATCCGGACTCGGCCGCCTGCGAGCCGGGAAGCGTTAGCTCCCGAAGAGAACCCGGAGCAATCTCACCGGAACAAACCTACTCCTTCAACCCAAACCGCGTCCGCTCGTCCTTCACCTTCACCTTCTCCTCCCACACCGCCTTGTCGGCGATGTCCTTGCGGCACCAGGCGCCGCGCCAGCGGATTGATTTGACGGCCGTGTAGGCGGCGAGCTTAGCGGCGGGGATCGTTTCCCCGAGGGCCGTGACGCCCAGCACGCGGCCGCCGACGTTCACCACGTCGCCGTCGATCGATGCGGTGCCGGCGTGGAAGACTTTTACGTTCGGGACCTTGGCCGCTTCTTCGAGGCCGCTGATGACGTGGCCCTTCTCGTAGGCGCCCGGATACCCCTCGCTCGCCATCACGACACACACCGAGGGGCGCGGGTCCCACTCCATCGGCGGCGCCTCGTCGAGCCGGCCATCGGCGGTCGCTTCGAGCACGTCTAAGAGGTCGCTCTTGAGCCGCATTAGCACGGGCTGGCACTCGGGGTCGCCGAAGCGGACGTTGTACTCCAGCACCTTCGGGCCCTGCTTGGTGAGCATCAGCCCCGCGTAGAGCACGCCGCGGAAAGGGCGCCGCTTACGCTTCATATGGTGAACGGTCGGGACGAGGATCTCTTCCTCAACCTGGCGCAGCAGGGCGTCGTCAGCGATCGGGGCAGGGGAGTAGGCGCCCATGCCGCCCGTGTTGGGGCCCCTGTCGCCGTCGTGGGCGGCCTTGTGGTCCTGGGCGGCGGGCAGCGCGATGATGCTCTTGCCGTCCGTGATGGCGAGGATGCTCACTTCTTGCCCGTGCAGCCGCTCTTCGATGAGGAGCCGGTTGCCGGCGGCGCCGAACAACTTGTCGCCGGCGATCATCTGCACGGCAGCGAGCGCCTCGTCGCGGTTGTCGCAGACGACGACCCCCTTGCCGGCGGCGAGGCCGTCGGCCTTCACCACGAGCGGCTGACTCTCGCGCTCGTTGAGGAACAGGACCGCCTCGTGCGCGGTGCGGAAGGTGTGGAAGTCGCCGGTGGGGATGTCGCCGTGCCGGAGCAGCTCTTTGCAGAACACTTTGGAGCCCTCGAGCTCGGCTGCCGCCTTTGAGGGGCCGAACGCCCTGAGGCCGGCGTCTTGCAGCGCGTCGACCAGGCCCGCCACCAGCGGCGCTTCGGGGCCGACGACCGTCAGACCGATCTCGTTCGCCTTGGCGAACTCCACCAGCCGGGCCGTGTCGGTCGCGGCGATATCGATGTTCTGGATCGGCAGCCCCGTCTCCCGGGCCGTGCCGGCGTTACCGGGAGCGCAGAAAACGACCTCGGCCCGCGGGCTCTGCGCGAGCTTCCAACAGAGGGCGTGCTCGCGCCCGCCATTCCCAACGACCAAGACTTTCATCGCGACGCTCCAACCGGACTGCCAAAGAACGTCGCGATTCTAGCGTAGGGGAGGGGGGAGCGGTACGCGGTGGTGAGCGAAGGAAGGGGGATAGGGGGATGACGTGGAGATAGGGGGATGGACTTCTGGAGGGGCAGCGCCGGACGGATGGCTGGGCGTCTAGAATGAGAAAGGAAAAATCTGACTTTTACTCGTCAGATGACCCAACGCGTCGAGCGGTGTTGGTGGCTTTTTTGAGTACTCGTCCGCTTGCGATCCCCCGTATCTCCATTCATCCCCCCCTATCTCCTTTCTCAAAATCCGCCCTGCGATGAAGCACGCTCTCGCCCTGACGATTCTCTCGATCTCAGCCGTCGTTTACGCGGGGGGCGTGTCGGGGCGGGTCGTGGTGGAGGGAGAGGTTCGGGCGGCGGAGCCGCTGCCGGCGGGGAAGGACGCCTGCTGCCAGGCGGCCGGGCCGGTTGATGAGAGCGTGGTGGTCGGCCCGGAGGGAGGTCTGGCGAATGTGTTTGTTTCGGTCGAACCGCGTCGCGGCGAGCCGCAGTTGCCGGGCCAATGTCCGGTGGCCGATCAGCCGGTGACGCTCACCAACCGGGGCTGTGCGTTTAAGCCCCGGGCGCTGGTGGTGCGGGTCGGGCAGCCGCTGGTGCTCGCCAACCACGACCCCACGATGCACAACGTCGATATCGACTTCGTGCGGAACCGAGCGGTGAACGTCGTCGTCGAGCCCGACGGCGAGCGGCGGTTCGACCTTACCAAGCCCGAGAGCCGGCCCGTCGCCGTGCGGTGCAACGTCCATACGTACATGCGGGCGTGGATCATGGTCCGCAGCGACCCCTACGCCGCCGTGACCGACAAGACGGGCCGCTTCGAGCTCCCCGCTCTCCCCCCCGGCGAGTGGCGCCTTCGGTTCTGGCGCGAGGGCCAGCCGCTCGCCGGCTTAGCGGTGGCCGGCCATCCCACCGACGACCGCGGCGAGGTCCTGCTGACGATTTCGGAAAAGGACCTCGACCTCGGCGACCTCCAAGTCGCCGCCGACACGCTCCGCTGACGCGACGAATCGCCGCAGCCCAGTTACGGCAGTGACGGCGCCGCTCGGGCCTGCGGTTGGGTAGGCTTTAGGGTTTCCCCGCCACCCGCCGGTCCCTCGATGCGCCCGCCGTCCCGCCGCCGAATCGCCGCGATGCTGTGCGTCGCCTGCGGCGCGTGGGGAT
>JBGSJY010000720.1:0-5169 GCA_041741515.1 Pirellulales bacterium | reverse complement strand
CGTCAGCTCGAGCCGCCCGTCGGGCGGACGGGCAGGAGCCTCGACGCAGGGCAGGGCGAGCGCCGCCGCCGCGAGCCTGCCCAATCGATAACTTCGGCTAAGAAGGAGCATACGGAAATCTAGCACACAGAGAGGCCCCCTCGGGCGGCCCCCTCTGGAACGTGACCGCAGGAGGATAAGCTTACGATGCACGCCACCCGTGACAGCCGTAGACGATCGATGGCAGACGACTATTACAACACGCTCGGCGTCTCCCGCGGAGCCAGCGAGGACGACATACGCAAGGCGTATCGGGACCTCGCGCGGAAGCACCACCCGGACCGCAACCCGGACAGCCCCGAAGCGAAGCAGAAGTTCCAGGAAGTGCAGCGGGCGTTCGAGGTCCTCAACGACCCGAAAAAGCGCGAGCAGTACGACCGGTTCGACGCTGACTTCGAGTCGGCCGGCGGGCCTTTCCGCGGCGGCTACCCGGGTGGGCAGGGCTTCCCCGGCGGATATCCCGGAGGGCAGCGCGGGCCGGGCGGCCACAGCGAGGTCGAATTCGACCTCAACGACCTCTTCGGTGGCTCGGCGGGGGGGGGCGGCTTTGCCGACCTCTTCAAGCAGTTCGGCGGCCCGGGCGGCGGCCCGGCTGGTGGAAGAGGCCGTCGCGGCGCTCCTCAGCAGCCGGCCAGGGGCGACGACATCGAGCACGAGATCACGGTCCCGTTCGCGACCGCGGTCACCGGTGGCGAAGTGGCGATTACCCTCTCTCGCGGAGGCGGCAAGCAAGAGACCTTGACGGTCAAAATCCCCGCAGGCGTCGATGACGGCAAGAAAATCCGCCTCCGCGGCCAGGGGAACCCGGGCCACAGCGGCAGCCCGGCCGGCGACATCCTGTTGACGATCCACGTCGCCCCGCACCCGGTGTTCCGGCGCACGGGGCGGCGGCTCGACGTGACGGTCCCGATCACCCTGGCCGAAGCGGCCGAGGGGGCCAAAATCGACCTCCCCACCCCCAAGGGGACGATCACGCTGACCATTCCGCCCGGCGCTTCGAGCGGGAAACGCCTGCGGGTGAAGGGCCACGGCGTCGATCCGCGCGGCGAAAACCCGGGGGATCTGTACGCCGAGCTGCTGATTGTCCTGCCGGCGGGGCTCAGCGAAGAGGATCGGGCCTCGCTAGCAGCGGTCTCCCACCGCTATACTCAGGCGCCCCGGCGTGAATTGCGCTGGTGACCTGCGATGGGATAAGACCCGCGAAGGGAGGTCGCGCTATGTCGATCGAAGGCTTGCTGGGCCCGTCGGCGCCGCTCGCTAGCGGCGAACTGCTGGTCGGAAGTCTACTCGGGGGCCCTTCGGCGCCCACGCTGCTACTCGACCCCGTGACCCGCGCCGTTCTGCTGATGTCGCTCTTGGCGTTCATCCTCCTAGGGTTGGGGCTGATGGCAGGGGCAATGCTCGGGGGCCGCTGGGTCCGCCGGCTGGGGGGCGTCGACCTCACCAAGCCCCTGCCGCTGCGTCGTTCGGCTGCCGATCTTCGCGAGCCGGTCCCGGCCATGCTCCGCGGCGTACATTGGCAGGCGGAACGCGATACCCAGGCGGCCGACAGCGGCGTCGCCGACACCGCCATCAGGGGCCAGTAGTCGGGCGCCAGTAGCCAGGCGTGAGAGCGTGCTACCGCTCGGGTGCGTTACAACTCCATCCCTGCCGAAAGAGTATTGCTGCGACTATCCTTACGATGGATACCCGAATCCTGACCCCTGCCTCCCGCCCTTGTCGGACCCACAGCGACTGCCGTTCACGAAGGAGCAGCGGCTCCGCACCGGCGCGGATTTTGACGCGGTGTTCGCGGCGAAGCTCTCGGTCGGGGACGGCGTCCTCGTCGTCCACGCCCGCCCGAATGGGTTGAACCACGCCCGCCTGGGCCTCGCCGTGTCACGGAGGGTTGGCAACGCGGTGCGTCGCAATCGCTGGAAGCGCTGTATCCGCGAGGCGTTCCGCCTGGCGCAGCACGAGTTGCCGGCGCTGGACCTGGTGTGCCTGCCACGACTGCGTGAGCAGCCGAACTTCGAAGTTGTCGACGACGCCCTGCGGGGCTTGGTGCGACGGCTTGAGAAAAAGGCGGCCAAGCCGCCGCGGTCGTCCGAGGCGCAATCGTGACCCGAATCACGATGTTCGTGCTCGCGGCGGCCCGCGATCTGGTGTCGCTATCGCTGGTGCTATTGGTGAGGTGCTACCAACGCGGCATCAGCCCCTGGCTCCCCAATGCGTGCCGCTATCAACCAACATGCAGCGAGTACGCTGTGCTAGCGGTGCGGCGCTACGGGCCTTGGCGGGGAGTGGGGAAGGCGCTGGGGAGGATTTCACGGTGTCATCCGTGGGGGCGGGGAGGGTACGACCCGCCGTAAGGGGAGGGGCTAAGAGGTGAGGGTCTGAGGGAACAGCTGGGGAATGCTAGCGCTTTTCCCTCAGCCCCTCGCCCCAATCGCGTTGCGACCTCGCGAACCGTCTTGCCCCCCCCGTAGAAAGCTCCTACTCTCCGCCGCCGCGCGAACCAGGGACGGTTTGCGCTTGACGCTTGCGCGACGGAGCGCTCGTATGAGGTCTAGCTGCTATCGAACCCCCCGTGGGCTCCTCGTCGCCACGCTGGTGGTCATGACGGGCTGCGCAACGTCGCTGCTGCGTGACCGCGAGCCCGAAGCCGCGCTGGAAGAGGCCACCGAGGAGGGGACGCCCCTGGTCGCCGACTTTGCGCATCCCTACGGCCTCAATTATGTGAAAGTCGAGTCGGTCGCCTTGGTTACCGGCTTGGACAACACGGGCGAGGACCCGCCGGCGAGCCCGCAGCGAGCCGCCCTGCTCGACGAAATGGCGCGGCGCCAGATCGAGAAGCCTCCCGAAGTGCTTGCCTCGCCCGACACGGCGATCGTGCTGCTCCGCGGATATCTTCCCCCGGGCGTACAGAAGGGAGACCAGTTCGACCTCGAAGTCCATACCCCGAGTCGGAGCAAGACGACCAGCCTCCGTGGCGGTCGTGTGCTCGAGGCGCGGATGACCGAACTAGCCGTGCTCGGCAATCAGATTCACGCGGGACACGTGCTCGCCAAAGGCGAAGGAGCGATCCTTGTCGATCCCTCGGCGGACGGAGAGAGCGACATCGCCGCCGCAACGCGCGGCCGGATCTTGGGCGGTGGCGTCGCGATTAAGTCGCGGCCGCTCGGCCTCGTGCTCGCCCAGAATCATCAGTCGTTCCGCAAGTCGATCGCCGTCGCCAAGGCGATCAGCGATCGCTTCCAGATCTACGACGGCAGCCGAAAGATCGGCGTCGCTGAGGCGAAGACCGAAGAGTTTGTCGAGTTGCGGCTCCACCCGCGGTACAAGGACAACATCGGCCGCTTCGTGCGGGTGGTGCGTAGCGTGGCGGTTTCGGAGACGCCGACCGAGCGGCAAGAGCGGCTGGTGCTGTTAGAGAAGCAATTGCTTGATCCGCTGACCGCCGCCAACGCGGCGCTACGGCTGGAGGCCATCGGGGACGAGTCCGCGATCGCGAAGCTGCAAGAGGGCGTCAAGTCCGACGACGCCGAGGTTCGCTTCTACGCAGCCGAGGCGCTGGCTTACCTCGACAAAACGGACGGTGTCGCGGCCTTGGTGGATGCGGCCAGCAGTGAGCCGGCGTTCCGGGCGCACGCGCTAGCGGCGCTCAGCGCGATGGACGATGTCACCGCTTACGAAGGGCTGCGCTCGCTGCTCAGCAGCACGAGCGCCGAGACCCGTTACGGGGCCTTCCGTGCGCTGTGGGCGATGAACCCCTCCGACCCGATGATCCGTGGCGAACGGATTGGCGGGCAGTTTAACTATCACGCGCTGAACATCGACGGCCCGCCGATGGTCCATGCCACCCGCAGCGGGAGGCCGGAGATTGTCCTGTTCGGCGCCGGCCAGAAGTTCAAGCTCCCGATGGTGCTGGACGCGGGCAACGATATTTTGGTCAACGGTCTTTCGGGAGACGAAGTGACGGTGAGCCGTTTCCGCTCGAATGAGGCCGACCGCCGCCGAACGGTTACCACGTCGATCGACGATGTGATCCGCGCGATTGTCGAGGTCGGCGGCGACTACCCCGATGTCGTACAAGCCCTGCAGCAGGCCAATCGGGACGGGGCCCTCCCGGGCCGGTTCGCCGTCGATGCGATTCCGCGCTCCGGTCGCGAGTACGACCCTAGCGAGGCGTCTGAAAGCGAGAACGACAACGAAGAGCCCGCCGCGGGGGCCTCGATGGAAGCGGACTACCGCGTCGACACGCCGCTGCCCGATTTGTTCTCGAACAAAAAGTAACCCGATAGGGGAAAGGCAAAAGGGAAAAGTGGAACTCGGCCAAACCCTTTCCGCTTTCGACTTTCCGCATTCAACTTTCCTCCCATGCTCAAGTCGCTCGAACTCGTCGGCTTCAAGAGCTTCGCGGAGAAGACGCGGCTAGAGTTTCCGTCGGGCGTGACGGTCGTCGTGGGGCCGAATGGCTCCGGCAAGTCGAACGTCGTCGACGCGATCAAGTGGGTGCTCGGCTCACAGAGCCCCCGCAGCCTGCGCGGCGCCGAGATGACGGACGTCATCTTTAATGGCTCTGAGTCGCGGGGCCCGCTCAACTCGGCCGAGGTGACGCTGGCGTTTGACAACAGCGCCGGCGAAGCGGGCGCGCGCCGGCTCTTCGACCTCGACGAGGAAGAGGTCCGCCTCACGCGCCGCATACACCGCAGCGGCGAAGGGGAGTACCTCGTTAACGGCCGCACTTGTCGTCTGAAAGACTTCCGCGAGCTGTTGGCGGGCACGGGCGTCGGCGCCGACTCGTACAGCATCATCGAACAAGGACGCGTCGACGCGGCCTTGCGGGCGTCGCCCCTCGAGCGGCGGCTGCTGCTGGAAGAGGCGGCCGGTATCAGCCGCTTCCGCCTCAAGAAGCGCGAAGCGTCCAAGCGCCTCGAGCGTGTCGAACAGAACTTGCTGCGGCTGTCGGACATCGTCGACGAGGTCGAGGGCCGCCTCCGGCGGGTCCGCTCGCAAGCCGGCAAGGCGCGGCGTTACCGCGAGGCGTCGCTGAGGCTCAAAGAGGCCCGCACCGAACTCGCCGCCGCCGACTGGCGCCAGCTCACCGACGAACGTCATCGCCTCGACGACGAACGCAAATCGCTTGCC
>JBGSJY010000719.1:0-10110 GCA_041741515.1 Pirellulales bacterium | reverse complement strand
CTCGCTCTTCCAGGCGGACGACGCCAAGTGCACGGCGTTCCGCCAGTGGTTCGACGACGTCGGCGCGACACGCTTCGCCACGCTCGAGGACGCGTTCAATAGCTCCGACACGTTCCGTCAGACGGGGGTCACCGCCGCGGTGATCATCGCGGACCTGTAAGCCACCCCCGGGACCGCCATGAACAAGATCGAACCGACCTGCGAAGTCTGCGGCAGACGACTGGTGAAAGTCGCCAGCGGCCTGCTCTGCATCGAAGGTCACGGCCGTATCCTCCCCAACGATGAGTTCACCGACCGCAGCGTCCTGCCGACCGATCACTCGCAGTGCGAGCGGATGGTCCAGATCCCGCTCAGCATCAAGTCGCTGGGCGCCATCCTCAACTACCGCAACCGCCACGGAACTTAGACATGTCCCGCACCATGAAGCTCCGCTGCCGGCGCTGCGGCAAGCCCCTCCCGTTATCGAAGGGGGCCGGCGACAACGGCTCCGACTGCGAATGCCGATTCACCCTGCAGAACGCGACGCCAAAACCGAAGCCCGCGACGTTCGACAACGCGAAAGCGACGCAGCGGAAGCTCATCGACGGCCTTGATGGTTTGCCCGGCCAGCAGGACCTGTTCTGAACCCGTTTCCCGCGTTGCCTCTGCCAAAGCACCCGGCGCGGGGTCGCTTCGATTCGGCGCCCCACAACGGCCGCACCGATTCCCACGGCCCCACGGCCCCACCACGGGGGCCCCACGGAGCCCGATTTGGGCCTCGCACGCCGACCCGAAACCTACGTAAAACGATGAAGCCTCAGCAGGTTTGGCGGATGTTAAATGCTGCGCCGGCGTTTACGTTCTACGCAGGTTTGACCGGGTGTGAGACAGGGGATTGCTTGCACTTCAGCAACGCAATCTGCAGGACGGTCTCCCGCGGTGGATTCGACCGCACTGCCCTGAGGTCTCCGCCACCACCCGCAGTTTCGCGCGAGCGCAACTGCGGACGTATGATCCACCCGACTGCAGTTTACGAATGCACCGAGTCTACAAGGCGATTGCGTATGAACGGAGGTCAAGGGTTCGATCTCTCCCCACAGGCCAAAGCCATAAGGCCCCCAAACCTCGCGAATCTCCCGCGGGATGGAGAGATCGCCGTGGTCATCACCGCCAGCAATCGACAGAATCAGCTCTAGTCCTAGGCTTTTAGCCGCCCACGCAATACAACTTGTTCTCTGACCGTATGAACAAAGACCCGTTGGCGATTGCTGGCGTCGCCCAGAAGCGACCGGGCAGCTGATTGGTCCGCAGCACCTCGAAGGCGGGCCCTGGCTTGAGAACGTAGGTGTTCCCGTTGTCGGCGGGACAATAGATCTCGCCGTTGTAGGCGTAAGGGGAGCCCCAGAACGAGCCACCGTCGGGCGCCCGCTCGCGATAGACCCGCTCGCCGGTCTTGGCGTTGAGACAAGAAATGATCCCACCGCGGCCTCCCAAAATGTACACGTGCCCGTCGTAGACGAGCGGCGAGGAACGCGAGGGGGTCGTCTCCTTGTTGATCCAGCGCACACCGTCTGGGGTCTCGCCCTCGAGGCTCCCTTCGGCGCCGGCTTCGATCGCCACCAAACGGCCCGGTGAATCCCGGTTAGACGAACCAACCACGAGCAGGTCACCGACCGCGGCGGGTGAACTCGAAGCGAAGTTCGAGTTGATTGGGATCTCCCAATTGATTTCGCCGCTCGTCGGCGAATACGAGCGAACCGTCGAGCCGCTCGCGACCAGCTCGGTCCGAACGCTGTTCTTCCAGACGACTAGAGAGCCCCAGTTCGATCCTTCGTCACGGGCTCGGCGCCACTTCTCTTCGCCGGTGTCGGCGTCCAGCGCGATCAGGAAGGAGGCTTCTTCGTTGTCAACCTGGATGAACGCGAGGCCATCTTGGAGAACTGGAGAGCTCGACGTGCCCCAGTCGTTGAGCATTGGGTAAGCGCCAAGATCTTTTTCCCAGAGCAACTCGCCATTCAAGCTGTAGCAGAAGACTCCGGTCATGCCGAAGTAAACCAGCACGCGCTGTCCGTCCGATGCGGGCGTCTCCGACGCGTAGGTGTTGTCACGATGGGTACCGATCCGGGGTTTGCCCTCTGCAGCAACTTGCTTCCAGAGCGGATCGCCCGAGTTCGCATCGAAGCAGTGCACTTCCCAACGAGTCTCGCTGTCACGGTCCTTGCCGCTCTCCGACACCGCTGTTGCAACGATAACCCGTCCCGCCACAACGATCGGACAGGCCCAACCCTCTCCGGGCACCTCTACGCTCCACTTAATGTTCTCGTTCTCTCCCCAGGTGGTTGGCAGCTGTTGCTCGCTCGTCAGACCGGCGCCGCCGTCACCACGGAACTGGGGCCAGTCGGCAGCCGAGGCGGGCGCGGCTAACACGGAGAGAGCAATTGCGAAAAGGGAGCGAAGACGCATAGCTTCACCGGGAGTGAGAGCGAGACGGGTGCGAGCATGAGGGGCCATGCCAACGAGTCATCAGCCCTTTCTTAGGCTGTTTCGAAATGCTCGACAAGAAGCGGCGTTCAATCCGGCTAAGTTATCACGTTGTGGACTCTTTCGCGGCGCCGGGCGCTGCACTTTTCGACCGATCACATTTTCCATGGCCCGTCCGATTCGAGCAGCTCCGTGAGTTGGGAACGGGGGCCGCCGCTGCGTTTTCCGGCGGCAAACGTGGGTTCCGCGCAGACCTTCTCCGTGACCGGCCGTGTTTTTCGCTCTTGGATCGGCTCCACAGTCACGTCAGGTGACCAGCGGCGGTGGGTTTGTCAGCCGCGCAATGCGGGCGAGAATCGCGGCGAAAAAGTTCCGCGTCATGGCCACCTCGGCCAGTTGGAAGGTCACGTACTTCGCGTGCCGCGTCACCTTGGCCCCGATCTTGATCAGCTTCTCACGCAGGGTCGTCAGCGACCAGTGCTTCACATCACGGGGCAAGGCCAGTCGCCGCAGGCAGTTGCCCAGGTTGTACGCCAACGCGAAGAGCTGCAAGCGGGCTTGGTTGTCCTTGAACGTGCGGCAGGAGAGCTTCGTCCACTTGACCGCGTTCTTCCCCTCCTTGATCCGCTGCTCCGCCGTGCCGCGACCGTTGTAGAACTTGACCACGTTCTTGGAACGTTGGTTCAAGTTGGTCACGATAAAGCCGATCCGCGGGAACAACTCGCCCGCGTGCCACTCCACCTTGGCCACCACGCGGCGTGAGTGTGGCAAAGACTTCGCCTGGTACTGGAAGCTGTGGTAGAAGACCTTGGGCCGGGGCGAGAAGTATCGCAAGTACTAGGCTCGAGATAGCCGTCTGCATGGATAAGAAGTTGGCTGCAGGGATAGTGGGGGAATTGTCGGGGACGACCACGATATGACGTCCTACTTCGAGAGCTTCTACGGTCGGGCCTTGAAGTCGTTCACTTGCGCGTAGCATCACACGATTCGCTTGAGAGCCGTCGTGATTGAAGGCGACCTACCTATCCCCCTATGGCGCCAATTTATGGCTGACGCGAATCGTCAGAACTTATAGGCACTTCCGCTGTTGTAGTTCCAGTATTCTCGGGTGGGATTCTGAGAACATCGTCCAATAGACGGCCGACGTTTGATGGATTTCGCCGGGAGGAGGGGTGGCCAGTCGTCTGCAAAGCGCCGGCATCGCGCTCGTCGGTGCGGAGGGCTGGGTGAACCGACAGCAGCACCTGCCGATCGACTGCCGGTTCTGCAGAGAGTCGTATCCTACGAAAGCAGATCGGCACAAAGCGGACCTTGCCGACCGGGACCCGCCGTGCAGAGCGGCGACCAATGGCAAGTAACGTCGGTTCGTGAAGGACGGCCGCCGATGAGTACGCAGGTAACACGAGTTCTTACACGCACCACTTCGCTCTTTGCAAGTGGTTGCACAGAAGGCTACACTTGAGTCGGGCTGTACTCTAGTTGCTTGCTTGAGGTTCTTCGATGTTGCGATTGGCAATCGTCTACGCTTTCGCTTCCCTGCTGTCGACTTATGCATGCGCCAAATCGATTTATCAGATTGGGAACAGCCTGACCTGGGACTCCGCCCCCCTCCAGATGGCAAGCACCGCGGCGGCGGCCGGCGAAACAATCACATCGGGATTCCACATCCTCTGGGGCAGCAGCCTCCAGACGATTGTCAGCCGACCGACGGAATCCGACGTCGCCCCTGTGCAAGAGTACGGTCGCTTCCGTGACGCCCTGCCCCAGCACGCGTGGGACTACGTGACATTCCAATCGTACTACGGACAGGGGTCGACGCTGGAAAGCGACTTAGCCGCCGCGCAATCGCTGATCACGCTGACCCGCTACAACCGGCGAAACGCCGGCACGCAGTTCTATCTTTACCAGTCGTGGCCCCACGTCACCGCTTGGGGTCCGTGGGAGGAATCCGTCGTCGACGACCTCGCTCAGCCCACCGTCAACCAACGCGACTACTTCCGGACGCTGCTAGATCACGTGCGTCGATCCGAGCCCAGCGCCTTAATGGTTCCGGTCGCGGAAGTTTTGTACCGAATCCGCGAAGAGATTTCTGTCGGGAACATCGCGGGCATCACATCGTTCGATCAGCTTTACATCGACGCCGCTCACATGAGTCCGGACTTCGGTCAATTTGTCGCTAATGCGACGGTGGCGTCGACGATTCTCCGGCAAGACCTAACCGGGAACGCTTCAATATGGACCTTTGACTCAGGCATCCGCGACCAACTCACCACCATCATCTGGGATGTCGTCAAGCACCACCCCGACGCCGGCATATCACAGACGCTTCTGGCGGGCGACTATGACGGCGACGGTTCGGTCACCGCGGCTGACTTCGAAGTCTGGAAAGGCAGCTTCGCCTCCTCAACCCACCTCGCGGCAGACGGCAATCACGACGGACGCGTTGACGCCTCGGACTACACAGTATGGCGCGACGAGTTCGCGCTCGAGACGGTAAACGGAACCACGGTGACGCCCGAACCCGTCTCGGCCGCTCTGACCGTGATGACCCTGTTATTGACGTCGACGGTTCGGAAGCCGCGCACTTGATGTCGCTAGCCGATAGCGGGATCTGCAGCCATGATCACGCACAGATGCGGGAGTGTTTCGCTCGAAGCAAGTGTGTCCTCTCGCCCCATGGCCCCTAGAGCCCGGGCTTCCCCGTCCGCGCCAGCCTTATTCTTCGATCAGGCAGAACCCAAATTCAGGCGGAGCCCATCGCCGTCACCTTAAAGGGACCGTTGCATGGTCGTCCGCCGCCTGCGATGCGGGCGCCGGATGACCTTGTAGCGTTGCATTGGTGAGAACCATCACAGCACGGGACGGCAGGTCGATCGTGACCCCGGAGGCAAAGTCGAGGGCTTCGCCGGACGCCTTCGCGAGTGGGTAGCCTTCCGCATCGACGGGGGCGTCGTCGGAGAAATAGTGGAAACGCTGCCAGACGCCCCCGCCGAGAACTTCAGAGTCTCTCAGGACGAGGCTTCGGTGCTGGTCACTGTCGTTGACCAACACGTAAGTGGTCCCTGCATCGGGTGTCCGAGCGGCGAGAACCCGCAGGCCAGGCAGCGGCTGATAGTCGCTGCGGACCATACGGCTTCCGGGCGGGAGCGACCGCGACATCAGCGACCAGGTGTAAAACCAAGGTCGCAGCGCCGCGTCGTCCGGATAGCCGATCTCTTCGGCCATGCTGTTGAAGAAGCCCCACTTTTTCCACAGAACCCGGTCGAGGTCTGGCCAGGCGGACTGTTTGTCCTTCATGATGTGCATGGCGTCGTCCAGCATCCAGGCGATGGCGCCGTCCATGCCGGCGCGGGAGCATTGGACCAGATAGTCGGCCATCCAGACCCCGTAAATGTGGTCGTAGATCCGGGGATGGCTGTCTTCGCCGCCACGCGGTTCGACCGGGCCCCGCGCGCCCATGCCAACCTCGCCCATGAAGAACGGCTTGGTCTTGCCCTGCGGGTCGTAACGCTCGATGTATCGCTTCTTGAATCGGAAATGGTTCTCCAGCTCGCCGTTCTCAACGTCGGCGATCGGCGCGTACTCATGGACCTCGTAGGCCGCGAGCGTGCCCGGGATCTGCTGGACCGAGAGCTCAATCCAATAGTGGTCCTTCTGCCAAGTGACGTCGGGCCCAATGATGTGGAGCTGCTCGTTGAGCCCGCGCCGCTTCATCTCTTGGTCGAGGTTGAGCACCCCCTGCTTCCAGCGCCCGAAGTCCGCGCAGCCCGACCATCCGCCGTTCGGTTCGTTGATCAAGTTGTAGTACTTGAGGCAGGTGTAGCGGCGCCGCTTCACCAGGTGCTCGATGCTGTCGCAAATCAGCACCGACCAGCGGGGGTCGGTTTCCTGGATCTCGTAGGATTGCAATCGGTCGCTCGCCACATCCTGCCGGTCCTCGTCGCTCGCCGGGTCATCCCACTCGCCAAGGATCACCGGCACGTTGCGGCTCTCGCAGTAGTCGAGCAGGCGATAGAGTTTCTTCATACGCGCCGAGTCCCAGTCGTAGATGGGGTCGCCCGCGGAATCGTAACCCTGGCAATACCAGTAGGCACGGAGCATGCACCGTACCAACGGAACACGCATATAGTCGAGCCGCTCGCTAACGCGATCCCAGTCTTCGTCGGTTGGATCGCACCACGGGTAAGCGCTCCATTGCACTCCGAAGCCCAGGAAGGGCGCGTGGCTAAGCGGCTCGTTGGTGACTAGCACCGTCGTCGGTTCGGCCGACGGCGTCGCAGCGATCAGCGGAGAGACGAATCCGAACGCGACCAGCGCGGCGCCCCAGGAGCGGCGGGCTAGATCCATGGTTGCTCCTTGACGTGATCGATTAGCGCCGAGAAGTCGGCAGTCGCTAGCCCGATGGTTTCATCGGCGCAGCCGTAGTAGACGAAGAGCGTCCCGTCTTTGACCACGTTACCCGTTGGGAAGACGACGCCGTGCGGGTAAAGCCCGTTCCATTCGTAGTCGGCCTCGGGCTCCAGAATCGGCTTGCGAGTCCGCGCTGTCACGATCGTTGGGTCTTGCAAGTCGAGCAGCATCGCACCGACGCGGTAGACACCCTGTTGATCGACAGCGTGGTACAAGGTGAACCAGCCGTGCTCCGTCCAGATCGGCGGCGTGGCGCCGCCGATCTTGCGTTCCCAAGGGAATTCATTGCGGGCGAGCAAGTGACTATTCGGCCAGCTGAGTAAATCTTCCGAGAGGCTGATCCAGATCGAAGGATACTCCGTACCAAACTCTGGCCCGACCCATTGCATGGGACGGTGGAGCATCGCGTAGTGCTGGCCGATCCGGTCGGGAAAAAGGATCACGTCACGGTCATCGACGGTGGGACGCGTGATGCGTCCCAGCCGGCGGAAGGTGCGCAGGTCTTCCGAGACGAACAGCCCCGATGCGGTAAGGTTGTGGCCGAACAGCGGGGGCAGCGTGTCGTCCTCCGGGGTGTAGGCAGAGTTGTTCGGGCTGAGCCAGTACTGCCCCGGATTGTGGGCCCGATACGCGTAGGTGACGTAGTAGTGGCCGTCGAGGCGGACAATGCGGGGGTCCTCGATGCATCCCGCATCGGGTCCATCAACGCTGGGTCCGAGTATCGGATCGGAACTATGGCGCTCGAAGAGGAACCCGTCTCGGCTGGTCGCTAATCCGAAACGGATGACATGCTCCGAATCGTCTCCGGCGGCGCGGTAGAGCATGTGGAAGACGCCGTCTCCGTCTAGCCAGACCCCGGGGTTGCAGACCACGAGGCTCTCCCAGGCGTTGAGCTTCTCCGGCCGCAGGATCGGGTTCGCGTGGTGCCGGACCAAGGAATATCCGTCGTGTGGCGATTGGCGAACGCCACTTTTCGGCGGCAGGCTGGCCGACTCGATTGCTCTGAAAACACTCATGTTTTTGGGTCGCCTTAGCGCCAGACAAGAAAGAACCCCAGGCTCCCGATCAATACCAGAGCCGACTGAACGCGATAGTTTTTGAACCAAGGGACGCCGACGAGCGTCTCGGATTCGGCTTGGAAGAACGCCGGACGCCAGACGTACCGTTCGACCGTCGAGGCCGACGGTGGCTCGGTCGCCAGACTGACGCCAACCAGCGGCACGAGCGAGGCGATAAAGATCAGCGGCGCGACGTAAAGAAAATGCCACCCGGCCAGCGGCGTCAGGTGCTTAAAGAACACCATCGCTAGCGCCGTAGCAAACCCGAACAGTAGCGCTGTAAACGCTCCAGTGGCGCTCGCCCGCTTCCAGAACAAGCCGGCCAAGAACACGGCCACAATCGGCGGCGCCATGTACGACAACAGCTGCTGGAAGTACTTTACGACCGAACCGAATCGGTCGATCTGAGGCGCCCACAGCGCCGCCAAAATGATGATTAGGAATCCGGCAACGTTCCCCGCCAGAACCAACTGTTTCCCAGAAAGCCCAGGCCGGAGTTTGCTGACCAAATCCATGGTGACCAGCGTCTGGGCCGAGTTGAGGATCGAACTAAGCGTCGAGACCATCGCCGCCAGAAAGCCGATCACCACCAGCCCGGTGAGCCCCGGAGGCAGCAGCTCAAACACCATGGTCGGGTAGATCTGGTTCGCCGATTCGAGATTGGGGAACAAGACTCGGCCCGCAAGCCCCGGCAGGACCATGACGAAGAACACGAGAAAATTGAGAGCCGCTGCAAAGATGCTCCCCCAGCGGCCATGGTCGATATCCTGCGCGCTAAGAGTACGCTGAACCATCGCCTGGCTGAGCCCCCAGAAGTAGAATCCCAGCAGCGGCAGCGTGATAAACAGCGTCGGCCAAGGGACCGAGGGGTCGTCCGCGGGCCGCCATAGATGGAGGTGATCGGCCGGCGTCTGAGCCATCACCGCTTGCCAGCCCCCGGCCTTGCTGAACGCGATCACCGTCAACACCGCCGAGCCACCTATCAGCACGATCGCCTGGACGATATCGACCCACATCACCGCGGCGAGTCCGCCAATCAGCGTGTACGAGGCCGCCATCAAGGCGATCCCCCAGACAAGCGGCTCGAGGCCAACGCCCGGGAAGATTAGCTGCATCATCAACGCCCCCGCGTAGAGGGCTACCGCAGCGTCGGCGAACGTGTAGCCGATCACCGTGATTATCGACAAGTAATAGCGGCTTCGCGCGTCGTAGCGTCCTTCGAGGAACTCCGGCAGCGTGTAGATCTTGTTCCGCAGGTAGAACGGCAAGAAAAACACAACGAAGAAGATGATCGGCACGATGGCGCCGGCGATTCCATAGTTGAAGACCGAGATGCCGGTGTCGTAAGCGTCGCCCGACCACCCGACCAGCGATGAACTCGAGACGCACATCGCGATCATCGAAAGGCCGATGACCGGCCAGCGCATCCTGCGTCCACCCAGGAAGTAGCCCTCGGGGCTCTGACGCTTTGTGTGCCAAAGACCCCACGACACGATGGCCGCCACGTAGGCGGCCATCAGCAAGTAGTCGAGCGTTTCAAGTCTGGCGGTTGGCATCGGCCGAAGAGGTTCGCAATCGAGACGCCGCTCCGGCGATTCAACCCCGGCTGACCATCACGATAATCGAATTGCAACTACTTGTAAATGCGGTAGTCGCCAAAGCGGGGCCCTAATTGTTGATTGTATTTTCGCCGACGACGCCCGTATTATCCGCCTCGTGCCGCCGGCCGGGGGTTGTTGCCAAGGCTTCGCCCCCCCCGTTGCCCGACCGGAGAGATCGCCCCTGCTTGCGTATTCGGCAAGGGCGGGCCCTCTCGCAAAGCGACGGCCAAACCTCTGAGGAGGGTCCGATACGCCTCGCGACCGGCCAGTACTTGACGTGTTGATCGCGGCGCCATTTCCGCTCGGCTAGCCGCGAGTTACTATGAATCTACGCCTCTGGGTCGGTCGAGCGCCTCGCCGTTAGGGAGGTCCAGTTAACGCAACACGCTATCGATTCGCAAATGAGCAAAAAAACCTCGACCATTGCTCGGCTCAAGGATGTGGCGGCGGAGGCCAAGGTATCGCTTACTTCGGCGTCGCGGATCCTCGGAGGGGACGGGCAGCGATACGCCGTCGCCACGCAGAAACGGGTGCACGACGCGGCCCAGAAGCTGGGATGGCGTCGAAACGCGCTGGTCAAC
>JBGSJY010000718.1:0-3379 GCA_041741515.1 Pirellulales bacterium | reverse complement strand
CGTCACGTCCCCGCGACGCACCAACGCCTCGTTGTACGCCCGCCAGTTCGTCACCCGGTAAACCAGCTTCCTCCGCCCGCTAGCAACCGCTGCCATCGCTCGCTCCGTCGGTCCTGATGAGATGGGACTCCGTCCGACGGCCTTTTACGCGGCGTTGGTGGGGGTTGTTCGACAAGGCCGATCTAGGGCATACCGAGGTGGCGAACAGTTTAAATGCGACCGAGATTATCGAACGGTGTTCCTGTGCCGAACCTGGATGCATTACCTTCTACTCAGTATCCAGATCATTGAGGCCCAGTCCCGACCAGTGCGAGCGGATAGTGGCGCCGATACGTGGGGTTTCTTGCCTGCAAGTGCACTCAGGAAGAGTCATATGGTTGGAGGGACTTGGGCGCCCGGAGGAGAAAGCCAGACTGGATAGAGTGTAGGTCGGACCAAGCGGCGCGCTGGGGTTTCAATATCGCTAGAGACGACCGCCGCGCCGTCCCGGCAGGGCGTCACGGTCCGTGGCGTCGCCGGAGCTGCGCGGCGGTTGAGATGAAGGGCGGTGGTGGGCTTTTTCGCCGCTTGATCCGGCCTACGTCGTTTTCGCTGGGGGGCTCACACAAAATTGCCGATGCCGGAGCAGCCGCAATCAGAGATTGACGACCCCTCAATGGAACTTGTTGCTCCGCGCAGCACGGTTCCTCCGCTGAGGCTGCGCATTGGGCACTACTTGCTGTTCACCGTCGCTTTCTTCGTCACCGGCGCCGTTACGAATGGCTGGAGTGGCGGCGAGGCCGATGCCGGCGACGCGCCGTGGCTGGGCGAACTCTATACGGGGTGTTCGTCGCTGCTCTTCGCGGGGGCCTAACCGCTTTGCTGATTGTCCTCGCGCGGTGGTGGCGCTTTGGTCAGTGCGATCGGTATGCTCCGGGGCACTGGGTTTTGCTGTTCATCGCGATTGGCGCGTTGATTCAAGGGCTGACCGAACTGCTGCTGGAGCTGGGTCGCTTCTATCACGCTTCCATGTACGTCGATTTCTACACCTGGAATCTGCGGAAGCTGGTGCTGTGTTCGGCCGTCGGGATAACGTCCTTGATCTTCGGCTGGCTTACGCCCGGCAACTTCTGGTGGAAAAGCATCTTTGCAATGTTTGGCGTTGTCCTGATCGCGCTGGTTCCTCAGCACGTCTTGGCGCTGTATGGAATCGTTAGGTCCTGGATTAGCGTCGCGCACATTTACGCCAGTTTGGGCGTCTCGGTGGCGGTTCTTCCGCTGCTCTTCTTCGCGTGCTGGTCCGACGCTCGCCGCCTCGTCCGGCGAGATTGGCTCCATTGGGCGGGCGTGATTGCGCTGGTGCTAACCGCCCTGGTCGAGGGAAGCTTCGCGTTGTATTGGCTGCTGCGGATCTGATCGGAAAGCCGTGTAGGCCGGACCAAGCGGCGGGCTGGATTCTCAATTCCGTAAGAGACAACCGCCGCGCCGTTCCGGCAAAGCGAGAGCGTGCATGGTGCTGCCGGAGCTGCGCGGCGGCTGTGACGAATGGCGATGTTAGGCTTTCTTCGCCGCTTGATCCGGCCTACGTCGCTAGTTCTTCAGGCGGCCGAATCCGGATACAGATTTTTACCACGACGGACACGAAGGACACGACGTCCGGTCACTGTGGCAAACGTAACCCTGCCATGACGCTCGTCGTGTCCTTCGTGTCCGTCGTGGTAAATCTCTTCTCAAATTCGCGTTAGACGCCGGCTGTGATCTTCTCGCCGAGCGTAAACCCTTCCGCGGTGCGGTCGACCTTGCGGTAGAGGGTGTCGCGTTCGATGGGATCGCGGCCGGCTTCGCGGATGATGCGTTCGATGTCTTCGACGCTCATCACCTCCGGCGTCGTCGCGCCGGCGTCGTGGTAGATCAGCTCGTGGCGCACCGTGCCGTCGATGTCGTCGGCGCCGTAGGCGAGCGCGAGCTGCGCTGTGCCGATGCCGAGCATGATCCAGTAGGCCTTGATGTGGTCGATGTTGTCGAGCATCAGCCGCGCGACGGCCATCTGGCGCAGGTCCACCAGCGCCGAGGGCTTATTGATGTTGCGCTCGACGCCGAGCTTGTTGTTCTCGGGATGGAAGGCCAGCGGGATGTAGGTCTGGAATCCCTCGCAGCCGGCCGCCAGGGACTCGTCTTGCTGCTCGCGCAAGCGGACGAGGTGGTCGATGCGGTGCCGGGGCTCTTCGATGTGACCGTAGAGCATCGTGCAGTTCGACCGCAGCCCGAGCCGGTGCGCTTCGCGGTGGGTCTCGAACCAGCGGCGCGTGTCGGCCTTGTGCTCGCAGATTTGACGGCGGATCTCGGGGTGAAAAATCTCGGCGCCGCCGCCGGGGAGCGACCCCAGGCCCGCGTCGCGCATGTCCTCCAGCACCCAGCGGATCGGCTTCTTCGTGAGCCGGGCGAACCAGTCGATCTCGACGGGCGTCCACGCCTTGAGGTGCAGCGAGGGGCAGTTGTCGCGCAAGAGCGAGATCACCCGGCGGTACCAGTCGTACGTCGCCTGGTGGTGCAGCCCGCCGACGATATGCATCTCGGTGCAGCCGTTGGCCACGGCCTCGGCGCCGCGGGCGAGGACGTCGTCGTCCTGCATCCAGTAGCCTTTGGCCTGCCGAAGGTCCGAGCGGAACGCGCAGAAGCTGCACCGATAAACGCAGATGTTGGTCGCGTTGAGGTGCGTATTGATATTGTAGTAGCCGGCGTTGCCGTTCTTGCGCTCGCGCACCAAGTTCGCCAGCTCACCGAGTTCCGGCAGCGGAACCTCGGGCGATTCGAGCAAGAGGCCATCGTCAAAGGAGAGCCGCTCGCCGGCTTCGACCTTGTCGCGGATGGGAGCGAGGATTTCGGAGGAAGTTCGCAGCATGCTCTTTATTCAAGTCGATCAAGTCTCACGCAAAGCCGCTAAGGCGCAAAGAAAGCGCGAAATTGAGTCCTTTGCGTCTTAGCGGCTTTGCGTGAGTCTTATTGGTTCAAAGTAGGAGGTCTACGACACCAACCGCAAGCAGGCCGAGGCTGATCACTGCGTTGACGTGGAAGAAGGCTTGGTTCACTCGGGCTAGATCGTCGGGGCGCACCAGGGAGTGCTCGTAGACGAGCAGGCCCGCGACAGCGGCGACGCCTGTCCAGTAGACCACGCCGAAGGGTGGGTAGACCAGCGTCACGAGGGCTAGCAGCACGACGGCCACCGCGTGGCAAGCCGCAGCGAGCCGCAGGGCGCCGCGGACGCCGAGCTTGGCGGGGACGCTGCGCAAGCCGACCGACTTGTCGTACTCGTAGTCCTGACAGGCGTAGAGGATGTCGAAGCCGCCGACCCACGCCAGCACCGCGGCGCCAAGCACCACGGCGGGCAGCAGATCAAGCG
>JBGSJY010000717.1:0-1511 GCA_041741515.1 Pirellulales bacterium | reverse complement strand
GCCGTCGCCGTCCACGTCGGCCGTGAGGTCGGTGGTGCTCCCGACCGCGTCCCGCCAACGGGTGTAGTCCGCCGCGTCCACCAGGCCGTCGCCCGTGTAGTCCCCCGGCAGGACCAGCGAAGTCACCGCGATATCGAGCCGGTAGAGCTGCGTCGCGCTGGTCGTGCCCGAAACGTGGACGGTGAAGTCGTCGGCCGCCGCCGTGGTGAAATCCAACGCCTCGGCGACGCCGAGGCCACCGCTGTTGCTGACGCCCAGCGAGAGGCCCGCGCGGCGCACTTCGACCGCCAGATCGCCGACGCGATCGGACTGGATCGTCGTCGAACCGAGTCCCTGAGCTTGCTGGGCGTAGCTGAACCCGAGCGGCGTTACCGTGACGTTCACTTGCGACGCCCCCGTGACGCTGAACGAAAAGACGTCGACATCGCTCGATCGATGGATGCTAAGGAAATCGGACATCTCCGGTGTGACGAGCATCGCGCCGCCATCCGTGCCAATCGACATCACCCCGTCGCCGATGGTCCCTAGCGGGGTGGCGGTCGCTACGCTGTTGTTGCCGCCGTTCTTCTCCAGCGCGTCGCCATAGAGGTACTGAACGCCGCGGATGTCGTCGTGCTGAGGCCCGTCAAAGCTCGTTTGCGCGTAGGGCTCCATCAGCACGGGCGAGTCACGGCTCGTCAGATGCCCCAAGCCGAGCGAGTGCCCCAGCTCGTGCATCAGCGTGTGCCGCAGTGAGAACGCGTTGTTCGTGGGGTTGCTGTAGTAGGCGATATCGTCGGTGTCGAGGAAGACGTCGCCCAAGTCGGGAGCGAAAGTGTAGGCCGCCGTCCCGATGTTGGCGCCGATGGTTCCGTCGTAACGCCCGCCCGCCAGCCGCACATCGGCGCGCACGCCGGTGATTCCCGGGGCGACGTTGTGGTTGGCGCCGTCGTCGGCGGGTTCGTAGACGAACGTCACGCCCGAGACCTCCGCCCAGCGGTCAAAGGAGCTCGCCAGGTAGCCGAACCAAGGCCGCTCGGTCAGATCCGTTCCCCCCGGGCCTGCCCCGTACCATTCATCGAGCTTGGCGATGAGGTTGCTGTCGCGGTTGACGCCGGGCGTGACATTTGGGACCAGGGTCCCGTCGTCGGCGAAGCCCCACGTCAGCGTGATCGGCAAGCCGGAGCTAACGATCCCGTCCGTGGCCGTGACGACCCAACGGTCGTTATTGTTGTAGCCCGCCGCCGGCGAGGCGGCCGCGGAGGCCGCGACCAAAGCCGCGAGCGATTGAAAAAAGACGGGGTGTCGCATCGCGGCCGGCCGATGGTTGCCTAAAACAGCCACGCTACTGTGCCGTCGCGGGGCACGCAACTCTTCGCCACACGAAGCCCCTTTAAGCGGGCGTTCGGTCGCCCGAGCGGTTGCGATAGAGCCCCGGATCGACGGCCCCGGCCATCGCCGCAACGTCCAGCCCGGTGATCCCGCCTGCGGCGAGGAAGTCGGCGATCCGTTGCGC
Organism: Pirellulales bacterium; assembly: GCA_041741515.1. Classification (GTDB taxonomy): domain Bacteria; phylum Planctomycetota; class Planctomycetia; order Pirellulales; family Lacipirellulaceae; genus Botrimarina. The sequence continues at coordinate 16 of JBGSJY010000717.1, read as the reverse complement.
GGCCGCCACGGGCGCC
>JBGSJY010000716.1:0-2522 GCA_041741515.1 Pirellulales bacterium | reverse complement strand
GCCGGGCCGGCCGCGTCACGCCAGATGGTGTAGTCGGCGGCATCGACACGGCCGTCGCCGTTGAAGTCGCCGGAGGCGTTCGGAGGCTGGGCCGCGATCAGGTTCTGCGGAAACTCGGTAGAGCTAAGCGTCACCGCGATCGCATAGCCGTGCCACGCGCCGTCGGTGAGTTGGCGCGCGGTGGGGCCGAAACCCGAGGTCGACCAGACGGGACCCCCTGCGCCGCTCACGCCGACGGCGAAATGCCAGAACGCGTCCTGCCAACCCTCGGCGTAGAGGTCGCCGTCCGTGGCGACGGCGCCGTCAGCGTTGGAGAGGCTCGCTGCCGCAATCCCGCTGGAGTCGAAGAGCGTGCCGTCGTCGATCGCGAAGGCGCCGTTGTTGTCGACGTCGTACCCCAGCCCGAGCACGGCCAAGCCGAGCGAGTGGGAACCGAGCTTGGAGTAGAGCCGGGCGTCGGCGGCGACAACGTCGCGGAGCATCTGTTCTCCGCTGCGGGCGCCGTCCCAGCGGTACCCCCAGACAACCGCCTGGTCGTCGGTCGAGTCGCCGTCCCAATCGATAGCGATCGCCGCGCGATTGGCGCCCTCGCCGATCCAGTAGCGGACGTCGTCGAGCGACGTGACGGGCGCCGCGTGGCTGGGGAGGGCCGACGCCAGCACGACGACAGCGGTGAGCAGTCGCTTCATGGCAAAACCTCTTCGCCGGCGCGGGTGAGCCACGCGTTGAGTTTTGGTTGGGGCGTGTGGTCGGCGAGCCAGAGGGCGTGGCCGTCACAGAACACGCCCTGCGCGCCTCCCGGGTGGGGGCTGCCGATGTCACCGCCGAGGTTCGAAACGGCGTTCACCCCGGCGGTCGATTCCTGCGCCAGCAGGTTGTGGCCATTGATCCACACGGTGTCACCGGTGCGGCGCTCGCGCGATTCGACGACGGCGAGCGTCTGCGACAGGCCGTCGGTGACGTCCGCCAGACGCACCGACGTGTCGTAGACGAGCACGCCGAGGTTCACCTCGTCGATCGCGCCGCCGCTCCCGGCGCCCGTTCCTTCGACGCCAAAGACCCCGCCAAAGTCCGTGTAGGCGCAGCCGCTCCACTTCCCCGCGGGTTCGACGAGTTGGCTGTTGGGCTCGCTCGGGCAGAGGAACTCCTCGATGACGATGGCGGCGGCCCGGTTCTTGGCGTCCTTGGCCGGCAGAGAATCGTCATAAAGGTCGGCGATGGCCTGATGCTCGAGGAACGGCAAGAGCCGTGTGTTCCATGAGGTGAGATGGCCGGCGGGAAAGGCGCCGCACCCCTCGCAGCCGATCGGGAAGGCGTCGCCGCGATCGGCGTACTGCTGGAGCGCTAAGCCGATCTGTCGAAGGTGGTTGGCGCACTCGCTGCGCCGCGCGGCCTCTCGGGACGCCTGCACCGCCGGCAGCAGCAAGGCGACCAGCGCCCCGATGATCGCTACCACGACCAGGAGTTCGACGAGCGTGAAGGCACTGGGGCGACGGAAGTTGGAAGTCGGAAGTGGGAAGTGGGAAGACGGACGCTTGCCGCCGTTCTCCCAATTCCTACTTCCCACGGCGAACTTGGCGTCTTCAGCCTGCACGTCACCGCTCCCCGCCGCGCAGACCCGCACCGCCGACCTGAGCGCGACCGCGCACGGGCTTTACAGACGGACCGATTCGACGCAGCGATCACCTAACGACGCGGTGGCTTCCCCTCGAAGCTCGCCGCATGCCACGTGTTGGTAGGTCTTCTGACTCCCAAGCCCGTCGGGACCAGCCTTCTCATCTGGCTAAGCCGCAAGCGGCCTCACACAGACAATGGCATGAAGAATGGGTCCGATTCATCGCTGCTCCGCTCTGGCGGAGCGTGCTTGGTTACAGCGGCGGGGCCGTCCCGGAATCGCACCGGAGTTCCCTGTTATGTCGGCGAGCCGCAATCCGCGGCGCCGACCACCAACACACAAATCGAGGCGGAGCATAGCACCGCTCACGCGGGAATGCAAACCGTGTCGATTCACCCGGCACAGACGAGCTTCTGCGAGCCCCGCGACGCCTTCGCCGGCATGGTTTAGCCCGGGGAAGGAAGCGGGCGCCCACTTCACTCCCTGGACTGATGTCGCGGGGCTCGCACGGCAGGTAAATTTAGTGGCGACCGGTTTTGACTTCCGATTCGGCGTTGCAACACGTGGGCTTGCCGACGTCGGCGAGAGGCGTTTCGTGGGTCGACGTTTTCTTCAAGTCGCGGACCGCGCACCAGGCGATCCATGCCACGAGTGATAGCGCCGCCGCGACCTCCCACCACGCGCCGCCGTGCTCGTGGTGATGGTGGTGCTCGGTTGTCGCGAGGGACAGGCTGGCGCTTCCGAGCCAAGCGTCATAGAGCAATCCGCCGGCGATGCTGCCGACGATGATGGCCGCTAGGTAAGCGACGAGCGGGCGCCAGCCGAGGCCGCGATAGATGGCGCCGATCGTGGCCGCGTTGGTCGCGGGGCCCGCCATTAGGAAGACGATGACCGCGCCGGTCGGGAG